>DAICZN010000085.1 GCA_027311105.1 Gallionella sp.
CACCGTGCAGAACTGGTATCCCGGCGACGCGCAGGGGCTCGGCGGGATCTATAATTTCGTCACCAAGCGCGGTGCGTGTCGCGGTGCGCGCAGCCACATCAGCTGGACGCAGGTGGAAACCGGGTCCGCGATCACCTGGAAATATCCTAGCTGCATCCTGCTCGGCGAGGGCAGCGTGGGTGAGTTTTATTCTGTCGCCGTCACCAACAATCATCAGCAGGCCGATACCGGCACCAAGATGATCCATATCGGCAAGAACACCAGAAGCAAGATCATCGCGAAGGGAATATCCGCCGGACGCTCGAACAACAGTTACCGGGGGCTGGTCAAGGTCGGCAGCCGCGCGACCGGAGCCAGGAATTATTCTCAGTGCGATTCGATGCTGATCGGCGACCGTTGCGTTGCAAATACTTTTCCGACCATAGACGTGCAGAACACCACGGCGACGATAGAGCACGAGGCTTCGACTTCCAAGATAGGCGAGGATCAGATGTTCTTTTTCGCCCAGCGCGGGATCGGTTCTGAAGAAGCGATCTCTATGATCATCAATGGCTTTTGCAAAGATGTGTTTGTGCATCTGCCGATGGAATTTGCGGTCGAGGCAACCAAGTTGCTCGGCCTTAAACTTGAAGGGAGCGTAGGGTGATTAACAAGGCAAGCAAGGTATTGCTGGAGGTCAAGAACCTCAAGGCGGAAGTCGGCGGGGTTGAGATATTGAAGGGTGTTGATCTCACCGTGCGGGCGGGTGAAGTACACGCCATCATGGGTATCAACGGTTCGGGCAAAAGCACCTTCTCCAAGGTACTGGCGGGACATCCCGATTACACCGTAACAGGCGGCCAGGCAAGTTTCGAAGGCCAAGATCTTTTTTCGCTTGAACCGGAACAGCGAGCCAGGGCGGGAATCTTTTTGGCGTTCCAGTACCCGGTCGAGATTCCCGGCGTATCAAACAGCGCATTGCTGCGTCTGGCCTACAACACCCTTCAGACTGAACGCGGGCTGGAGGAACTCGATCCGCTCGAATTTGACGACCTGATCCAGGAAAAGATCAAAGTCGTTGAAATGGATCCCAGCTTTCTCGGCCGCAGCGTCAACGAAGGTTTTTCCGGCGGCGAAAAGAAGCGCAATGAGATTCTGCAAATGGCAGTGCTGGCACCCAAACTTGCGATACTGGATGAAACAGATTCGGGTCTGGACATCGACGCATTGAGGATCGTGGCAAAAGGCGTGAACAGCCTGCTCTCTTCCGACAATGCCGTGGTGATGGTGACCCATTACCAGCGCCTGCTGAACTACATCGTGCCGGATTATGTGCATGTGATGGATGGCGGGCGCATCGTCAGAACCGGCGGGAAGGAACTCGCGCTGGAGCTGGAGGCGCGCGGCTACGACTGGCTCAGGGCGGCAGCGTGAATCTAACCCCGAAAAATCTCACCCGGGAACAATGCTTCGAGCAGCTGTTGCTCGGCAAGACCGTCAAATCTGCCGGCTGGCTGGAAAATATCCGCGTGGAAGCGCTGGCGCATGCCAGAACCCTGAACTTTCCTTCGGTCCGGCATGATGATTGGCGCTTCACGGATTTATCCCAGCTGTACCTGCACGGCTTTCAACCGGTTGATTCTTTTGCCCGGCTGACACTGGATGACATCAGGCAATGGTTGATTCCCGGCGCGATCCGCTTGGTCTTCGTCGACGGCTGCTATGCCGCCGAACTTTCAGATTTGAAACATGCGGGTGCAGGCGTGGTGGTGACATCGCTTGCCGAGCGTCTTGGCGACCGGCAGGTCGAGTCCAGTTTCGGCCGGTATGCCCCATATAAGCAGGATGCATTCGTCGCCCTGAACACGAACTTCTTTGAGGATGGTTCCTGGGTTCATGTGACGGGTGAAGTGGCGAGGCCGATCCAGCTGTTGCATGTTGCCAGCAAGCGCGAGGTTTCATCCGCCATCTATTCACGCAATATGGTGGTGGTGGAACCGTTTAGTCGCGCCACGGTGATAGAAGACTATGTTGTGGAAGGCGGGGTCGGGTTAGAAGGCGGAACGTATTTTACCAATGCAGTGACTGAAGTGGTTCTGAAAAACGATGCACAGTTGCAGCATATACGGGTGCAGCGGGAAGACAAGAATGCATTCCACATAGGCCACTGTACGGTTGAAGTTGGTAAAAACAGCGTTTACTCGGCGACATCGCTTGCTTTCGGTGCGCGCGTTTCGCGCCATGCATTGCATATCGTGCAGCAAGGGGAAGGCGCCGAGATGCATCTGAACGGGCTGGCCCTGGTTGCGGGTCGCCAGATAGCCGATACCCACACTCAGGTCGACCATGCTGCTCCACGAGGCAAGAGTACCCAATTGCACAAATGTATCGCAGATGCTTCGGCGCATGCGATTTTCAGCGGCAAGATCATCGTGCACACGGGGGCAGCGGGGACGGATTCGGTGCAAAGCAGCCGCAACCTGTTGCTCTCCGGCAAGGCGCGCATCGACACCCAGCCGCAGCTTGAAATTTTCAATGATGACGTGAGTTGCAAGCACGGCGCGACCATTGGCCAAATCGACGCCGGCGCACTTTTCTTTCTCAAGAGCCGGGGACTTACCGAAGAGCGTGCGCGGAATCTGCTCACCCATGCCTTTGCCGCGGAGATCATCGCCAAAATACCCGTGCCGGCGCTGGTTGAGGCACTGAGCAAAACGATATTGGAACGTATGGGCGGGTTAGGCACATGAAGGCTGAAAACATGAATTTTGACCGTTTTGATATCGAGAAAGTCAGGGCCGATTTTCCGATACTCGGCCTGCAAGTTTCCGGCAAACCGCTGGTCTATCTGGATAATGCGGCCAGCAGCCAGATGCCGCAAGCCGTCATCGACCGCATCGTGCAATACCAGACTGCGGAACACTCCAATATTCACCGCGCGGTGCATTATTTGAGCGAATTGGCCACCAGGGAATACGAGGCGGCGCGCGTCAAGGTGCAGCATTTTCTGACAGCGCATGAATCGCGCGAGATCATCTTCACGCGCGGCACCACGGAAGCCATCAATTTGGTGATGCACGGCTACGGCCGGGCTTTCATCGGCAAAGGCGATGAGATCATCCTGTCCGGCCTTGAACATCACGCCAACATCGTTCCCTGGCAGATGCTGGCGCAGGAAAAAGGCGCGATACTGCGGGTGATCCCGATGAACGATGCCGGTGAATTGCTCATCGATGAATTCGAGGCGCTGTTTAATGAAAAGACAAAATTCCTCGCGCTGACCCATGTGTCGAATGCTCTCGGCACGGTCAATCCTGTGAAGAAAATGATCGCCTTCGCACACCGGCACGGTGTGCCGGTATTGCTTGATGGTGCCCAGGCCGCACCCCATCAGCCCGTCGATGTACAGGATCTGGATTGCGACTTTTACGCGTTTTCAGGGCACAAGCTGTGCGGGCCGACCGGCATCGGCGTGCTGTACGGCAAGGCGAAGTTGCTGGAAAAGATGCAGCCCTTCCAGGGCGGCGGCGACATGATACTTTCGGTGACCTTTGAAAAGACCACCTACAACGTCATCCCGTCCAAATTCGAAGCGGGCACTCCGCCCATCATGGCCGCGATTGCGCTTGGTGCTGCGATCGATTACCTGAACAGTATCGGGCTGGCCAATATCGAGGCTTATGAAAAGCAACTGCTGGATTATGCAACGGGAGAAGTTTCGGCGCTGAACGGTGTCAGAATCATCGGCACGGCCGCGAAAAAAGCCGCGGTATTGTCATTCGAAATCAAAGGGGTGCACCCGCATGACGTGGGCACCATTCTCAACGACGACGGAATTGCCATACGGACCGGGCATCATTGCGCCCAGCCGGTGATGCAGCGCTTCCATGTGCCGGCCACCGCGCGCGCCTCGTTTGCTTTTTACAACACCAGACGGGAGATCGACAAACTGGTCGAAGGCATCCGCAAAGTGCAGGAGATGTTTTCATGAGCGACATGCGCCAGCTTTACCAGGAAGTCATACTCGACCACAATCGCAAGCCGAGAAATTTCGGTTCGATACTTGCGGCGAACCGGCATGCGGAGGGGCATAACCCGTTGTGCGGGGATCACATCAAGCTGACGATGAATGTGTCGGATAATAAAATCGAGGCTATCGCCTTTGAAGGCGAAGGTTGCGCAATCTGCAAGGCATCGGCCTCGATGATGACCGGCGCGGTCAAGGGAAAGTTGGTGCAGGATGCCGAGATCATGGTCGAGGAATTCAGGGGCATGGCGACCGGAACGCTTGATCCTGACGGGCAGGACAACCATCTGGGCAAGCTGAAAGTCTTTGTCGGTGTAAAGGACCTGCCGTCGCGTGTCAAATGCGCGATCCTGCCCTGGCATACGCTGCATGCGGCGCTGAATCCCGCGTTGAACCCAAACCAGACTGGATCATCGATTTCAACTGAAGGCGAAGCCGATCCGGTGAGTGACCATGCCTAAAATAGCCGACATCGAAGACACCCCGAACCCGAACGCGGTCAAGTTTGTACTGAAAGACAGATTGACCTGGGGAACAGCCTGTTCATTCGGCAACGCCGAAGCCGCCGCCTCCGACCCGCTCGCCGCAAAGCTGTTTGAGATACCCCATGTGGTCAATGTCTATTACATGGACAAATGGATCACCGTCACCCAGGATGGCACGGCGGACTGGCCGACACTGGTGCGCGAGATTGCCATGCCGATCAGGGAGGCGGAGGCCGCGCAGAAGCCGGCGTCGGAAGATGTCGCAAACTTTGACGACGACGAGCCCAGGCTGGCTGCGATCCGAAAATTGCTCGATGCGCAGGTTCGGCCCGCCCTGGTATCGGATGGCGGGGATCTGCAAATTGTCGGGCTGGAAGGGAATGTACTGTCCATCCGCTATTTTGGCGCATGCGGAAGCTGCCCGAGCTCATTGGCCGGGACACTGTCCGCGATCGGCAACCTTGCGCGAACCATAGAACCCGACATCGAAGTGGAAGTGGTATGAGCGGTTGGGTGGACGTGGCCAGGGCGGAAGAAATTTCCGCCGGAGTGCCGGTGCATGTCGAAGTTGACGGCGCCGGTATCGCGGTGTTCAAGCTGGATGAATCGTTCTATGCGATCGAGGATGTATGCACCCATGACGGCGGAAAGCTGACCGGCGGTTGCGTGGAGAATGACGAGATCGTCTGTCCGCGCCACGGCGCCCGGTTTTCAATCAGAACTGGAGAAGCTTTGTCTGCGCCAGCCTACGAGCCGACTGCCACTTTCCCGGTCAGAATCGAAAACGGCATGGTTCAGGTCAGGGACGATCGCTGGGATTAGATTCATCGTATTACCGGATCACTCCATCAACATACGCTGTTTTTTTCCGGCCGCGTAGTTCGTAACGCACCCTTAATCAATGTGGCGGATGTCATGCTCCCGGAAAATAATTCGAGGGTATCTTCACGGTTTCAGCGAGAATGATTTGTCATTAGTGGGGTCCCCTCTGCTATAATCCGCGCCTTCGGGGCGTAGCGCAGCCTGGTAGCGTACGTGCATGGGGTGCACGTGGTCGGAGGTTCGAATCCTCTCGCCCCGACCAGTTTGATTCAGCGAGTTGTGTGATTGTGTAGCCTGAAGTCCATGTTTCATTTTGTTTGGTTGCCGGAAATGAAATCGAGGGCAATTCAAAAATCAGTTGGCTGTTTACATTTCGTTTTCCACTCAAATGGCCGATCATTTCCCAGCGCCCGATCCCTTGACCATCCAGCGCAAGGTCGCCATCGCGGCCTGTTTCGGCACTTTTCTGGAATGGTATGATTTTCTGACCTTCGCGTCGCTAGCCACCTATTTCAGCACACTTTTTTTTCCGCAGGAGAATCCGGTCGCATCGCTGCTGGCGAGCCTTGCCACATTCGGCGTCGGCATGCTGGTGCGTCCGCTGGGCGCGGCATTGTTCGGGTCGCTGGGCGACAAATATGGCCGCCGGCCGGTTTTCATTGCGACTATCGTGTTGATGGGATTGGCGACTTTCGCTGTCGGGTTGCTGCCGACTTATGCGCAGGTTGGCATGCTGGCACCCGCACTGTTGCTGGTGTTGCGCTTGCTGCAAGGGTTCTCGGTGGGCGGAGAGATCGGCGGGGCGGCGGTCTACCTTACCGAGCATGCCCCAGACAACAAGCGCGGCGTTTACACCAGTGTGCTGCAATTGATGGGCCCGCTGGGCATCCTGGTGTCCACGCTGCAGATTGTGTTGTTGCAAGCATTATTGAGTGCCGGGGATTTCCAGGCCTGGGGGTGGCGCGTTCCGTTCCTGCTATCCATCGTGTTGTTGCTGGTGTCGATCAGGAGCCGTATCAACATGTACGAATCGCCGGTGTTCCTGCATCTGCGCGAAAAGCACGCCCTGTCCGGGACGCCGCTGCGCGAATGCCTGAGTAATCCGCACACCCTGGGACGCATGGCGTTGCTGTTTTTCTGCGTTTCCGCGGGCGGTTCGCTGCTGTTCTTTGCGTCCCAGATCTATGCCAACGTGTACCTGAAAAGTGTCGTCAGGCTAGCCCCACAAACCGCCTCGTCGCTGGTGATGCTCAGCACACTGGTGCTGTTTCCGCTGACCGTCTACTTCGGCTGGCTGTCGGACCGGATCGGGCGCAGACCGGTGCTGCTGGCAGGTTTGCTGCTCGGCAGTCTGGCTATTTTGCCGGTATTCAAGGGGCTGATGCATTATGGCAACCCTGCGCTGGAGCGTTTCAATCGCGAGGTGCCGGTGGTGGTATCGGGATTATCCTGCTCCTACGATCCGTTTACCGCGCCGCACAACAATTGCGAACGCGACCAGCAATTGCTTGCTGAAATGGGCGTCTCATACACGCTGAATTCTGCCCAGAAATCGGGTGTCACTCAGGTGCATATCGGCAAAAGTGTGGTGGCCGGCTATCAACCGGAGTTACTCGGAGAAATGTTAAAGGCGGAAGGCTGGACCGAGCAGGCAGACCCCCAACAGGCCGACCGGCTGATGATTTTTTTGCTGTTGCTGATCCCCGTCGTTGCGGTTGGTCTGATCACCGGGCCGCAAACAGCGATGCTGGCCGAGCTGTTCCCGGCCCGCACGCGCTACACCGCAGTGGCCTTGCCCCACAATCTCAGTGCCGGCTGGATAGGCGGCCTGTCGCCGTTCATGATCACTTTGCTCAGCGTGAAAGCGGGGAATGCCTTGTCGGGTATGTGGTATCCGGTTGGGTTGCTGGCAGCAGCCTTCTTCATCGGTTTGATGTTCCTGCCTGAGACACGCAATGTGTCGCTGGAAGGCTGAGATCTTTTAACGGGGTACAAATGATTATGCGCTTATGGCACAATCGCGAAGGTTCATCCACGGCAAATTCCAACCCCAGATGCGTATTCTGATCAGCAATGACGACGGTTATTTTTCGCCCGGCCTGGCCTGTCTGGCCGAGCATCTGGCCAGGATCGCCGAGGTAGTGGTAGTCGCTCCCGAGCGTAACCGCAGCGGTGCGAGCAATTCTCTCACGCTGGATCGCCCGCTCAAGCTGAGCCGCGCCGCCAACGGTTTCTATTACGTCAATGGCACGCCTACCGACTGCGTGCATCTGGCGGTCACGGGCATGCTGGATCAACAACCCGATATGGTAGTGTCCGGCATCAATGCGGGGGCGAACATGGGCGATGACACCATCTATTCCGGCACCGTGGCGGCCGCGATGGAAGGATTTCTGCTCGGCATTCCCTCGATCGCGGTTTCGCTGGTGGGCAGGGAGTTTGCACATTACGAGACCGCTGCAAGGGTTGCCAGCGGATTGGTGCAACGCTTTGCCGAACAGAAGCACAGCCACCCCTGGCTGCTGAATGTGAACGTACCTGATGTTCCTCACGATCAATTGCAAGGCATGGAGGTGACCCGCCTCGGCAAGCGCCACAAAGCCGAGCCGGTGGTCAAGACCAGCAACCCCCATGGGGAAACCATGTACTGGGTAGGAGCGGCCGGCAAGGCCCAGGACGCGGGAGAGGGAACTGATTTTCACGCAGTTGCGCAGCAGCGGGTCGCGCTCACGCCGCTGCAAATAGACCTCACCCAATACAGCCAGCTCGATGCTGTGCGCGGTTGGCTGAATCCAGTTCAATGAACAAGAGTCTTAGCGGGATCGGCATGACCTCGCAGCGCACCCGTGCGCGCCTGATCGAAAGGCTGCGCGAGCAGGGTATCAAGGATGAAACAGTGCTGGCCGCAATGTTCGAAGTGCCGCGCCATCTGTTCGTCGATGAGGCACTGGCAAGCCGGGCTTATGATGACGTGTCGCTGCCGATCAATTTCAACCAGACCATATCCCAGCCATATATCGTCGCGCGCATGCTGGAAGTGTTGCGCGGCGGCGGGCCGCTTGACCGTGTGCTGGAGATCGGCACCGGCTGCGGTTACCAGGCAGCAGTGCTGGCGCAGGTGGCTCGCGAGGTCTTTACCCTTGAACGTATCCAGCCTCTGTATGAGCGTGCGAGAAAACAGTTGCGCGAATTGAAGATACGCAACGTCGCGGTGCGATATGCCGACGGCAGTCTGGGGTTGCCCGATGCCGGGCTGTTTGACGGCATCATCCTGGCTGCCGCCGCACCATCACTGTCTGCAGTGCTGCGGGAGCAGCTAGCGGTAGGTGGTAGAATGGTAGTGCCGGTCGGAGCGCAGGAACAATGGCTGTATCTGGTTGAACGCGATGCGGCGGGATTTCGCGAAACTCGGCTGGAACCGGTGAAGTTCGTACCGCTGTTGATAGGAAAAGCATGAAACCGATTCATCTGGGAACGCTGTTGTTGATGACTTTTGTATTTGCAGCCTGCGCCTCCAAGGGGCACCGTGCTCCCGTTGTCGATCGTAGCGTGGACGGAAAAAGAACTGCCGCGGACGCAAAATACAAAAAGGACAGGCGCGAAAAGGATTGGCGGCCAGAATCAATTATCGTGAAAAAAGGCGATACGCTGTACAGCATCGCCTTCAATTACGGGTTCGATTATCACGAGCTGGCTGGATTGAACGGCATCAAGGATCCCGGTTTGATTTCCATAGGGCAGGAAATCCGCCTGTTTCCGGGCAGGACTATGTCTTCCGCCCGTGCCGGTGAAGCAGCCGATAGCAAGCCGGCCGAGCCTGTAGTCAAGGATCAACCCAGGCTGGTGAAATATCCCTACAGCGAGGCTGCGATGGCGCAGATCGACAAAGTTCAGGAACCGGCCCAGCCGGTTGCCACAACGATCGCAAAATCAGAATACACTTCAAAATCCAATGACAGAACGGACGACACCGCTGACGACAGCGAGGATGCACCAATTGAATGGGGCATGCCAGCCCAGGGAAAATTGATCGCCCAATATTCCGAGTCCGCCAATCGCAAAGGCATCGATATTGCCGGCAAGCTCGGCCAGCCTGTCCTGGCAAGCGCGGCAGGGAAGGTTGTTTATAGCGGCAGCGGGCTGCGCGGCTACGGCAAGCTGATTATCATCAAGCATAACAAGACTTATCTCAGCGCTTATGCGCATAACGACAAGGTGCTGGTCAAGGAAGGCCAGAGTGTCACGCGCGGGCAAAAGATCGCCGAGATGGGCAACACCGATGCGGACCGGGTCGAGCTGCATTTCGAGATCCGGCTGCTGGGCAAGCCGGTGGATCCGGCGAAATATCTGCCCATCGGAAAATCCTGAGCGAAACCAGATCCAGAGTTCCAGGCAAGACGGGGACGAAGGATCATTAGGGGCTTCCTTGACCGACAAAATACTCAGCGTAACCAATCATGACCGCGGCAGCGCGGCTTTGCGCTATGTCTATCCGGTGGTGTCGCGCCGTGCCGGCGGTGTCTCGGTCGGCATCAACCTCAATACCAACAACGCCTGCAACTGGCGCTGCATCTACTGCCAGGTTCCCGGCTTGACCCGCGGCGCCGCGCCGCAGGTGGATATGACTGTTCTCGAAACCGAGCTGCGCGGTTTTCTCGATGAGCTGTTGCATGGCGATTTCATGCGCAGCCGTGTCCCGGAAGATGCCAGGCGCATCAACGACATCGCGCTATCCGGCAACGGCGAGCCGACCAGCGCGGCAGAATTTCCCCGGATCATCGCACTGGTCGCCCGAGTGCGCGGGGAGGTCGCTTTGCCCGATGCAGTGAAAACCATACTGATCACCAATGGCAGCCTGCTGTACCGCAACCAGGTCCGGCAAGGACTGCGCGACATCGCGAAACTAAACGGCGAAGTGTGGTTCAAGCTGGATCGCGCCAGCGTAGCGGGTATGCAGCGTATCAATGACATCCGGATGAGCATGGGCAAGGTCCGCGACAATCTCGCCGCCGCGATCGCATGCTGCCCGACCTGGCTGCAAACCTGCTGGTTCGCGCTCGACGGCGAAGCGCCACCGCGTCAGGACGAGGACTATTATCTCGAATTCCTGGAGGCGCTGATGCGCGACGGACACAAGCCGCAGGGCGTGCTGCTCTACAGCCTTGCACGGCCCTCGCTGCAGGCGGAAGCGCCGCGCCTGTGCGCTCTTTCCGCAGAGCAGCTGCAAGTCTTCGCCGATCGCATAGGCAAGCTTGGCTTGCCGGTCAAAGTCAGTCCCTGATCAGGAACTGGTTTGACGGTTTCGCCCTCCACAGACAAATGCGCATGAATCAAGCCCCGGAATGGAACAGGGACGCTCTGCTGCAGTCGCCGCTGTTAGCGCCGCTGCATCCGAAGCTTGCCGGCCTTGAAGCCGGCAAGTTTCCGGCCGTGCAGGATTGCAATGCGCTGCTTGCAGTTCGTCAGCCGTCTATCACTGTGCAGAGCGGGGCGCCGCTGTGTTTCGTGGCGCAGCAATGCGGCAAGCTGCCGTTCGAGGCCCAATATGAACCGCGCTGCTACCTCAGGGGAGAAGTACCGACGCGCGCAAACAACTGGCATGACCTGTTCAATGCACTGGTATGGATGACATTTCCCGGGGCCAAGGCCGCGATCAATGCACGCCATTACGATGCGCTGACCGGGGAAACTGCGCCAGGCCAAACCGGGCGCGGAGCGGTGCGCGACGTCAGTACGCTGTTCGATGAATCCGGCGTGATCGTGGCCTACTCCAATGCGAATTCTGGTGCCGATGCCGGCCTGGCCGGGTTGCTGCGCGACTTCAGGTGGAAGGAATTGTTCTGGCAGCGGCGCGAACAGGTCAGGCCACAATCAGGCCGGCAAGCGATGGGCTTCTATCTGTTCGGCCATGGCTTGTACGAGAAGGCACTGCAACCCTATGTCGGCATGACCGGGCAAGGGCTGCTGCTGGCGGTGGAACCCGCGTTCTTCGGCTGGCCGCTGGCGCGGCAGCTGGCGCATCTGGACCGCCTGCTGGCAGACTATCTCGCCGTGCCGGAACACTGCCGCAGCACCCGCGACCTTGCCCCGGTGCCGTTGCTTGGAATCCCTGGCTGGTCGGTGGACAATGCCGATCCGGCATATTACGACAACACCTCGTATTTCCGCCCCGGCAGGCGCAGACAGGAAATATCGACCTGATCGAGGTCGGCCAGCTTTGGTATCATAGCGGCCTTGCGCAACACTTCTTCCCCGGTACTTCCGAAAATCAAGCATCCCCGTATGTCAGGTCTCCCCGTATGCTAAGCAAGCTCAACCAGGTCCAGCGCGACGCGGTGACCCACCTCGACGGCCCCTTGTTGGTGCTTGCCGGCGCGGGCAGCGGCAAGACGCGCGTCATCACCCACAAGATCGCCTATCTGGTGAACGAATGCGGTTACGAGCCGCGCAACATCGCCGCGATCACCTTTACCAACAAGGCTGCCAACGAGATGCGGACACGCGTCGGCGAGCTGTTGAAAGACACCAGCACCAAAGGCCTGGTGGTCAGCACCTTCCATTCGCTGGGCATGAACATCCTGCGCGCCGAAGCCAAACTGCTGGGCTACAAACCGCAGTTCTCGATTTTCGACAGCAGCGATACCTGGAAGATATTCAGCGATCTGTCCAACTCCGCCGACAAGCAGGAGATCCGCGACATGCAGACGCAGATATCGAACTGGAAATCCGCCTTCATTTCGCCGGAACAGGCCTCTGAAATCGCCGACAACAACGAAACCAAAGTCCATGCACGTGTCTACTCACGCTACCAGGAAACGCTGCGCGCCTACCAGGCGGTGGACTTCGACGACCTGATCCATCTTCCGGTGGTGCTGTTCAAGCAGCATCCCGAAGCGCTGCTGCGCTGGCAGCTGAAGCTGCGCTATCTGCTCGTGGACGAATACCAGGACACCAACGATTGCCAGTACCAGATGATCAAGCTGCTGGCCGACATGCGCGCCGCGCTGACCGTGGTGGGCGATGACGATCAGTCCATCTACGCCTGGCGCGGCGCCAGCATCGAGAACCTGCACAACCTGCGCAACGACTACCCCGGGTTGCGCGTCATCAAGCTGGAGCAGAACTACCGCTCATCGCAGCGCATCCTCAAGGTGGCGAACCACCTGATCAACCACAACACCAAGGTGTTCGAGAAGAAGCTGTGGAGCGACCACGGCATCGGCGATCCGATACGCATCTACGCGGCGCGCGACGACGAGCACGAGGCCGAGAGCGTGGTGATGAGGCTGATGTCGCACAAGTTCGAGCATCGCACGCGCTTTGCCGACTACGCGATCCTGTACCGCAGCAACCATTTGTCGCGCGCCTTCGAAGAACAATTACGCGCCCAGCGCGTGCCCTATACCGTCAGCGGCGGCACATCGTTCTTCGACCGCGCCGAGATCAAGGACATCACCGCCTATTTGCGTCTGATCGCCAACCCCGACGACGATCCGGCCTTCATCCGCGCGATCACGACGCCGAAGCGCGGCATCGGCAATACCACGCTGGAAAAGCTCGGCAGCTACGCCGGGGAACGCCACATCAGCCTGTTCGAGGCGTCGTTCGAAACGCATATCCGGGATCAGCTGCAAGCCCGCCAATACGAGGAGCTGATGCTGTTCTGCAACTTCATCAACCGCATCCAGGACCGTGCAGACAAGGACCCGTGCGGCGAATTGCTCGACGAATTGCTGCGCGCGATCAATTATGAAACCTGGCTGTACGACTCGCACGACCCGCGCCAGGCCGAGACCAAGTGGAAGAACGTGGAGGATTTCATCGGCTGGCTCAAACGCAAAGCCGAGGCGGACGAGAAGTCACTGATCGAGATGGTGCAGACTGTCGCGCTGATCAACATGCTGGAGGGCAGGGACCAGGAACCGGATGCGGTCTCGCTGTCCACATTGCACGCCGCCAAGGGCCTGGAATTCCCGCACGTGTTCATCGTCGGCGCGGAAGAAGAAATTTTGCCATTCCGCGACAGCGACGAAAAGCAGATCGAGGAGGAACGCCGCCTGATGTACGTCGGCATTACCCGAGCCGAACGCAGCCTGCAGATCAGCTATTGCAGCCGCCGCAAACGGGGCAAGGACTGGATGCCGTGCGAACCGAGCCGATTCCTGGAAGAGATGCCTGAAGGTGAACTGGTCTATGCGGGAGGGCACGCAGAAGCCGTTGCGACAGTGAGCAGGGACGAGGGAATGGACAAACTGGCAAAGCTGAAGGCGATGCTGAACAGGACGGTAGTGGAATAAAACCGTTTCAGACAAACAATGCTAGTCTGTTTGGTAGACTGAAGCATGGCAAGGACCCGGGGGAAATTCTACGGGGCCGGTTTGAGGGAGCGTTCAATTCCCGCGGGCTTCCAGTGCCTGGTCTATGTGGGCAATAAAAGCGGAGAGGTCATTATCGACCCGCGCAAGCAGGGAATCCACTTCACCGGATTCTCCGTTCTTGATGCAGCTTTCCAGTAGCCTTGCAGATTCCTGCAGGGTTTTCGCGCCCAGGGTGCCTGCAATTCCTCTCAGGGTGTGCGCCAGTCTTTCCGCCGTGTCCCGGTCTGTTGCGGCCAGCGCTTCCCGGAAACTCGAGGCGAAATTGCGCTGATTAACCCGGAATTTGTCGAGCAGCGTCAAATAAAGGGATGCGTTCCCTCCCATCCTGCGCACACTTTCGGCCACATCTATTCCGGGTAACTCCGGCAGCGTTTCAGGGAAGGGTTTTTGAAACACATGGCCGGAGGGGATGCTCTGGACATTCAGTGCCGGCCGCACCCACTTTGCGAGCGTTGCGGCCAACCGGTCAGGATCAATGGGTTTGCCAATGTGGTCGGTAATTCCGGCATCCAGGAATTCATTTTGTTCAGTGACCATTACATTGGCAGTCAGCGCGATGATGGGCAATCTGGAAAACCGCGGGTCTTTGCGTATCTCGCGGGTGGCGGTGACGCCATCCATAACCGGCATTTGCATATCCATCAATACACCGTCGAATTCCTCTTCTTTCAGCATTGCGATGGCTTCCTCACCGTTCTCTGCAACAGTTACATCAAGCCCGAATCCTTGAAGAAGTTCCTGCGCAACCTGCCGGTTTATTTCGTTGTCTTCCACCAGCAGCAGGCGTGCTCCGCGGATCTGCGAAATAAGTTCCGGATTTACCTGTTCACTGACGAGCTTGAACTTGCCCGTCGACAAAACACTCCGGCCGGAAACCTTGGTAACAGCTTCAAGGAATTTATTTTCCTGAAATGGTTTTGACAATATGCCGTCCACCACATCGTTATCCATTTGCAGTGTTGCCGCATCGTGGCTTTTGGAAGTGATCAGCAAAACTTTCGGCCTGAAACTTGAAAAGGTGATTTCCCGCAGTTTCCTGGCCAGGTCTATGCCGTCCATCTCCGGAATATTGCAGTCTATAACCACCAGGCCAAAAGGCCTGCTTTCGTCGTTCGCGCTATGCACCAGAGTCAAGGCTTCATCGCAGTTGCTGGCAGTCGCCACATCCAGTGCAAATGACTCGAGGTAGTTCTTGAGGATTTGCAGGCCGTTCGCGCTGTGATCTACAGCCAGAACGCGCAACCCGCGCAAGTCGTCTAGCGCTGACGGGCCGTAGCCCCATTGTGTTTTGGCTTTTTGAAACCGTGCGACGAAAATGAATCTAGAACCTATCCCCGGTGTGCTTTCCACCCAGATTCTTCCACCCATCATTTCGACGAGGCGTTTACTGATAGTCAGTCCCAGGCCGGTTCCGCCGAATTTGCGGGTGGTGCTGGAATCTGCCTGGGTAAAAGGATGGAACAGCTTGTCGATTTCCTGTTGGGACATTCCGATGCCCGTGTCTATTACGGTGAAACGCAGAACCACCTCATCGCTGGTTTCCCGTGCACGCACGACTCGAACCAGTACCTCGCCCTTTTCGGTGAACTTGACGGCATTGCCGGCCAGATTGATCAGCACCTGGCTTAACCGCAGCGGATCGCCAATCAGCAGGGGCGGTACGTCCGGAGCGGTTTGCATCAGGAAATCAAGCTTTTTTTCCTGGGCTCTATTGCCCAATATTGTGGCCACATTACCCATAACTTCAGCAAGCTCGAAGGTTATGTGTTCAATCTCCATTTTTCCGGCCTCGATTTTTGAAACGTCGAGAATGTCGTTGAGTATCCTCAACAACGACTTGGCCGAACCGTGGATTTTCTCCAGGTAATCGCGCTGTTTGCTTGACATGCTGGTCTGCAAACAAAGATGGCTCAAGCCGATGATTGCGTTCATCGGGGTGCGGATCTCGTGGCTCATGTTTGCGAGGAATTCATCCTTGATCTGGTTGGCTGCTTCCGCCTGGTCTTTGGCTTCCTCGGCTTTCTTCAGTTTCTGAATTTCGAGTTCAAGCTCACTATTGACCACCACCAGCATCCTGTTCCGGTCCGCCACATTTTTTTCCAATGCCAGAACCCCGCGTGTAACCAGCAAGGTAAGTGCCGCAATGACCAGCAACATCAGTGAACCGATACCTATACCCGACTGCTGCGCGTGTTCTGATCTTGCTATCGCGTTGGCTACATCCCTGTGGTAATCCTGTTCGGTATTTGTCTTATATTCCTTTGCCTCTGACAAATATGCATTACGCAAAATCCTCATTTCCTTTATCTGCTGTGCACTCGGAATATTCGTTTTCGTAGCCATTCTACGGGCCACATCCAGCGCCAGGGCGAAGTAGGTGTCGAAATCGGATTGCAGTTTTGCAATTTGGCTCTTGTGCAATTCATCGATCTTTTCCAACTGCTCATAACGGATTTTTATTTCAGCAGCCTGGTTCTTTGCGGTATCCAGAAAATCCACCTCGCCGGTGGCCACCGCCGCTTCAAGCGCATCCACCACCCTGCCGTAAGCGTTGAGATTCTTTTCGGCCTCATCGAGTATCGGATAATCAACATCACGGAGTTCCTTGAGGACGGATTCCCCATCCGACAAAACTGCAGATGAATAAGCCAGGTATACCGCAAAGCTCAATGTGGCAAAAGCGGGCACCAGCAAAAGTTTCCAGGTCAAGGAATAGCCGGATAATTTTTTTATCAGCTCGGTCATTATTTAGGGTTCCAGTATGACCCTGACACTCCTGTTCACATCTCTTTTGTCGATGTATCCGATGGCATGCGGGTTTTTGGCAACGGCCTTTCTGACGGCCTCATTGCTTGCCAGTTCGATCGGCGGCCGGCCAATGCCGGTGAAAATGACCTTTGCCCAGTATGCGGCGAGCTGTGAGGGATTCTTGTGGATTACCTTGGAATAAAACTCATTCCTGGCTGCATTTCCCTCGGTGAGATCGATAGGCAAGGCTTCGCCGTCATCCGGGAAACTGGTGGTTTTGCCGAGGAAGATTCTTGCGGTCTGTTCTGCCGTAATGCTGGTGACGGGACTCTTGGCAGACACGATAACTACCACAGCGGCTTGCGCAGCTGCAGAAATTCCGGCCATTGCCATCAGCAGGATTTTCAGGCAGTTACGGAGAATTCCATGTGGTTTGGCGTTGCCCATGGTGCCTAGAATATGAAATCAACTACTGCGGAAATCACATGGAACGTTGATCCAAACAAGGTGACGTTCGCCGGCACATTTTCAAGGTAGCCATTCGAATTGGCACTGAGTTTTACCTGATCGAATTGCAGTTTTAGATCGGTATTCCTCATGAAGTCCCAGCGCATACCCAGGCTGATCGTACTTTGCTCCCTATTGGCCAGAGTTAAGGCATTCTGTGATGGGGGAGGCGAGCCCGGCAGGAAGGAGCCCAGGCTGTTTTGTGCGTATGTCAGATACGGGGTGAATTTTTTAATGCGGTAACCGCCGCTGACATACATTGCACTGGTTTTGTAGGTTGATTCGCGCAGTATCCACTCGGACATCATGAACCAGTCGCCCGGATCGTATTGCACCCCGGCCGATAAATCCTTGTCTGTGACCTGCGTTTCGCCTTGGCCGGTCAGCAAATATCCGGAATCGGTTTCGCGCTGCTGGAAAGCGGCATGGATGGTGGTCGCGCCATATTCAACCGTGTCGAAAATCCCCCACAGGTTTCTGGATGTCAAATCACTGGGTGTCGGGAGAGCATTTGATTCATGCTTGGCACCCCCGTAAAGGGCTTTGATGGAATTTCCCCATTCTCCAGTTTGTGAACGGTAAGTGACGTCAAAACCGTCGCTGTTTGTGATTGGCTCCTGGCGATAAACTTCAACCGGCGGATGTATCCATGCATAGGTATAACCGATATCCCGATTCTCCGCTTCCATGAATGTCGGCAAAGCCAAACGCCCGACCCGGAGGGAGGCTTCGGGAGTGAAAGCATATTTCACATGAGCCCACTCGACCTCGGGCCGGTAAGTGTTGCCACTGTGATATTCGGAGTCAATTTGAAGCAGGGCCGATATTTTTGGTGTGAACTGGGCTGCCACATTTCCTGCGATCCGGGTGTCATTGGTCGTCGACCAGGCTGCGGTCCGGCCAGGTCCGCTGGGAATACTGCTGTCGGGAACATAATCCCCCGACCCCATGCTGGAATGACTGATGCCCATTGAGCCGAACCCGCCAAATATGAACATGGGCTGGTCAGTACCGGCTGCATCTGCATTGGCAATGCCAGCAAATATTCCGAGTACGACAATGATGTAATATGCTTTGGTCACGAGACACCTCCGCTGAAAGAAAAATCATTTTTCATAACGTTGGGTAATATTCGGACGTAGAATTCATTAATCGATGGGGGATTTTAGTTGATTTTCCAGATATATACATTTTTAAATTAGAGATTGGCCGTTGAAAGCTGCAATTAATTGCAAAGATATGGGTGGTCCGGATTGCGTAATCCAATATGCTGATATATCCTGATTCACGGGTGATGCAACACGCTGCCCGCCAATTAATTAAGCATATGCAGCCCAGATTAAACGTAACTCGCCGGGCGGGTATTGAGTATGGTTCAGGAGAAAATTATGGAAAAGACAAAAAATAATCCCGGGATATTGGTTGTAGATGATGCCCCTGAAAATCTGATGATAATGGAATCAATCCTGTCGAAAGATTATTCACTGAAATTGTTCAACGATTCCAGTGATGCGCTGGATTACGCATTTGCCAACCCCCCCGATCTGATCCTGCTGGATGTCATGATGCCAAAAATCGATGGTTTCGAGATGTGCCGTCGGCTTAAGGCCAATCCGAAGCTCGCCGATGTGCCAGTGATCTTCATTACTTCACAGACAGATATCGAAGACGAGGAACGCGGATTTTCGGTTGGTGCATCTGATTTCATACACAAACCCATCAGTGCGCCCATTGTGACTGCCAGGGTCAAGACCCATATCAAAATCAAGTTCATGCTTGACTACTTGAAGTATGAGAACTCTCATTTGCAGAAGAATGTAGAGCATTCGTCTACTGAGTTGGCAAAATTGAAAGAATTCGTTTGGGGTAGCCCCTATGCAAGACACTGATCTATCCAAGGTCCATATACAGGTTGGAAGACTGCTGGGTATTCCGGTTTCAATGACTTGCTACGAGGTCAGGATGGCGCAACACTAAAACTTGATGAATGGATTCTCCCAAAGTATCTTGATCACCTTTAACAGTTCTGATGATGACTTCTGCTTGCTGCCCTGCAAACGAACGTTTTCATTCCTGAGGTAATCCATAACCAATTTTATCTTGAGATGCGTCTTGACGCGCGCAACCAATATGGGCGCGTTAATGGGTTTGTGTATGAAATCGGATGCGCCAACCGAAAATCCCATCTCTTCGTACTCATCTTCATTTTTGGAGGTGATAAAGATAACCGGTATATCCACAAGCTCCGGGTTGGCCTTAAGCCGACGGCACACCTCGAAGCCGTCAATTTTGGGCATCATGATATCCAGCAGGATCAGATCGGGGGGGGTGGCAAATGCGTAATCCAGAGCCTCCCTTGCATCGTTGAATGATTTCAACGAATAATGCTTCGCCAGGATCGACTCCATTACCATCAGATTCTCGGGAGCATCGTCAACTATCAGTACTGTAGGCCTTGCGGCAGTTTCTTCCATTACTTTTCCCCTCAATATTGTGCACTGAACAGATCGTTCACCACACGGCGCAGGTAGAAATTTACCTCACTTGCGGGAACTCCACCATGAAAAGTTGCAAATCGGTAAGTTGGACTGGGCAGACAAATTGTGGTTCAACACCAATACCCTATCTTGACGCAATCTGTACTCAATCAAGCGGAGGGATGTAGATTGGTTAAATCAATGCGCATGGTTACCATATGCGAGCCGACAATACGGCGCCAATTTGTACGGCCCGCCCATTTTCTTGGGCCCCCAAAAGATTGCCACGGAAATTGAAAATTCCCAATTCAGGAACCAGGCTGACCTTGTCTGTCAGTTTGATTTTTAGTCCGATATCCGGTCCGAAAGCGCTGAGATTGTTCGCAGATGAACCACCCAAGGCAGTCGGTATTGCAATGTACAAATACCTGGCTTCTGTAATCAAAGTATATTTTTCATTCAGGTATTTGCTGAACACAAAGTCGAAACCAGGGCTCCATGCGCTTTTTGATTGCCCGGAAATATCAAGGTATGAGTAGGCACCCCCTGCAACAAATGCGCCCTGCCATGAGGCACCTGGACGTGTGAATCGGTATTTTAAATCAATTTCGCTTCCCAACGTGGGTCCTACACTTGAATAGGGCAAGGCGACCGGTGCAAGGCGGTATCCAATATCGAGGTTATCCGATAGTCCGTATCTGAAACCGGCATGAGCCAAAAATACTGTTGAGCTTGATTTGGCAGGGTTCCCAACGTTTGCATATTGGGCCCCGGTTCCCGCAATCATACCCAGAGCTCCGGTGGGAAGTGTATTCGCATCCGAGAAACCGAGCAGCCAGAACGCTGACGATTCGAATGAAATCGTCAGCAATATAATCGCGACTGTTAATTGCTTGAGGGGCCGGTGAGAATTGATTATGAAGCGACCGATGAATAAAGACTGCCCGGCAGTGATTGTCTTGAAAAACTTTATAGCTCTATCGCAATTAGTTACATCTTGGGCAATGACAATTCTCTCCGGCCGGCTGTCTGGTCTCGATATGTCCCAAGATGGAGGTTTTGTTTTGTAGAACATTTTAGTTTTCCTTGCGGCTATTATTGTCCTCGGACACGGCTTGTGCATCGATTACCGACTTGAAGCTACGGGCAAGATCGAGCGCAGAACCCTTGCCCCAGAAGTGCGTGAAATACACTACGGGTTTTTCCCCGATCATATGGTTGTGCAGGGCGACAACGTGGAAGCCCGCACGGCGCAACGCATGCAGCACCACCTGCACATCACGGCCATACATGATGAAGTCGCCATCAGCGACTGACAGTCTGTCACTGCCGACAAAGGCTACCCAAGTCGTCAAGCCGGACGTGCCTCCGATGGCCATACCGCCCATGGAACTCGTGTGGCCGAAGGAGGCTTTTAGAACGCCATGGTTGTCTGTCACCGTCAGGCCCAATGCGCTGGAAATTGCCATGGCATCCAGGTGCCCGGGAACCGGCACACCGCCGGGAAAATGGCGGGCCGGAACGATGCGTTGCGTACGCACCGAACGGATCGCCGCCCACACTGCTCTTACTCCCTGGGCCAGCGCCATGGGATCACCCTGTCCATTGATGTGCATGAAGAAGACTGGCGGATCGGAATAGAAAAAATGGTTGTGTAAAGCCGTCACCTCCAGCCCGTGTGCGAAGGCCGCATCCATGGCTGCATCCACCTCATCCTGGAAGACCACGGTATCGCCCATCATCATCGCGCCATCCGGAGTTGGCATGAACGCTGCCCAGGAGCCAAGTCCCGCCGGCGGTGGAAGTTTTAGGCCGTCGACTGTTACCGGTACATCCGTACGCGGCCATGTGATGGTGACGACACCATCCCCGCCCAGGTTGGCTGGGGTGTCGCTGGCGGCGGCTATGACAGCCGGGTCAAGGCTTGCGGGGTTACGGGAGAGCGGAGTGCTATCGGCGATTGCAACGGACGTCGCCAAGAGGCCGAATACAAGCAGAAAATGGCTGATCATGAATTTCTCCTTTCGTGGAACCGTTGACGATCTCGCCCCGGATGGGTTGCGCTGCAATCTGCTTCATAGCGCTGTTACTTCCTTTTCGAAAGTGCTGTGCAGACCCTCGAACACGCTGCTGGCGGCTGCCAGCAATTGATCGTCATCTGGAATGGCCTCGCGCAGTCCGGCCAATATACTTTCCACACCGGTGGTCTCGGGCGGCTGCACTCCGCCTATGTCGAGATAATGAACCAGCGCGCCAATCCGCCTTAGCGCAGCAGATTCAATGCCAAAGCTCGCCAGTAATACCTCGAATGTGACGCGCGCGCCGACGTGACTGAATGTTGCGCCGTCGAAATCGAATCCCAGTGCATTGTCGGGGCAGTCTGACGGGGATGCCAGCCACAGCAGCCGGGCTTGAGGGTCAATGAAACGTCGAATCAGCCAGGCACTGGCCAGTCTATCCACCCATGGACGACGGCGGGTTGCCCATGTCCGGTTCTGGTAGTCGCCGATTTGCAGGCGGGCAATCTCGCCATCGACCGGATGCGGCTCATCGGGAAACAGCATGCGCGCGACAGCCAGTTCCAGGTTTTGCAAAGCTGCATTGGCCTGCTTGTGTGCTTCCCCCGGGAAAAAATCGATTTCTGCCAGACCTGCAAAGGTTTTGCGCAGCTTGCGGGTCTGCTTGAGTGTGGCCGGTGCAGTGTCGGATTTCAGTGCTTCTTGCGCCCTGGCTACATCCGCAAGCAGCCCTGCGTAATCATCGTTACGATCGAACAGGCCAATAAAATTGGCGCCTTCCGGTTCTTCGATACGAAACACGTAGGCTTTGCCACCACCTTCCAGCACATCGGTGGCAATGGCTTCCAGAGTGATGCGGCAACTATCGCGCTCGGGCATCAGATAGACCCCATCGCGCAATATTGCCGCGCCGGATGCCTTGAGTGTGCGCCATGCCCGCATCCGGATGGTCGTGTTCTCAGTTGGCAAGGAAAGTATAAGGGCGATCAGGTTTGTATCCATATCTGTGTTTAGTATACTACATTAATGTTTCGATATTAACTAAATAAATATGTAAAAATGTGCTGCTTCAAAAGCATTTTCCTGGGCACATCATTCGTATTCATGGAATTTGTCGACATTAACTAAATAACTTGCAATTTTATACGTTAAATATGCTATTATTTAAACATATTGTCGACAATAAGAGTTGATCCATGTTGCCATACGCACCCGAACAAGGCACCCTTGCTGATATTGCCTCACACCGCCTTGCGCACAGCATCGTGACCGGCGAGCTGGCGCAAGGTCAAAAACTCAATGAAGCGGAGTTGGCTGAACGCTTCGGCATGGGGCGCGGCCCCTTGCGCGAAGCCTTGCGCCACCTGGAAGGCATGCGCCTTGTCACCCGCGTACCCAATGCCGGTGCTCGCGTGGTGGTGCTGGATCGCAAGACCCTGTCCGATCTGTATGCGGTGCGCGAAGCGTTGGAAGGTATGGCGTGTCGTATTGCCGCTACCCAGATGACCGATGACGAGATCGCGCAATTGAGCGCTCTGCTCGACCAGCACGAAGCACAGATCAAAAAACAGGGCGGCAAGGTCTATGCACAAAACGAGGGAGACCTGGATTTTCACTTTCAAATCGCGCGCGGCAGCCGCAACCAGATGTTGATGAACATGCTCGGCAGCGAACAATACCAGTTGCTGCGCATGTGCCGTCACCGCACTAGTCGCAACGCGCAACGTACCGGCCCCGCGCTGCAACAACACCGCCAGATCGTGACGGCACTGGCGCAACGCGATGGGGAACTCGCCGAGATGCTGATGCGCCGCCACATTCAAGGTGCATGGCAAAGTATCGACGAAATGATCGCCAAAGAAGAGGAGTCCGCTGAATGAACAACACCCCCGGTAACAAACTACGCCGCGCCGTTGAAGACAATCATCCCTTGCAAGTCGTCGGTGCCGTGACCGCCTATTGCGCCATCCTTGCGCAAAAGAGCGGGCACAAGGCACTGTACCTTTCCGGCGGCGGCGTCGCCGCTTCATCGCTCGGCATTCCCGATCTCGGCATCACCACGCTGCATGACGTGTGCGAGGACACGCGCCGCATCACCGCCGCGAGCGACCTGCCGCTGCTGGTAGACATCGACACCGGATGGGGCGGCGCCTTCAACATCGCGCGCGCCACGCGCGAGATCGCGCAGGCCGGTGCGGCCGGCTTTCACATCGAGGACCAGGTGATGCAAAAGCGCTGCGGGCATAGACCCAACAAGGCCATCGTCAGCCAGGGAGAGATGGCAGATCGCGTCAAGGCGGCGGTTGATGCGCGCACTGATGCGAGCTTCGTCATCATGGCGCGCACCGATGCATTGGCGGTGGAAGGCATGCAGTCGGCGATCGAACGCGCAGAAGCCTGCGTCGAGGCGGGTGCCGACATGATCTTCCCCGAGGCGATCACCACGCTGGAGCAATACGCAGCATTCACCCGCGCGGTGCAAGTGCCGGTGCTGGCGAACATCACCGAGTTCGGCGCGACGCCGCTGTTCACCACCGGACAACTGGCGGGCGCGGGCATCAAGCTGGTACTGTATCCGCTGTCTGCTTTCCGCGCGATGAGCAAGGCCGCGCTGAATGTCTACCAGCACATCCTCGCCGACGGCTCGCAACAAAAGGCCGTCGCGGAGATGCAGACACGCATGGAACTCTATGACTATCTCGGCTATCACGCCTATGAAGAACAACTGGACAGGCTGTTTGCGGAGAAGGTTGCTGAGTAAAAAGATGTTGTCTGCAGATAAAAATGTTTTTGAATTTATTTCAGGGAGAAGGACATGGCAGAAGAAAGCACTTTACCCAAGCCGAAAAAATCCGTCGCACTTTCCGGCACGATTGCCGGCAATACCGCGGTCTGCACAGTCGGGCGCACCGGCAACGATCTGCACTATCGCGGCTATGACATTCTGGATTTCGCCGATCAGGCCGAGTTCGAGGAGATTGCACATTTGCTGATCCACGGCACCTTGCCGAATGCCGCCCAGCTCAAGGCCTACAAGGCCAAACTGAAATCGCTGCGCGGCCTGCCGCAACCGGTGAAGCAGGCGCTCGAGGCCATTCCCGCAGATGCGCACCCGATGGATATGATGCGCACCGGCTGCTCGATGCTGGGCACCTGTGAACCGGAACCCGAGCCGCACTGCGAAGCCGTGGCGAAAGACCTGACCGACCGCATGCTGGCGTGCTTCGGCTCGATGCTGATGTACTGGCACCATTACAGCACCAGTGGCAAGCGCATCGAGGTGGAAACGAATGACGATTCCGTAGGTGGTCATCTGCTGCATCTATTGCATGGCACGCCGCCCAAGGCATCCTGGGTGCGCGCGATGCACACTTCACTGATCCTGTATGCCGAGCATGAATTCAACGCCTCAACCTTCACCGCGCGCGTGATCGCCGGTACCAATTCCGACCTGTATTCCTGCATCACCGGCGCGATCGGTGCGCTGCGCGGCCCCAAGCACGGCGGTGCCAACGAGGAAGCGTTCCGCATCCAGAGCCGCTATAAAGATGCCGATGCGGCGGAAGCGGACATCCGCGCGCGCGTCGCGCGCAAGGAGATCGTGCTCGGCTTCGGCCACCCGGTTTACACCATCTCCGACCCGCGCAACGAAGTGATCAAGCGCCTGGCGAAAAAGCTGGCCACGGAAAAAGGCGAGATCGGTTTGTTCGACATCGCCGCGCGACTGGAAAGCGTGATGTGGGACACCAAGAAGATGTTCCCCAACCTGGACTGGTTCTCCGCGGTGTCGTACCACATGATGGGCGTGCCGACCAATATGTTCACGCCGCTGTTCGTGATCTCGCGCGTCACCGGCTGGGGCGCGCACGTGATGGAGCAGCGCGCCGACGGCAAGATCATACGCCCCAGCGCGAACTACATCGGGCCGGAAAATCTGGCCTGGGTGCCGATCGAGAAACGTTAAGCCAAGGGAAACATAATGAGCGCCAATGTGGAAATGAACACCCGCCCCGCACCCGACCAGGTACTGGTGGACATCGCGCAATACGTCTGCCGGTTCGAGATCGAATCGGCGGAAGCCTACGACACCGCGCGCAACTGCCTGATTGACACGCTGGGCTGCGGCCTGCTTGCGCTGCGTTTCCCCGAGTGCACCAAGCACCTAGGCGCTCTGGTGCCCGGCACCACGGTGCGCAACGGCGCGCGCGTGCCCGGCACTTCGCACGAGCTCGACCCGGTAAAGGCCGCATGGGACATCGGCGCGATGATACGCTGGCTGGATTACAACGACACCTGGCTGGCGGCGGAATGGGGGCATCCTTCCGACAACCTCGGCGGCATCCTTGCCGTGGCCGATTATCTGAGCCGCTGCCGCGTCGCCGAAGGCAAGGATCCTTTGACGGTACGCGAGGTGCTGACCGCGATGATCAAGGCTCACGAAATCCAGGGCGTGCTGGCGCTGGAGAACAGCTTCAACCGCGTCGGTCTGGACCACGTCGTGCTGGTAAAGGTCGCTACCACTGCCGTGGTGACGCGACTGCTGGGCGGCACTGAAGCACAAGTGATCGATGCATTGTCACAGGCATTCGTCGACGGACAGTCGCTGCGCACTTATCGCCACTCGCCGAATGCCGGATCGCGCAAATCCTGGGCGGCGGGCGATGCCACCTCGCGCGCGGTGCGCCTGGCGATGATCACGATGGCCGGCGAGATGGGCATCCCTGGCGTGCTGACTGCGCCGCAGTGGGGTTTCTACGATGTGCTGTTCTCCAAGACCAACAAGGATCAAAAACTAAAAGCGGAAGACCAGCGCCGCTTCAGCCTGAAGCAGCCCTATGCCAGCTACGTGATGGAGAACATTCTCTTCAAAATTTCCTTCCCCGCCGAGTTCCATTCGCAGACCGCGTGCGAGGCCGCGGTGCGCCTGCACCCGCAGGTAAAGGACAGATTGAGCGACATCAGCAGGATCGTGATACACACCCACGAATCCGCGATTCGCATCATCTCCAAGATCGGCCCGCTGGCAAACCCGGCAGACCGCGATCATTGCATCCAGTACATGGTGGCGGTGCCGCTGGCGTTCGGCGACCTGGTGGCGGAACATTACGAGGACAGTTTTCACGCGGCCCATCCTGTCATCGACCAGTTGCGCGACAAGATGGAGATCGTCGAGGAGCCACGCTACAGCCGCGAATATCTTGAAGCGGACAAGCGTTCGATCGCGAATGCGATCCAGGTGTTCTTCAAAGACGGCAGCAGCACCGAAAAGATCGAGGTGGAATACCCGATCGGCCATCGCCGCCGCCGCGCCGAGGGCATCCCGGTGCTCGAGCAGAAGTTCCTGAGCAATCTGCGCACGCGCTTCCCCGAACAGCGCTGCCGGCAGATCATGGCGCTGTGTCTGGATAAGCAAAAACTGGAATCGACGCCGGTCAACGAGTTCATGGAGATGTTGGTCATCAATTAAACACCCAACCGTTCGTTGTGAGGTATCGAACCACTTGATGCAAGCCCTTCGATACCTCAGGGCGAACGGGTTTTATTAAACAGAGGGAGAGAATCGAAATGAGCTACCAGACCGAGTATGACCGTTCGATGAAAGATCCTGAAGGCTTCTGGCGCAAGCAGGCCGAGGCGCTGGACTGGTTCAGGTTCCCCGAGCAGATTCTGTCGCTCGATGACGACGGCCTGGGCTACTGGTTCGCCGACGGCGAGATGAACACCGCTTACATGGCGCTGGATCATCATGTGAAGGCCGGGCGCGGCAACCAGCTTGCGCTGATCTACGATTCCCCTGTCACCAATACCAAGTCGCGTTACACCTATGCCGAGCTGACCGATGTCGTGGCGCGCACCGCGGGGATGCTGGCCAACCTGGGCGTCGTGAAAGGCGACCGGGTGATCATCTACATGCCGATGATCCCGGAAGCGGTCATCGCGATGCTGGCGGTGGCCAGGCTGGGGGCGATCCACTCTGTCGTGTTCGGCGGCTTCGCTTCGCCGGAACTGGCAGTGCGCATCGATGACGCGAAACCCAAAGTCATTCTCACCGCGTCATGCGGCATCGAGATCAAGCGCGTGGTGGAATACAAGCCAATGATAGATCGCGCCATAGATATTGCCAGGCACAAACCGCAATGCTGTGTCGTCTATCAGCGATCACAAGCCACCGCCTCGCTGGTTGCAGGGCGCGACCACGACTGGGCTGCTTTGCTGGCCAAGGCCAGGGCGGTGGGGTGCACGCCGGTGAAGGGCAGCGATCCGCTGTACATTCTTTACACCTCCGGCACCACCGGCAAACCCAAGGGCGTGCTGCGCGAGAACGGCGGTCACGCAGTGGCGCTCAAATACAGCATGAAGGCCATCTACAACGTGGCGCCTGGCGATGTGTACTGGGCCTGCTCCGACGTGGGCTGGGTGGTCGGCCACTCTTACATCGTGTACGGCCCGTTGCTGCACGGCTGCACCACGATAGTCTATGAAGGCAAGCCTATCATGACGCCCGACGCCGGCGCGCTGTGGCGCGTCTGCGCCGAGTATGGAGTGAAAGCGCTGTTCACCGCGCCCACGGCGTTCCGCGCCGTGAAGAAGGAAGACCCGCAGGCTTTGCTGATGAAGAATTATGACCTGGGCAAACTGAAGGTCATCTACTCCGCGGGCGAACGCCTCGACCCGCCCACCGAAGCGTGGCTCTCCGACAACAGCGGCAAGCCGGTGGTGGACCACTGGTGGCAGACCGAGACCGGCTGGGCGATTACCGCCAATCTGCAAGGTGTCGAGCCGATGCCTATCAAGCCCGGTTCATCCACCGTGCCGGTGCCAGGCTACAACCTGCAGATACTGGATGAGAACGGACATCAAGTTCCGCGCGGCACGCAGGGTTACATCGCGCTCAAGCTGCCGCTGCCGCCCGCCTGCCTGAACCATATCTGGGGCGATGTGAACAAATTCCGCGAAAGCTATCTGACCTTTTTGCCCGGCTACTACACCAGCGGCGATGGCGGCTATATCGACGAGGACGGATATGTGTTCGTGATGGGGCGCGTGGACGACGTGATCAACGTCGCCGGGCACCGGCTATCCACCGGCGAGATCGAGGAGGTAATCGCCACCCATCCCGCGGTGGCGGAATGCGCGGTGATCGCGCGCGACGACGATCTCAAGGGCCAGGTCCCGATGGGATTGGTGGTGCTCAAGTCCGGAGTGAACATCGTCGAGGCAGACCTGCAACAGCAGTTGATCACCCGCATACGTGAAACCATCGGTTCGATCACCTGTTACAAGGACACGGTGATCCTGGCCAGGCTACCCAAGACCCGCTCCGGCAAGACGCTGCGCAAAACTCTGGCCAATATCGTCAACGGCAAGGAATACACGGTGCCGTCGACCATCGATGATCCGGGCGTGATCCCGGAAATCATCGAGGTGCTGCGCAGCAAGAAGATGGTCAGGTAGGTAAAGGGGTTCGGGCTTGAAATGATTTTCTTGGGATCGTACATACCCGATTCTCCTTTGGAAAATTATACGAAGCTGATCCCATGGATATTGCAATACCGCCAATCGCGACAGCTATCGACATCGGAGGTATCCTTCGATGCTCGAAGATAACTGTCTCACCAGATTGTCACTGTTCCGATTTTAAATTGGTGCGCCCGAAAAGATAAATCTGGGAGCCCGATAGAGTATCTATTTCTGCATTAACTATTGCACAAGTAGGGAACGATATGGTCGTCACAATGACGGCCCCTTCGGAAAACAGGTGCTTGGCGAAACCCCGCAAAAAATTATTCGCAATATGTGTGATATCGAACAGAACATTCCAGGGTGAGGGAGGACGCTCGAAGTGTCGACGAATGATTCTCGGCAAGGGGTACTTAATAAATGAGGTTCATCTGACAATTGCGTGGGTAAAAGCTAATCTATCGTCTCTAACTTGGTTAAGAGGCGAGCGATGGAAAGCAAAGAACTGTACCGGCACTTGCTGGGTATAAACGAACCCTGGACGGTAGAGCGTGTTGATCTGGACATGACGCAAGGGCGAGTCGATGTGTATGTTGGACATACCAAGGGCGTGCGATTTGCCTGTCCCGAATGCGGGCAGGAACATGCCGTTTATGACCATTCTGCCGAGCGAGTCTGGCGACACCTGGACAGTTGCCAATTCATGACCTACCTGCATGCCACTCCGCCGCGCGTTTCGTGTTCTCTTCATGGCGTTCGACAAGCGCGCCTGCCATGGGCGGATGAGGGCAGCCGGTTTACGCACCTGTTCGAGGCGCTGGCGGTGAATGTTCTGCTGGCAGCCAATATTGAGCGTGCTGCGGGTCTGTTGCGTATCAGCTGGGACCAGGCGTGGCACCTGATGGAACGCGCGGTATTGCGCGGACGTGCTGCCAAGAGAGATACCCTGCCCAGACAGATCGGTGTGGACGAAAAGGCCATCGCTAAAGGGCATCAGTACATGACCCTGGTCTGCGATCTGGATCAGGCGACGGTGGAATACATTGGCGAGGGGCGCCGTGAGGAAAGTCTGGCGGCCTACTTCAAAGCCTTTGGGGCTGAACGCTGCGCAGGAATAGAAGCGATCAGCCTCGACATGTGGCCGGCCTTCATCAATGCCTGCCGGGAGAATGTCCCGGAGGCGGACGACAAGATGGTATTTGACCGCTTCCACATCATGCGGCATATCGTCGAGGCGGTAGACCGGGTCCGGAAGCAGGAACACAAGATGCTGATGAATAAGGGAGACAACACGTTGGTCAACAGCAAATACCTGTGGTTGACCAATCCGTCCAACATGACCGATCAGTCCAAGGTGCGTTTCAAGGAACTGCAAAGCAGCAAATTGAAGACTGGACGTGCGTGGGCGCTCAAGGAAGTGCTGCGGGAATTGTGGAGCTACTCGTCTGCGGCCTGGGCGTTGAAGTTCTGGAAGCGATGGTATTACTGGGCGACGCATAGCCGCTTGCAGCCCATGATCGATGCGGCCAAGCTGATTGCGCGGCACCTGCCGAATGTGTTTACCTATTTCAAACATCGCATCACCAATGCTGTAGCAGAAGGATTGAACTCAAAGATTGCAACTGTACAAAAACGTGCCTGTGGATTCAGGAACCGTGACCATTTCAAGATCGCCATCTATTTCCACTGCGGCGGTCTTGATCTGTATCCGGCTCAGGTTACCCATGGGAAAGTCGGATGAACCTAA
>DAICZN010000087.1 GCA_027311105.1 Gallionella sp.
CCCCCGCTCCTGCAGGTCCACGAACCGACTTAATCTGCGTTACCCTGGCCTTTCCTGAACAACGCCGATTGCGCGTGGGCTTGCAAGCCTTCGCCCAGGGCCAGTACCGAAGCGATATCGCCCAGTTTGCGCGCGCCTTGCGCAGAGACCTGGATCAGGCTGGTGCGCTTCTGGAAATCGTACACACCCAATGGCGACGAAAAACGCGCAGTGCCCGATGTGGGTAAAACGTGATTGGGCCCCGCACAATAATCGCCCAGCGCTTCGGAAGTGTAGCGTCCCATGAAGATCGCCCCGGCGTGTTTCAGCTTGCCCAGCCATACCTGCGGGTCGGCGACCGACAATTCCAGATGCTCGGGCGCGATGCGGTTGCTGATGGCGCAGGCTTCTTCCAGATCGGCAACGTGGATCAGCGCGCCGCGATTTTCCAGAGCGGTCCTGATGATGACGCGGCGCGGCATCTGCTCCAGCAGCCGGTCTGCGCTTTGCGCCACGGCTTCTATGAATTTCGCATCCGGCGACAGCAGGATGGCTTGCGCCAATTCGTCGTGCTCGGCCTGGGAGAACAGGTCCATCGCAATCCAGTCCGGGTCGGTCTGCCCGTCGCAGATCACCAGGATTTCCGACGGCCCCGCGATCATGTCTATGCCGCACACCCCGAACACACGGCGTTTCGCGGCGGCAACGTAGGCATTGCCGGGGCCGACGATCTTGTCCACCCTGGGGATGGTCGCCGTGCCGTAAGCCAGTGCCGCCACCGCTTGCGCGCCGCCGATGCTGAACACGCGATCCACACCGGCCAGAAAAGCCGCCGCCAGCACCAGTTGATTCTTCACTCCATCAGGGGTCGGCACGACCATGATGAGTTCGCCCACGCCCGCCACTTTGGCCGGTAGCGCATTCATCAGCACCGACGACGGATAAGCCGCCTTGCCGCCCGGCACATACAACCCGACACGGTCCAGCGGCGTGACCTGCTGGCCGAGCAGCGTGCCATCGGCATCGGTGTAGCTCCACGAAGTTTGCACTTGCTTCTTGTGATAGTCGGTGACGCGCTGCGCGGCCTGTTCCAGCGCGCTGCGCTGCGCCGCTGGCAAACCTTCGAACGCAACGAGCAATTCATCGCGCGACAACTCCATCGCTGCGGCACCGGCCAACGGCAGGCGGTCGAATTTTCGCGTGTATTCCAGCACCGCCGCGTCGCCGCGCTTGCGCACGTCCGCGAGTATGCCGGCCACGGTCGCCTCAAGCTTGTCGTCTGCCGTTTCCTCAAAGGCCAGCAGCTTGTCCAGGTCGGTACTGAAACTGTCAGAACGCGAGGATAGTTTCCGGATATTCATTGTTCACTCACCCTGTTATTTTTGCAGCCCCTACTTCCTGATAGCAAGCTTGAACGCATCCAGCATGGGCTGGATCACGTCATGCTTCAATTTCAACGCAGCCTGGTTCACGATCAGGCGCGAGGAAATGTCGGCGATGTGCTCGACGGCTTTGAGGTGATTTGCCTTGAGTGTATTGCCGCTGCTCACCAGGTCCACGATCGCGTCTGACAGGCCCACCAGCGGCGCCAGTTCCATCGAGCCGTACAGCTTGATCAAGTCCACATGCACGCCTTTCGCGGCAAAGTGAGCCCTGGCAGTCTGCACGTATTTGGTTGCCACGCGCAGACGCGCCCCCTGGCGCACTGCGGACTCGTAATCAAAATCATCGCGCACTGCCACCATCATGCGGCAGCGCGCAATATTCATATCCAGCGGCTGGTAAAGCCCGGTGCCGCCGTGTTCTTCCAGCACATCCTTGCCCGCCACGCCGAGATCGGCGGCGCCGTATTGCACATAAGTCGGCACGTCGGAAGCACGCACGATAATCAGCCGCACATCGGCGCGATTGGTAGTCAGTATCAGTTTGCGCGACGATTCCGGGTCTTCCAGCGCGGTAATGCCCGCCGCATTCAGCAACGGCATGGTTTCTTCGAAGATGCGGCCTTTGGATAGGGCGATGGTGATAGTCATCAGATTCAGCGGCTTATATAAAGAAGCACATTCTATCGCAATACCTGCCCTGCCTCCGATAGTGCGCCGCAGAAATATACAGGATTGGATTCTGCCAATCAGGCAAGCCGGGGCTGGCTGGCACCTGCCATATTCACCCGGCGATACCACGCAAACTTGATCGCCGCCTGATCCGCCGGCATCCTTGATTGGCAGCGGGGCTCAACCGATCCTGTTCTGGTAGCGGCTATTCAACAGCCGCTACCAGCATACGCCCCAGGTTTCCGTCCGATAATCCGCCAAACCGCCCACAGTATGCGTGTAGGAACACTTGGGGTCGGTCGACACCCTGCTGGCGACACCAAACAATGCTAGCTGCAAAACCAGATATACAGACAGGGCAACCGTCAAAGGCTTCAGCCATGCCCGTTTTAAATATTTGCCTCTGAATTTTCTCTTTATAAAATTGTTCTGCGTCCGGTTCTCCACCAGATACCAGGCTAAAAACATCAGAATATAAGCAACGACAACACCCATCCTGTACATCGGGTCATATGCAACGATTACAATTGCTGCTGTCGCAACCATCCATATTATGAAAGCTGCCAGCCAATATCTGCTCGTAACTGCCCTATCCTTTTCACCCAAGCTTTGCCAATTCAGGTAGGTCAGCCAGGCCCCGAAAATCGGGGAGAACAACAGGCTCCAACTGGCAATTGAATTCGGGTTCCAGATCGGGGGTTGGTTTGAAGCGATTGTTGAATTTGCGTTCATATTGCCTCCTGCTTTGATTGAAGCCCGCTTTTTCGGGTAGGCAAGTTGATGTTGCTTTTTCAACTGAACTGAAATAATTCCAGCACCGGAGATTTTTTCCATCATACGCCAGTACATTATCGGATGTAAATTTTGTATGGCCGCAGAAACCGCTGCCTCAGGTGCGGGTTGCTCGGGGTGGAGTCTGATTTCTGGCACGCCTTGGCTCAGCTTGCAAGCGGACATGAAGTGCGGGCCTGACCCCACCCCCAACCTGGCGGGGAGTTATACCGTGCCCATGCGGATTGGATGTTTATCAGCAGCCGCGGTTTCCATGATTCTGGAATTTATTTATCCATGCGCCGCCGTACTTGTCATTTCACCCGGCGTATCCGGGCACCCAAGACCGACAGCTTGGCCTCGATATGCTCGTAGCCGCGGTCCAGATGGTAGATGCGATCCACGACGGTCTCTCCCTGCGCGACCAATCCGGCGATCACCAGGCATGCCGAAGCGCGCAAATCGGTTGCCATGATGGTCGCCCCTTCCAGTTGCGCGCAGCCCTTGATGACGGCAGTATTGCCCTCGATGTCGATCTGCGCGCCCAAACGGCGCAGCTCCTGCACGTGCATGAAGCGATTCTCGAAAATCGTTTCGACCACCATCGCGCTCCCCTCGGCAATGGTATTCATCGCCATGAATTGCGCCTGCATGTCGGTGGGAAAAGCCGGGTAGGGCGCGGTGCGCAGATTCACCGCCCTGGGGCGCCGGTTCATTTTCAAGTTGATAGTGCTGCCCGCTACTTGTATCACCGCGCCGGCTTCGTGCAGCTTTTCCAGCACATTATCGAGGATGTCGGCACGCGCATCGGTCAGCGTGATGTCTCCACCCGCCGCCGTCGCCGCAACCAGAAAGGTACCGCTCTCGATGCGGTCCGGCATGATGCGATGGCTCGCGCCATGCAATTTTTCCACGCCGGCGATGCTGATGGTATCGCTGCCCGCCCCTTCTATCCTGGCGCCCATCGCGATCAGGCATTGCGCCAGATCCACCACTTCAGGTTCGCGCGCGGCATTTTCCAGCACCGTCACGCCGTCCGCCAGCACTGCAGCCATCATCAGGTTTTCCGTGCCGGTGACGCTGACCAGATCGAAAAATATCCGCGCGCCCTTCAACCGTTTCGCCCGGGCATGGATGTAGCCATGCTCGATATGAATCTCCGCGCCCATCGCCTGCAAGCCTTTGATGTGCAGATCCACCGGGCGCGAACCGATCGCGCAACCGCCCGGCAGCGAAACAAGCGCTTCACCGAAGCGCGTCACCAGCGGCCCCAATACCAGTATCGCGGCACGCATGGTTTTTACCATGTCGTAAGGCGCTTCGGGCTTGTCTATATCGGCTGCGGACAAGACTAACTGCCCAGCGGACTGTTCTATCTTCACGCCCATCTGTTGCAGCAGTTTGCGCATCGTCGCGACATCGTTCAGCTCGGGCACGTTGTCGAGATGCAGGGAATCGGGGGTCAGCAGGCTGGCGCACAATATCGGCAATGCGGCATTTTTCGCTCCCGAAATCCGCACCTCGCCGTTGAGGCGGTTGCCGCCCTGGATTGCTAACTTATGCACGGGCTAATTCTGGCTTTGCCACTCTTGCGGCGTAAATGTTTTCATCGACAGCGCATGAATCTCGGCGCGCATCCGGTCACCCAGAGTCTGGTAAACCAGCTGGTGGCGTTGCACCCGGCTCTTGCCCGCAAACGCTTCGCTGACCACCACGGCCTCAAAATGCTGTCCGTCGCCGACCACGCTCAAATGCTCGGTCGCCATGCCCTGCTCGATATTTAGTCTGATACTTTCCGGAGTGACCATCGTTAAATCCATTGTTTGTTGAAATTGAAAATTTGGCTGCAAAATATGGTGCGCCACCTGAAACCGGAAACCCGGGCATTACACCAAAATTGGCGGGCGATGCGCGCGGCAGCTTTGTGCCGCCCGCGCGCGGGGATCAAGCTGATTGTTTGGGCAACATTTCCCCAACACCATACAAATTTGCCAGACTCAGCAAATCTTCAGGCAAACCCTTCACGCGCAACTCATGTTGAGTCCGCTGTGCAGCCCTGGTCCAGCCCAGCAGCATGCTGACTGCGGCGGAGTCGACGGCATCGACCCGGGAAAAATCCAGCTGCAAATCTTCGCCGGCCAGATGCTGCAAACCGGTTTCAAACAACGCGGGAACGGTGTCCATGGTCAAGTTGCCATGCGCCACCATCCATTCGCCCTCGCGCTTGATCACTTCGCATCCGCCTTGCGCATGTCGCCCGCAGACGACCTGGCATTCTTGTCGGACAGCGTCTTGATCAAGCCGTCTATCCCGCCATCCTGGATCTGCGAAGCAAACGTGCCGCGATAGCTCATCACCATGCTGACCCCCTCGATGGATATGTCAAACACTTTCCAGCCGTCGGCAACCTTCTCCATTTCATAATTAACCGGGATCGCCTGCGAGCCCGGGTTGTTGATGACGGTCTTGACTGTCGCCTCGGTGTCAGCGGCCTCCATCCTGAACGGCTTCATTTCTATGGTTTGATCTCTATACACCGTGAATACCTTGGTGTAGGTGCGCACCAGCATGTCGCGAAACTCCATGGTCAAGGCCTGCTTCTGCTCGGGTGTGGCGGTCCGCCAATATTTCCCGACCGCCAATTGGGTCATGCGTGCAAAATCAAAATGCGGAAGCACCTTGGCATCCACCAGCGCGATGATTTTTTTCTGGTCCCCGGACTGAATATCCTTGTCATGCTTGATGATCGCAATGACATCATCCACGGTGTTTTTGATCAGCGCATCGGGTGCCATCATTTCAGCGTGTGCCGTGCCCAGAACGCAGTATATTGCGGCACCCAGAATCACTTTTTTAAAATATTGCATGTTCAGTTCTCTCTTGGCCTGTGTTTATTTTGGGGTGGCGGTTTCTTCAGCCTTATTGTAGATGAATTTGCCGATCAGGTTTTCCAGCACTATGGCGGATTGCGTCTGCTTGATCTCGTCGCCGTTATGCAGCATCACGCTGTCGCCGCCCGGGTTCAAACCGACGTATTGCTCACCAAGCAAACCCGAAGTCAGGATGCTGGCGAAGGTATCCTTGGGGAACTCATAGCGTTTGTCGAGGCTCAGCACCACGTTGGCCTCGTAGCGGCCGGTATCCAGCGAGATACTGGTAACCCGCCCGACCAGCACCCCGGAACTCCTCACCGCCGCCTTGGGCGTCAAGCCGCCGATATTGGAAAAGTAGGCATGCACCTGGTAAGTCTCGGACATATTGTAGGAACTCAGGTTTCCGACTTTCATCGCCAGCATCACCAATGCGGCGGCACCCGCCACAACAAACATGCCCACCCATAAATCCAGCGTAGTGCGTTCCATAACTCAGTTCCCTCTAAACATGATTGCGGTCAATACAAAATCCAGCATTAAAATCGCCAGCGACGATGTCACGACTGTTCGTGTGGTTGCGCCGGACACACCTTCGGCAGTGGGCGGCGCGTCATAACCTTCGAAAAGGGCAATGACTGTCACCACGGTACCGAACACGACGCTCTTGATCACACCGTTCAATATATCCTCGCGGAAATCCACGGCCGCCTGCATCTGCGCCCAGAACGAGCCATCATCCACACCAATCTGGATCACCCCGACGAAGTAGCCGCCGAACACACCCACCGCGCTGAACAATGCCGCCAGCAACGGCATCGAGATTACTCCCGCCCAGAAGCGCGGCGCAACGATGCGCGCGATCGGATTCACCGCCATCATTTCCATTGCGGATATCTGCTCGGTTGCCCTCATCAGGCCTATCTCCGCCGTCATTGCGGAGCCGGCGCGGCTGGCGAACAGCAGCGCCGCCACCACGGGCCCCAATTCACGCACCAGCCCCAGCGCCACCATGACCCCGAGTGCCGATTCCGAGCCATAGCGCTGCAGTGTTTCATAACCCTGCAGGCCCAGCACCATCCCGACGAACAAACCGGCCACCACGATGATGATCAGCCGACATCACTCCGGTGGAAAACAATTCTTTGACAATCAGATGGAAACGGCGAAAGCTGGTCCCCGAATACAACAGGGTAAGAATAAAGAATCTCGTCGCCATGCCGATGCGCCAAACCGCATTGATGGTCCGGTGTCCTATCAGCCTAATGGTTTTGCTTGCAGGCATGGTCAGGTTCTCAAATTCAAATCTTGGCGGTAATCGCCGCCGGGATAATGGAATGGCACCGGACCGTCCATTTCGCCATGCACAAACTGATGCACAAAATCCCTGTCCGAGGCACGTATCTGATCCGGTGTTCCTTCCGCCACGATCACGCCGTTCGCCATGAAATAAACGTAGTCCACGATCTTCATCGACTCCTGCACGTCATGGGTGACCACGATCGATGTCGCACCCAGCGCGTCGTTCAGGCGCCGTATCAAATCGCCCACCACGGTCAGGGAAATCGGATCGAGCCCTGCAAACGGTTCATCATACATCATCAGCATCGGGTCCAGAGCCACCGCGCGCGCCAATGCAACACGGCGTGCCATCCCGCCGGACAATTCCGAAGGCATAAGGCTGTGCGTGCTGCGCAAGCCCACCGCATGCAGTTTCATCAAGACCAAGTCGTGAATAATCTCTTCCGGCAAATTGGTGTGTTCGCGCATCTGGAACGCAACATTTTCATACACAGACATATCGGTGAACAAAGCACCGAACTGGAACAGCATCCCCATTTTGCGCCGCATACGATACAAGCCTTCCTGGTCCAATTCATGGATGATCTGGCCATCTACCTTGACATAACCCCTGGTCGGCTTGAGCGCCCCGCCGATATGGCGCAGCAGCGTAGTCTTGCCGCATCCGCTCAACCCCATGATGGCAATAAGCTTTCCCTTGGGGAAGGTCATGTTGATGCCTTCCAGGACAGGGCGCTTATCATAGGCGAAATTAAGATCGCGAATTTCGACCAAATTGGACAAAGACAAAATCAAAACCCTGAGAATCGAGGACGCGTATTCTAAACCACAGAATCGATAATCCCCAACTAATTGACCTGAATATGAATACCCTTGCATTTCCCCTATTGAGCTTCCCCCAGCTTGCCGTTATGCTTCACACCAAGCACCCAATAGGCCTGAACTCAAATTGAACGCTCCCGCGACATTACCAAGTTTAATAATTGTCGATGACGATCCGCTGATTCGTGAATGATTGGCGGTCGCATTCAATAATGATTTCACGATTTACCAGGCAGAATCCCGCGTCGCGGCGATTGAATTGCTGCGAAAATTGCCCAGCCCGCCCCAACTGGCATTGATCGATTTGGGTCTCCCGCCCGTTCCTCACCGTCCCGACGAGGGTTTCCACCTGATTTCGGAATTACTTACACACTCGCCAAAAATCAGGATTTTCATCCTGTCCGGACAGGATGAACAAAGCAACGCGCGTCATGCCCGCACGCTGGGCGCAATAGATTTCATCTCCAAACCCTGCGCGCCGGACAAAATCAAAAAACATCTGGACGACGCGTTAAAGGTTCAGGATGTTGAAAGGCGCCAGGGGGAACAGGACAAACATTCCATGGGTATCATTGGCCACAGCCCGGCGATACAAGCCTTGCGCAGCCAGATTGTGATGTATGCCGCCATTCCCTTTCCGGTTCTGATCGAGGGCGAGTCCGGTTGCGGCAAGGAACTGGTTGCCGCTGCGCTGCAAAAACTGGGCAACCATCCGGATGCACCTTTCAGGGCACTTAACTGCGCCGCAATTTCCCCCACGCTGATCGAGCCCACGCTGTTCGGATACAGCAAAGGGGCTTTCACCGGCGCCACGAGCACGCAGTCCGGTTTTTTTGAAGACACCTCCGAAGGGACGCTGTTTCTTGACGAGATCGGGGAGATTCCGCTTGAACTGCAAACCAAGCTGCTGCGTGTGCTGGAAAATGGCGAATATCAGCGTGTCGGCGAAACTGCAACGCGCAAAAGCGGCGCACGCATCATCGCCGCGACCAACCGCAGCCTGAGAGTCGCTGTTCAGACCGGGAATTTTCGCGGCGACCTTTACCACCGCCTGAATGTGTTCTCGATCACCGTTCCACCGTTGCGTGAACTGGGCCCCGACAAGCTGGCACTGCTGAACCATTTTCGCGCCTACTATGCGCAGCAGATCAGGCAACCGCCTTTTGACCTGGATACGGAAGCTTTGCTGCGCTGGGAGCAATACAGTTTCCCCGGCAACACCCGCGAATTGCGCAACATCGTGATTCGCCTGAGCACAAAGTATCCCGGTCAAACAGTCGGCCTGACGCAACTTCAGGACGAACTCGACCCCATGGAAACTTCCGCCCACCGGCAACATGTCACCGCCTCGGAAGCCATCAAGCAGCAACTGAGGCAGGGCAAATTTAGTCTGGACCTGCACTTGCGCGAGCAGGAAGGCTGCTATATTGCCGTGGCAATGGAGCTTGCCGACGGAAATATCAGCGAGGCCGCAAAACTGCTCGGCATCAACCGCACCACCCTGCACAGCCGCATGAGCGCGCACGAAAAACTCCACAGTTAGGATTCAGCCATGTATCTGGAACACTTCGGACTCACCGAGCAGCCATTCAAAATCACCCCTGTCACGGTGTTCTTCTTTTCCGGTGCCAACCGCGGGGAAATTCTTGATGCGCTGATCTATTCCATCTCTGAAATCGAGGGCATCATCAAGGTCAGCGGCGAAGTCGGCAGCGGGAAAACCATGCTGTGCCGCATGCTGCTCGAAAAACTTCCCGGGCACATCGAGGCCATCTATCTGGCCAATCCCAGCCTGTCGCGGGAAGAAATGTTATATGCAATTGCCGACGGACTCGGCCTGAACATCGAGGGTGAACGTGTCGGCATCATCATGCAGAACATCCAGAACAAGCTCGAGGAAAAGGCACGCGAGGGCAAGCGCATTGTCGTGCTGGTGGATGAAGCCCACGCGATGCCCCCGGAAACCCTGGAAGAGTTGCGCCTGCTGTACAACCTGCAGGTCGGCAATGCCAAACTGTTGCAGATCGTACTGTTCGGACAGCCTGAATTGAACGCCAAGCTTGATCAACCGAACATGCGCCAGCTCAAGGATCGCATCGTGCATCACTTTCACATGCAACCGCTGTCGCGCAGCATTCTTGAAAGCTACCTGATGTTCCGGATGCGTGCAGCCGGCTACCACGGCCCGAACATTTTCTCTCCGGGCGCCCTCAAGCTCATCGCCGACACTTCCAGCGGATTGATGCGCCGTGTCAACATCCTCGCGGACAAATCGCTGCTGGCCGCATTTATCGAGGACACTTATTACATCAAACCACAACATGTGCAGGCTGCAATGCGCGATAGCGAACTCGGCCCCACCCGCAAATTCCCCAACAAAAAACTGCTGTTCGGAACTGCCGCTGCCGGGTTGCTGCTGTCAATGGCGGCATGGTGGGTAACGGATACAGAACAAATGTCATTTCTGCATACACGAATTAAACCGACGTTTGCAGGAACATCCCCTTATTCCGTGACGAAGGCGTTACCTGTTGCAGCCGAATCGAACAATTCTATCTCTCCGGTATCCTCGGTAGCCTTAAATCATGAAATCAGTTCCGCTGCTGCCGGCCCGAAACCGGTGCCGGAAGCTGTTTTGAGCCAGGCATTGCCGCCGGCCGGAACGATCGCAACAGCCCCGCAACCCGCGCCCAAAGCGGTAAAAAACAAACCCGCAATCAACAATGCAAGCCTGTTCGATCAACGCCTGGCGGCAGGCAGGCAACTGCTAGAACAGAAAAACGCCGTTGCCAGCATCCAGTTGTTCTACAACGAGGAAATCAAGCCCGCACGCATCGAAGGTTTTCTGAAGCGCGCGGACAAACTGGGGAAACTCCCGGAAATTTACCTGGTGCCGGCGAATTTTGCCGGCAAGAAAGGTTTGCGCGTGCTCTACGGCGCTTACCCATCGGTTGATGCCGCACAAAAGGCAGTCAGGGAACTCCCGGTTCGATACCGCGAAGCGTTCGCCACTTCCACCTATATATTCTGAAAAATTCACCAAGGAATTTAGCAACTTGACTATACCCACAAAGCTGTTAGGCTATACAGAAAATATTAAGCAAAAAGTACCAAGTCAAGGGGGATGCATGCGGTCAGGCAGGGTATTTTATCTGTGTGTTTTCGGGCTGGTGTTCACCGGTTGCAGCACCAATTCGATACAGCCTTCAGCCCTGCATATGCAACGGCCCGACAACCCGGCAGCCCCGGAAAGCAGCACCCCGCAACCGATAAAGGACAGTGTCATACTCCCCCCGCCACAACCTGCCGGCAGGGTTGCCACTTACAGCGTGGTGGTAGCCGATGTGCCTGCGCAGGAAATTTTGTTCGCTCTGGCTCGTGACGCAAAAATCAACCTCGACATTCAATCCGGCATCCAGGGAACAGTGACGGTAAATGCCATCAACCAGACCCTGCCGCAGATACTCGACCGCATCAGCAGGCAGGTAGAGATGCGCTACGAACTGAAAAATGGCACATTGACAGTGATGCCGGACACCCCGTACCTCAAGCAATACAAAATTGATTATGTGAACATGTCACGGGATGCTGAAGGCAGCATCTCGAATACCAGCCAGGTCGGCGCCAGTGCGGCGGGAGG
>DAICZN010000095.1 GCA_027311105.1 Gallionella sp.
AGCGAGCAGAGCGCGGGCATAGAGGAGGTCAACCAGGCGATCGTGCAAATGGACGACATGACGCAGCAGAACGCCGCGCTGGTGGAACAGGCGGCCGCGGCTGCGGAATCCATGCTGGCGCAGGCGGCCGCATTGAAACAAGCGGTAGACGTGTTCAAGCTGCAGGCGGGCGGTGAAGAATTCCGGATGGCCGTTGCAAATCCCGTTAAGCCTGCGGTTACTGCAATTCCACGGACCGCCCGGTTGGCTGCACTGGCCCAACAGGGGAAGGGGCGAAGAGTGGCCGAAATTAAAGACGGCAAGGATGACCGGGACGGGGAGTGGCGCGAGTTCTAATCTCGCTAAAACTTGCCAGTACGTGTAAACTTTGGCCTGTGCAATGGCGTGACAATCTGTCATGAAAACTGCCTGAATTGTTAAAACAAAATTGAGGATGCAATCCGATTCGCCGGGTAGGATGAGTCGCCGCGATCCGGGTTACCCTGGCCACCATGGCGGAATGTATATTGGTGAAACTGGATATATTCGATTCCTCCGGGGCTGGCACAGTGCCCGGGGGATTCATGAAGAAAATATTTCAGCCTATGCCCCGCGAATTTTTGCGGGGTTATTTTTTGCGCATTCAGTCCGGGGTGTTATGACCATCAAGCTGCAAACCAGCGACGGGCGCGAACGTGAATTCGTGTTCACCGAGGAGAACTTCAAAAGAATTTGCAAGCTGATTTACGAGCATGCCGGTATTTCGCTGAAGCCATCCAAACAGCACATGGTTTATAGCCGTCTGGCACGCCGCCTGCGCGCGACGGGGGTCAATAATTTCAAGGATTATCTGGCGTTGCTGGAAGACAATGATGGAACAGAGTGGCAGGCATTCGTCAATTCGCTAACCACCAACCTGACCTCGTTCTTTCGCGAACCCCACCATTTTCCGATATTGGCGGAGCATGTCGCCGGGCAAAGGGGAAAGCACAAGGTTGTTCTTTGGTGCTCGGCCGCCTCGACCGGCGAAGAGCCATACTCGATGGCGATGACACTGGCAGACACATTTGGCGGCTTTGCGCCCGACATTTCCATCATCGCCACTGATGTGGATACCAGTGTGCTGGCGACAGCGGACGCCGGAATTTATCCTGTCGAACGTGTCGGAAAGCTTTCCGAGGCAGTGATAAAACGACACTTCCTCATGGGAACCGGAAAGCAATCGGGGTTCGTCCGGGTAAGGCCCGAATTGCGTGCCATGATAACTTTCATGCAGGTTAACTTACTCAATGATGTCTGGCCGATACGCGGTCCTTTGGATGCGATATTTTGCCGCAATGTGATGATCTATTTCGACAAGGCAACGCAGCTCAGGATACTGCAGCGTTTCGCCCCCCTGCTGCAGCCGGACGGACTGGTCTTCTCCGGGCATTCGGAAAGCTTATACAATGCAACACACCTGTTCAAGTCGCGCGGTAAGACAGTGTATGAATTGGCCGATCCCGGATCCCGTGCATATCAACAGGTTAAAAAATAATTGATTGCCCTGAAGACAGGGGAGAGAGGGATGTTCCGGTATGTCCAGGGAAGGTTATGAAGAGATATTGTCTCCGCATCTGTATTTTGACCGCGAACATAATACCGAGGCGGCCAAGATACTTCCCGGGGAGTACTATGCAACAGCGCGGAACATGGTATTGGTCACGGTTCTGGGTTCCTGCGTTTGCGCGTGCATACGCGACAGGGTCAATGGAATCGGCGGCATGAACCACTTCATGCTGCCGCATAGCGGGCAGGACCGCAACAATCCGCTTGGCGCATCGGCACGCTATGGCGCTTATGCGATGGAAATACTGATCAACCAGTTGCTCAAGATGGGGGCAAAACGGAGTAACTTTGAGGCCAAGGTGTTCGGCGGAGCCTCGGTGCTGAGGGGCTTTACAGTCAACAATGTGGGCGAACGCAATGCCGAATTCGTCACGCAATTTCTAAAGACGGAAAAAATACCCGTTGTCGCCCAGGATATGCTGGATGTCAATCCGCGCAAAGTGTATTACTTCCCCGCTACCGGTTTGGTCAGGGTGAAGAACCTGAAACAGGTGCATAACGATACGATCATCAGCCGGGAGGCGGAATACAACACGCGCCTGCAATATGCCAAATTGGAAGGTGATGTGGAGCTGTTTGATTGACTCCGTCCTGCCTTGATCCATGTGACATGCCGGGGCTCATTACGCGAGTATGCGCATGAAAAATCGCAAGCTGAAGGTGTTGGTGATCGACGATTCCGCGCTGATACGCAGCCTGATGAAGGTGATCATCAATCGCGAAAAGGATATGGAGTGCGTCGGCACCGCACCCGATCCCCTGTCGGCGCGGGAAATGATCATGGAGCGCAATCCGGACGTGCTGACACTGGATGTGGAAATGCCCGGGATGGGCGGGCTGGATTTTCTTGAAAGACTGATGCGCTGGCGCCCGATGCCGGTGCTGATGATTTCCACGCTGACGGAACAGGGTTCTGACATAACTCTGCGTGCGCTGGAATTGGGCGCGGTAGACTTTATCTCCAAGCCGAAACTGGGTATTGCCGATGGCATGGAAAAGTCGGCAGGCGAGATTGCCGAAAAGATACGCGCGGTCGCACAGGCGCGTGTGCATAAGACGACAGCGCTGGCAACCCAGGAAAACTTTTCCGCGGATGTGATTCTGCCCAGCGTTGCCGGTCGGTATTCCTCCACGGAAAAATTGATTGTCATCGGCGCATCAACCGGGGGAACCCAGGCGATCAAGGAGGTGCTGGCCAGGCTCCCTGCCGATGCGCCGGGTGTGCTGGTAACCCAGCATATGCCGGAACATTTTACCAAGTCATTTGCGAATCGTTTGGACGCTCTGTGCAAGATTTCGGTCAGGGAAGCGGCGCATAACGAGCGTGTCCTGCCGGGCCATGCCTATATTGCACCGGGAAACTCGCATTTGCTGCTCAAGCGCAGCGGCGCAAACTATCTGGTCCAACTGGATCCGGGTCCATTGGTGAATCGTCATCGTCCCTCGGTTGATGTGCTGTTTCGTTCGGCGGCCAATGTCGCGGGTGCCAACGCGACCGGAATCATTCTCACCGGCATGGGGAAAGACGGCATGCAGGGATTGCTGGAAATGAAGCAGGCGGGTTCATTTACCATCGCCCAGGACGAGGCGACCTGCGTGATATTCGGTATGCCCAAGGAAGCGATAGCTGCCGGTGCAGCGTGCGAAGTGGTGCCGCTGCAGAATATCGCCCGCCGGACGATGGAAAATCTTGCCCTGACCGGCGCAAAAACCGGCCGTATCTAGGACAGTGCCGGGCTTTCCCGTGCCATTCGCGGCGGTCTTGCCCGACACTCGGGCGCAGGCCGCGGCAACCGCCACCGGCTTCGATTGCCCCGCCGCAAGGGCATGCCGCCAAGCTTCATCCATTTGTGCGACCAGGCACGGAGGGGCTACAATGGCGGCATGCCGGATTTGGATTTGACCCACCACTTTTTGATCGCTATGCCAGCCATGCAGGAGGGGGTGTTTGCCGGCACGCTGACCTACATTTGCGAGCATAACGAGAACGGCGCACTGGGCCTCGTGGTGAATCGCCCGATCAGCCTCACGCTGGGCGAGATGTTCGAGCAGGTCAACATTCCCTTAAACCAGCCCGGACTGGTGAAGATGCCAGTGCACTTCGGCGGCCCGGTCCAGACTGAGCGGGGTTTCGTGCTGCATGACACGCCCGGGAACTGGGAATCCACACTGCACATCAACGACAAACTGGCCCTGACCACATCCAGGGATATACTCAATGCGATGGGTGCCGGAAAGGGACCGCGAAATGCGATCGTCACACTGGGCTATGCGGGATGGGACCAGGGGCAGCTGGAACACGAGATCACGGAGAACACCTGGCTGACCGTTCCCGCATCTGAGCACATCCTGTTCGACCTGGCAGCCGAAGAGCGGCTTGCCGCGGCGATGGAGTTGCTTGGGGTGAGCTACGCCACACTGATGGAGGATGCCGGACATGCCTGAAGGGGCCTTTACGCCATCTTCAGTTTTTGTCCCCCGGGGCACACTCCTCGGATTCGACTTTGGCACCAAACGTGTCGGTATCGCAGTCGGCAACACCCTGTTGCGCCGGGCTAATCCCCTGACCACGATCAACGACGAGAAAACCGGCACGCGCTTCGCCAGGATCGAGGCCTTGCTGAAGGAATGGCAACCGAGCGCGCTGGTGGTCGGCCTGCCGAGTAACGATGACGGCACGCCGCATGAGGTGACGGCGCTGTGCCGCCGCTTCGCCAACCGCCTCAAGGGACGGTTTAAATTGCCGACGATTCTGATGGATGAGCGGTATACTTCGACCGCCGCAAGCGCCCAATTGAACGAGGAGGGAATCCGCGGAGTGAGGCAAAAATCCCTGATCGACCAGTATGCCGCGCAGCAGATATTGCAGGCTTACTTTGATGAACCCGCAGCGGGAATACTCGCATGAATAATCCGCAACTGAATAAGCACGGCGAACTCCAGCACCTGCTGACGACGGAGGGGCTCCCGGCGCGCATCCTGCGCGACATTCTCGACAAAGCCGCGACCTTCGTCGAAGTCAGCGACAAGCGCGAGATCAAAAAAATCCCGCTGCTGCACGGCAAATCGGTATTCAATGTTTTTTTCGAGAACAGCACCCGTACCCGCACCACTTTCGAGATCGCCGCCAAGCGGCTGTCGGCCGACGTGGTCAACCTGAATATCGGTTCATCCTCGACCAGCAAGGGCGAGACATTGCTGGATACCGTGGACAATTTGTGCGCGATGCATGCGGACATGTTCGTGGTACGCCACGCGCAAAGCGGCGCGGCGCATTTCATCGCGCGCCATGTCGCGCCCGAAATACACGTCATCAACGCCGGCGACGGGCGCCATGCGCATCCCACCCAGGCGCTGCTGGACATGTACACCATCCGCCACTACAAGAAGGAATTCCACAACCTGCGTGTCGCGATCGTCGGCGACGTGCTGCATTCGCGCGTGGCGCGCTCGCAGATCCACGCGCTGACCACGCTGGGTGTGCCGGAAGTGCGCGTCATTGCACCCAGGACGCTGCTGCCGACCATGGTGGAAAATCTTGGCGTGCTGGTCTATCACGACATGGCGCTGGGCTTGCAGGATGTCGATGTGGTGCTGATGCTGCGCCTGCAGAACGAGCGCATGCAGGGCGGTGCATTGCCCTGAGCGCAGGAATATTTCAAATACTACGGCCTCACCGAAGAGAAGCTGGCGCGCGCGAAACCGGACGCGATCGTGATGCATCCGGGACCGATGAACCGCGGCGTGGAGATCGACTCCAGCGTGGCAGACGGCAAGCATTCCGTGATCCTGCCCCAGGTGACCTTCGGTATCGCGGTGCGAATGGCGGTAATGAGCATGCTGGCGGGAGTGAAGGTATGAATATTCATATCAGGAACGGGCGACTGATAGATCCGAAGAACAACATCGACGCGCAACAGGATGTGTATATCGCTGACCGGCGCATCGCGGCGATCGGCAAGGCACCCCCGGGTTTCGTTGCGGGCCAGGTGATAGACGCCGGCGGGCTGATCCTGATGCCGGGCCTGATGGATATTGCAGCGCGCCTGCGCGAGCCCGGTTACGAGTACAAAGCCACGCTGGAATCGGAAATGACCGCCGCGGTGGCGGGCGGCATAACTTCATTGGCCTGCCCCCCGGATACCGATCCGCCCCTGGATGAACCGGGCTTGGTGGAGATGCTCAAACGCCGCGCGCGATCCCTGAACCAGGCGCGGGTGTTCCCGGTGGGCGCCCTGACTTACGGCCTGAAGGGTGCGGAATTGACCGAAATGAACGAGCTGACCGAAGCCGGATGCAAGGCTTTCAGCCAGGCAGATGCACCCCTGACCGATACGCGCGTGCTGTTGCGCGCGATGCAATATGCGTCCACTTTCGGGTACCGCGTGTGGTTGCGGCCGCAGGACAGCTTTCTTGCCAAGAATGGCGTGGCGCATGATGGCGAAGTGGCAACCCGCCTCGGTCTGCCAGCCATCCCGGTGATAGCGGAAACCATCGCGCTGGCCACCGCCCTGCAACTCGCGCGTGAAACCGGCGTCATCCTGCATATCTGCCGTGTATCCAGCGCGGTCGCTGTGGACATGATCCGTTCAGCGAAAAAAGAAGGATTGAAGGTAAGCTGCGATACCTCGATCAACCATGTGCACCTTACCGAAATGGATATCGGGTACTTCGACGCCAACTGTCATCTGGTGCCCCCGCTGCGCAGCCTGCGGGACAAAGCGGGCCTGCGTGCAGGGCTGCTCGACGGCACGATAGACGCGATCTGTTCCAATCATTCACCGGTGGACGATGATGCAAAGCAATTGCCGTTCGCCGAAGCCGAAGCGGGTGCAACAGGGCTGGAGTTGCTGCTGCCGCTGGTGCTGAAATGGGCGGAGCAGGAACGCGTTCCATTGCTGGATGCGCTGGCACACGTCACGATCAAGCCCGCGCAATTGCTCGGGCAAAAAATGGGGCATCTGTCGGTCGGCGCTCACGCGGATATCTGCCTGTTTGATCCGAAAGTTTCATGGAAGGTGGAGCCCGCCGCGCTAAAAAGCCAGGGCAAGAATACGCCGTTCAACGGTTACGAAATGCAGGGACGGGTGCGCTATACGCTGCTCGACGGACAGATCGTGTTTCAACAATAATTCGCGTCCCCGCTCGGGGACATTTGTTTTTTCCGGATGATTATGAACCCACTACTCGATTTTACCGGTCTGCCGCGTTTTGCGGAGATCAAACCCGAACATGTCGCTCCCGCGATAGAGCAACTGCTTGCGGAAAACCGTGCTCTCGTTGCGCGCTTGCTGGCCGATAGTGCGCCGCCCCAACACGGCAGGGTGGAGTCCTCCGGTGAGGGAAGGGCGGCTGGGCGACAGCTCCCGCAAACGGCTGGCTTCGCCAGTAACGTGTCGCAATCGCCACCCACCTGGCAGGACTTTGTCGCGCCGATGGAGGATGCCAACGAGCGTTTGTCGCGTGCATGGGGGCCGGTCGGGCACTTGAACGCGGTGATGAACAGTCCCGAATTGCGCGAGGCATACAACGCCACATTACCGAAGATCACCCAGTATTACGCCGAGCTCGGCCAGAACCTGGCACTGTTCGACAAGTTCAAGGCCTTGCACAGCAGCCCGGAATATGCCGGCCTGAGCGCGGCGCGCAAGAAGATCATCGAAAACGAGCTGCGCGATTTCCGCCTCGGCGGCGCCGAGTTGCCGGATGCGCAGAAGGCGCGTTACCTGCAGATTCAGGAGCGTCTGGCCGAGTTGTCTTCGCGTTTCTCCGACAACCTGCTGGATGCCACCAACGATTTCACGCTGGTCGTCGAGAACAAGGATGAACTGAGCGGCTTGCCGGATGACGTGCTGCAGGCCGCGCAGGAAGCGGCGCAGGCGGAACATAAAGTCGGCTGGCTGTTTACGTTGAAAGCGCCGTCCTTTATGCCGGTGATGCAATATGCCGACAGCCGGAAATTGCGCGAGCAAATGTACCGGGCTTACAGCACGCGCGCCAGCGAGTTTGGCAAACCCGAGTTCGATAACACCGCGCTGATGGATGAGATCGTCAAACTGCGCGGCGAGGAAGCACGGCTGCTGGGCTTTGCCAACTACGGCGAATTGTCGCTGGCCAGCAAAATGGCGAACTCGCCGCAGCAGGTGGTTGAGTTCATGCGCGAGCTGGCGCAGCGCGCGCGTCCCTTTGCGGCAAGGGATCTGGCCGAACTGCGCGCCTTCGCGCGCGACCGGCTGGGCCTGGCCGAATTGCTTGCATGGGATATGAGTTATGCGGGGGAAAAATTGCGCGAGCAGCGTTACGCGTTTTCCGAACAGGAGGTGAAGCAATATTTTCCCGAGGACGCGGTGCTGCCCGGCATGTTCAAGTTGGTAGAAACGCTGTATGGCCTGCAGATAAAGTCATCCGACGCCCCTGTCTGGCATCAGGATGTGCGCTTTTTCGACATCCGCAACCAGCAGGATCAGCTGGTCGGGCAGTTCTATCTCGACCTGTACGCGCGAGACAGCAAGCGCGGCGGCGCATGGATGGATGACGTGATCGCGCGGCGTCGCACCAGGGCCGGCATCCAGACGCCGGTCGCATACCTGAACTGCAATTTCTCCCCGCCGGTTGGGGGCGCAACTGTGAGCAGTGACCAGAGTCCCGCGCAGCGGGATGGGAGCGCCCGCGAATCGGTTGCAGCGGCTGCCTCAATGAACGTGAAGAACTTGCACCCTGACGGCAGACGCCCGGCAACCTTCACGCATGATGAAGTGATCACGCTGTTCCATGAATTCGGCCACGGCCTGCATCACCTGCTCACCGAAGTCGAAGACCTTGCCGTGTCCGGCATCAACGGGGTGGAATGGGATGCTGTCGAGCTGCCCAGCCAGTTCATGGAGAATTTCTGCTGGGAGTGGGATGTGGTAAAGGGCATGTCGCGCAATGTGGATAGCGGCCTGCCGTTGCCGCGCGCGCTGTTCGACAAAATGCTCGCCGCGAAGAATTTCCAGAGCGGTTTGCAGACACTGCGCCAGATCGAATTCTCGATGTTCGACATGCTGATGCACAGCAACTTCGAGGCGGGCGGGGCAAAATCGATATTGCAATTGTTAGACGACGTGCGCGCGGAAGTGGCGGTGCTGATCCCGCCGGCGTTCCAGCGTTTCCCGCACAGTTTTTCGCACATCTTTTCCGGCGGCTATGCGGCGGGTTATTACAGCTACAAGTGGGCCGAGGTGCTGTCCGCCGATGCCTACAGCCTGTTCGAGGAGAACGGCGTACTCAATCCCGACGTCGGCGCGCGTTTCCGCAGCGAGATACTGGCGATGGGAGGCAGCCGCGGCGCGATGCAATCCTTCACCGCCTTCAGGGGCCGCGAACCTGACATGGATGCGCTGTTGCGGCATAACGGTTTGCTCGAAACTTCGCTGGATGAGAAATGAGGCGCCTTGCCTGCCTGCTGGCCTGCTTGCTGGTCATGCCTGTCCAGGCAGGGGATATGTTCCGCTGGGTGGATAAGACCGGCAAGATGAATTACGGTGATGTCCCTCCCGCGGATGCCAGGGACGTGGAACGCCTGAAGCTTTCCGTGAATTCATCGCAGAGCGAGGATTTGCCCTATGAAACCCGCCGTGCCCGGGAGAACTTCCCGGTCACGCTGTACGTGGGAAAGGACTGCGGCGAACCCTGTGCCCAGGCAAACAGTTTGCTGGGCAAGCGCGGCATACCCTACAGCGAAAAATTGCTGCAAACCAGGGAGGATATAGCCGCCTTCAAACAGCTTTCCGGCATAGACAGCGTGGTTCCGGTGCTGCAGGTGGGCAAGGATTTCCTGAAAGGTTATGCGGAATCGCAATGGAATACCGAGCTGGATGTCGCGGGCTATCCAAAGACCGCAAGCTACCGTCAGCGCCTTGCTCCCCCGGTGCAGCCGGTGCCGTTCACGCCGCCGGCCCCGGCCGAACCTGCTGCGCAATGAAGCTGGCCACCTGGAACGTCAATTCTCTGAAAGTGCGCTTGCCGCATGTGCTGGATTGGCTCGCCAAGAATCCTGTCGATGTGCTGTGCCTGCAGGAAACCAAACAACAGGACGGGGATTTCCCGCAGGCTGAGTTGCAGGCGGCGGGTTACCACAGCGTATTCAGCGGACAGAAAACCTACAACGGCGTGGCGATCCTGAGCCGCGCGCCGGCAAGCGATGTGCAGACGGGCATTCCGGATTTTGTTGACGAACAGAAGCGCGTCATCGCGGCCACCTGCAACGATGTGCGCGTTGTGTGCGTGTACGTGCCGAACGGACAGGCCGTCGATTCCGACAAGTATTACTACAAACTGGCCTGGCTCAATGCCTTGCGCAACTGGCTGAAGGAAGAGCTGACGCGCCACCCCAAGCTGGTGGTGCTGGGCGACTACAACATCGCGCCGGAAGACCGCGACGTGCACGACCCCGTGGTCTGGCAGGGCAACGTGCTGGTCAGCGAAGCTGAACGCATCTATTTTCAGAACCTGATCAAGCTCGGCCTGCGCGACAGTTTTCGCCTGTTCGAGCAGGCGGAAAAATCCTTTACCTGGTGGGACTACCGGATGATGGCGTTTCGCCGCAACCACGGTCTGCGCATTGATCATATCCTGATCAGCGAGCCGCTGGTGGAGCAGTGCAAGAGTTGCGTGATCGACAAGGCGCCGAGAAAATTGGAGCGGCCGTCGGATCATGTGCCGGTGGTGGTGGAGTTGTCCTAGTCCGTTCGTCCTGAGTGCTGCGCGCAGCGCAGTGTATCGAAGGATGAATGACAAGAAACAAAACTAACACCGCCGGGGGTAGCCCGGCAGCTAGTCACTTTTTCTTGCGTCGCCAAGAAAAAGTAACCAAAAAGAAGGCGGCCCCGGTTTGCCGCCCCTGCGGGGTGCCCTGCGTTGCTCGTCTGGTCAGGCTTCCTCATAAACTCGCACGATCCGCTACGCGTCCACGTGCTCAAACATATTCGTCAGAATTCCCTGACAAGCCTGCGCTACTCGGCGGCGCACAGGGGAAAAGAACACAGAAGAGTTGTGTGCGCTGTGCGCACGTCTTGTTTTGCAGCCAGCATATCGTATGCTACGCTGGGCTTTAGAGGATATGGTTGTTGAGGAGAATGACCGCAGCCAATAGCCGCCTCTCACATTCGCCTTACTTTCGTTATGGAGTTGTTATGAGTGATGATCCAGATGAACTGAGAGCTGAGCAGGCAGCTCGTCAAAATGACCCAAGGTTTGAGGCAATTGATGTGATTAATGAGATAGAGATTCATCTTCGGTATGGCATTCCGAGCATCAAACTTTTGGGATGGATTATCATCGTTTTTCTTGCTCTAATTCTTTGGCGTATTTGGTGATGGTTTCAGATGGAAGATATGTTGATGATGAAGATAGATTTAAGGAGGATGCTTATCTAGCGTTAACTTCTCGCTTCACCACTCGTGAAGCTTTTGAGAACTTCTACTCGTCTTTGAACAACTCGGCCACAAAGGATGAGTTTCTTCGCGCCGCATCTTTTTATCTTTTCATGGTGAAGAATGGAGATTGGCATGTTTCTGTCGAACGCTCAAATCCAATCGTGGATTATTTTACCAATTCCTTCAAGCTGGCCGCACTTTTCTCTGTCATTGAAAGCTTGTCAGATAGGCATTACAAGGATTTATTCAATTGGCTAAATGATGAGCCACAGGAATCGATTTTTCCAATTAACGATCATGTCTCTCTATCGGCATTAAACGAAAAATATAAAAGTGAGTATGGTTCAATTCGTCGATGCAAAGCGTTCTTCGAAAACCTGCCGCAATGTACGCAGAAGGTGTTATGCGATTCAATCAAGATAGATGGGCACCCTTTAAAATCGATAAAGAAAGTTGCTGAATTTCTATACGAGATACGTAGCAAATTTGTTCATGAAGCGCGACTTTTCTCGCAAATTAGCGACGTTGCTGGAACCGTATTATCAATGAGTGGTAACAGGGTTGTACAAACAGAGCTGTCTATTGACGTGTTGTTCCAAGCCTTCGAGGAGGGACTGTTGGCCTATTTTGGCTACAAATTTTAATAACTAGCTGTCAATAAGGATGACTGGTTTGGGTTGATAACATACTGATGCCGCGTTCACGCGGCATCAGTTTTGAATTGAAGATTTTGAATTTGCATTTCTGTTTTTCATCCCCTGTGCGCCGCCTCGATCAGCCGCAAGGAAGCGGAGGTTTAGGCGAGCACTGTTCTAGTCCCGCAGTGTGGCGCGGGGTGTGCGCCCTGCCAGGTCGAGTTGCGCAGCCCCGCTTGCTTGCGGCTGATCGGGGGTACCGCGCAGCGGCGGTAAACCGGGGTCGCCTTTTCTTTGGTTACTTTCTTTTTGGCGAAGCAAAAGAAAGTAGCTTGCTGCCGGGCAACCCCCGGCGGTTTTGTTTTTGATTTCTGAGTACATCACAGAGCGCCAGCCGCTTTGCGGCGACCCTTCGACATAGCCATTCGACTAGGCTATCAAACGACGATAGCCAAGTCGCTGGTTATCAGGGCGAACGGCCTGAGTTGCTACGAAACCTGGCTAACCATTCGCCCCAAACATCATCCTCTTCGCGACAAACTTCTTCGCAAACGGCAAACAGTCCAGCGCGGTGAGCGCAACGGCGCGACCCGCGCTGACCAGCGGCAGGTCGTTGGAAAATAATCTCACCAACCCATCGGTAAATCGTATTCCCGCTTCGCGGTCGGTGCGGCGATCCGAACGGTAGGCTGCGAGCATCGCATCAGTACCCAGTTCTTCCGGCTTGGCATCGAGTATCTCCCGGGCCAGTTCCCACGCATCGCGCAAGCCCATATTGAAACCCTGCCCGGCGACCGGATGCATGGTTTGCGCCGCGTTGCCGAGCAGCACGGTGTGCGGCATCGGCGACTGCTGAGACGCGCGCCTCAGGACTAGCGGGAAGCAGCTGCGTTTGCCCACGCTCAGGAATTCCCCGACGCGATCGCCGAAGTGCTGGTGCAGTTCGCGCAAAAATTTCGCGTCCTCCCATGCCAGCATGTTCTGCGCGGCTTGATGCGGCGCAGTCCATACCAGTTCGTAGCCGTTGCGGAACGGCAGCAGCGCCAGCGGCCCCTGCGGAGTGAAGCGCTCGAACGCCATGTCTGCTTGCGGTGCGGAACAGGTGATATGGGTGATCAGCGCGCTCTGCCCGTAATCGTGCACGTCAGGCGGAAATTGCTGCGCCAGCAGTTTGCCGCCGTCGGCGACTACCGCGAGACGTGTGTGCAGGGTACGATCTGCGCCGTCCTGCTGATAGCCGATCACGGCGTGATCTTCCTCGTTTGTCAATTGAGTGACGCTGGCGCCGTAGATGGATGCAACATTGCTGTGTTGCAGAGCACCGCTCAAGGTATCCTGCAACGACGGGTAGGCCAGCACATAACCGAGTTCCGGCACGTTCAGTTCGCCGGCACGCAGCACGGCCCGTCCGAAACTTTGTTTTTGCGAAATGTGTATCGCCCGTATCGGCGAGATACCATGCAGCGAATTCCACACACCCAGGCGATCCAGCAGCAAACGGCTGCCATAAGACAAGGCCAGTGCGCGGGCATCGCTGCTGGCGGAATCCGCAGGGCGCGCTTCCAGCACGCAGACTTTCAGTTTGCTGTTACGCAATGCCAGCGCCAGCGCGGCGCCGACCGGGCCACCTCCGATGATTGCTATATCGAACTGTGCGTTCACGTTCTTTTCATCAGCTCTTCGATATCCGCCACCGTTTTCGGTGCGGCATCGGTCAACACTTCATTGCCGTTTTCCGTGATCACGACATCGTCCTCGATGCGGATGCCGATGTTCCACAGCGCCATCGGCACGTCATCGGCGGGGCGGATGTAACAGCCGGGCTCGACGGTGAGCACCATGCCGGGTTGCAGCGCGCGCCAGTCGTTGCCGACCTTGTAATCGCCGACATCGTGCACGTCCATGCCCAGCCAGTGGCCGGTTCGGTGCATGTAGAATTTCTTGTAGGCTTCGCTTTCCAGAACTCCATCCACGCTGCCGCTGCACAGCTTGAGGTCGATGAAGCCCTGTGCCAGAACGCGCAGCGCGGCATCGTGCGGCGCGTTCCAGGCCCGCTTTGGCATTGCAGCCGCAATCGCGGCGGTCTGTGCGGCGAGCACGATCTCGTAGACGTCCTTCTGTGCGCCGCTGAATTTTCCGTTGACGGGAAAAGTGCGCGTGATGTCCGAGGCGTAGCCGTCCAGTTCGCATCCCGCGTCTATCAGCAGCAGGTCGCCGTCCTTGAGCACGGCGTTGTTGCCCACATAGTGCAGCACGCAGGCACTCGCGCCGCCGGCGACGATGGAGGTGTAGGCGGGGTTGCGCGCGCCATGGCTGCAGAACTCGTGCAGCAGTTCGGCCTCGACCTGGTATTCGAACCGGTCGGGACGGGTAAAACGCATCGCGCGTTTATGCGCTGCCGTGGAAATCGCGGCCGCGCCACGCATGATGCCGAGCTCATGGCCATCCTTGAACAAGCGCATCTCGTTGAGCAGCGCGCGCACGTCGCGGATATCGTCCGGAGCGCGGATGCCCCCGCGCACCTTCTGCAAAACCGAGTTGCGCAACCCGAGGATGCGCCGGTCCCATCCGGCATCAAAGCCCAACGGGTAAAACAGCGCGGGCTGGTTGCCCATCAGTTCGCCCAGTTTTTCATCCAGCTGTTCTATCGGATAAGCCGCGTCGAAGCCGAATTGTTCCTGTGCGGCATCCGGGCCGAAGCGGTGGCCATCCCAGATTTCGCGTTCCAGGTTTTTTTCGCGGCAGAACAATATCGATAGTGGTGTGTCCCCGGCGACCATTACCAGCACTGCCTCAGGCTCGGTGAAGCCGCTCAGGTAATAAAAATTGCTGTCATGGCGGTATCCGTAATGCGTGTCGGCATTGCGCGCCACTTCAGGTGCGGTCGGGATGATCGCGATGCCGCGCTGCATTTGCGTAAGCAGGCGGGTGCGGCGGTCCATGTAAACAGAGGGGTTAAAGTTCATGGCGCATTGTGCTATGGACTCAGCTGCCTGTCGAGTTCGGCCAGGCGTTCGGGTGTGCCAACATCCGCCCACAAGCCCCGGTGGTGCTCGCCGCTGACCTTGCCGAGAGAGATCTGCGCGCGCAGCAACGGGGCCAGCGGGGCGATATTGCCGCGCGGGATGCCATTGAATAAAGCAGGTTGATAGATGCCGATGCCGCTGAAAGTCAGGGTCGAGGGCTGAGGACTGAGAACTGAGGATCGTGGATCGGACACTCGGCTATCGGCCAGTCCAAAATCGCCATTTGGATGCTGTGGTGGATTGTCAACCAGCACCAGATGTGCGGCGTCGCCGTTGGCTTTCAGCCCGGCAGCCCGTTCACGCAGCCTGGCAAAATCGTAGTCGCAGAAAATGTCGCTGTTGATCACGGCGAAGGGTTCGTCACCCAGCAGCGGCAGGGCATAGGCGATCCCGCCCGCGGTTTCGAGTGCTTTGCCCTCGGATGAATACCGGATATGCGCGCCGAAGCGGCTGCCGTCGCCCAGCGCCGTTTCGATCAGTGCGCCGAGGTGGGCATGGTTGATCACCAGATCGCGTATGCCGGCACGAACCAGATTCTCGATGTGCCAGACGATCAGCGCTTTGCCTGCGACTTCGAGCAGCGGTTTGGGGGTATGGTCGGTGAGAGGGCGCATGCGTTCGCCGCGGCCGGCTGCCAGCAGCATCGCTTTCACCGACACCCCCATAAATCTATTGCGCAGTCCAATCGCTGCGTCGCGTGCTCGTTCAATCCTCGCCTACCTACGAGGTATGTCTCGTCATTCACTGCGCGGCTCCTTGTGCTTGTACTTGCTCACTACGATTTCTGGAGGTGTCGTCAAAACGTGTAACCTTCCCTATTCATTTGTGGCTCCAGCGTGTCGAGCAGATTCAGCAGCGGCTTGAGGTCTATGTAGCGCGCGCAGGCCGCGCGCAGGTAAGCCATCACCAGGGGCAGGTCTTTCAGGTAGCCGTCCTTGCCGTCGCGGTGATAAAGGCGCGCGAAGATGCCCAGCACCTTGAGGTGGCGCTGCACACCCATCCATTCATAATCGCGATAAAACTCCGCAAAGTCGTTGTGCACCGGCAGGCCGGCCTTGCGCGCCTTTTCCCAGTAACGCACCAGCCAGTCGATGATTTCAGCTTCCTCATGGCGGATGTAGGCATCCTTGAATAGCGAGGCGAGATCATAGGTGATCGGGCCGTACACGGCATCCTGAAAGTCGATGATGCCCGGGTTGTTTTCCTCGAGTCGCATCAGGTTGCGCGAGTGGTAGTCGCGGTGCACATACACGCGCGGCTGGACGAGGTTGTTGGCGATGATGCGCATGAACACAGCCTCCAGTTTGGCGGCCTGCGCCTCGCCGAGCGCGACATTGAGGTGCCTGCCTATGTACCACTCCGGAAACAGTCGCATCTCGCGCAACAGCATGGCTTCGTCGTAGTGGGGCAACTCGTTCTCGCGGGAGGCAAGCTGAATCCTGAGCAGCGCGTCGGTGGCGGCACCATAAAGTTCCTTTGCGGTGCCGGCGTCTCCCTCAGCCAGGGCCTGCAGGTAAGTGGTGTTGCCGAGATCCGACAGGAGCAGGAATCCCTGTTCCAGGTCTTGCGCATACACGTGCGGTACATGCGCCCCGGCGTCCTCGAACAATTTCGCGACATGCAGGAAAGGGCGGCAATCCTCGTGCTGTGGCGGGGCGTCCATCACGATCAGGGTACAGCCCGGGGACGGTGCGGTGAAACCGTCCGGTGCGGGGGTGATTCTATCCGTTGTTTTATCGGGGCTTGATTGGCGCCTGCTTCCGGAGCCGGCTGATTTCGTCAACAACGCGCCACAATCGCCACCGCCGGCAAATGTGGCGCGGAAGTAGCGGCGGAAGCTGGCGTCGGCGGAAGCGGGGGCAAGCGTGAATTGCTGATCCGGGCACAGGCTGTGCAGCCACCCGGCAAGTTGTTTCTGGCGTTGCATGTTGGGTTCTCAATTGCACTTGATGTTAAACTGCCGCGAGTTTATCACCTTACTATATTGCTGCGCGTTATGCGGGTCCGTCATAAATCTCTCGCCATACTTTTACTGTGTTTTCTTGCGCGTCAGGCTTGTGCCGAGGATACGCTTGGGCTGCGCATGGATCGGACGCCCCTGACCGCGACGGGCATAGATCCGGGAGCGCCCTCGGTGATCGAGGCAGACAATCTGGTGGGGCAGAAGGAAAGTGAGATCAAGGCGACTGGCAATGTGACCCTGCGCCAGGGCAGCCAGTCAGTTCGCGCAGACCAGTTGCTGTATCAGCAAAACACGCATCAAGTCGATGCCCAGGGCTCGGTTGTGCTGATGCAGGAGGGCAGCACCATGAGCGGCCCGCGCCTGCAATTCAATATGGATAGCGGTGCCGGAACGATGGACCAGCCGCAATACAGCTTGAAGAATAACGGCGGGCGCGGCACGGCTGACATTGTGCACATCCAGGACAATCAGCACTACAACATGGATAATGCCACCTACACCACCTGTCCCGCGGGTAACCAGGACTGGTACCTGGATGTGGGCACGCTGGCAATCAACCGCGAAACCCAGATTGGCACAGCCCACAGCGCAGTCCTGGATTTTAAGGGCGTGCCGATTTTGTATTCACCGTGGATGGATTTTGCGCTCAATAACCAGCGCAAGTCCGGTTTCCTGTCGCCGATATACGGGACTACGGTAACGGGCGGTCCCGAATTGACTTTGCCGTATTACTTGAATATCGCGCCGAATCTTGATGCGACAATTGCCCCCCGCTATCTGGCCAAGCGCGGTTTGATGCTCAACGATGAATTCCGCTATATGGGGGTCGGGTATAGCGGAATGCTTAATGCCGATGTGCTGCCGAATGATGCCATTACCCACACCAGCCGATCCCGCTTTGCCTGGCAGGATAACCAGACATTAGGGAAAGATCTGAGCGGCTACGTAAATTACACCCATGTCAGCGACAGTGCATATTTCATCGATCTGGGCAATACGATAGCTGACACATCGCAGGTAGACCTGCTGCAGGAGGTTGGACTTAACTATAACCCGGGCGACTTGACTTCCATGCTGCGCGTACAGCACTATCAGACCCTGCAAAATCTCTACGCGCCCATCATTCAACCCTATACGCTTTCGCCGCAATTGACTATTGGTACCGAACAAATTCATTCCGGTGCGGACGTTGCTCTTGCCAGCGAGTTTGTCGATTTCACTCATCCGACTGCGGTGAACGGATCGCGACTGGTGCTCAATCCCAGCGTCAGTTATCCGTTGATCAACAATTCACCGTTTTATCTCACGCCAAAAGCATCTTTGAGCGCCACATATTATGCGTTGGGTGCCAACAACGTCGGAAATTTACCGAATGCCGCGCGCGTGTTGCCGCTTTTTAGTCTGGATAGCGGTGTTGCTTTTGACCGCCAAACGAACATGTTCGGCGGGGATTATCGGCAAACGCTGGAGCCGCGCGCCTATTATGTATATGTGCCGTACCGGGACCAATCGATGTTGCCCAATTTTGATTCGGATCTGGCCGATTTCAATTTCACCCAGATATTCACGGAAAACCGGTTTTCCGGCAGTGACCGTATCGGCGATGCCAATCAAATCACCCTGGCGACCACGTCCCGTTTGGTGGAGCAGAACACCGGCATGGAAAGGTTAAAATTGATGCTGGGTGAGCGCATCAGTTTTATAACGCCGCGTGTAACGCTGCCAGCGCTGCCAGCCACAACCCTTGCCACCGCCACTGGAACCACTGTTACCAATACCACCACCAATGTCACCACCACAACCACACCCTCTTATATTCCGGCCACAACGATAGGCAGGTCCGATATTTTGCTGGCGGCTTCCGGACAGGTGTCGAGGGCGGCATCAGTGGACAGCGAGTTGCAGTACGATCCGACCCAATCACAGGCGCAACTTTACAATGTTGCGACACATTACAATCCCGAAGCGGGGAAGGTGCTCAACCTGGGTTATCGCTTTGACCGAAATACGGTGCGCCAGGTCGATTTCTCTACACAATGGCCGGTATTCAACCGCTGGCATATGCTGGGACGCTGGAACTATTCGATACAGGATCGCCAGATTTTGAATGCGATTGCGGGGCTTGAGTATACCCAGTCCTGTTGGACGCTGCGTATCGTTGCGCAGCGTTTTGCAATCGCCACATTGCAAACCAATACCACTTTTTTTGTGCAGCTTGATTTGAGCGATGTGATCAAGGTCGGCTCAGATCCCATGGATGTGCTAAAACAGGGCATTACCGGTTATACCAATTTAAACAATCAGCCCGTCAACAAACCTGCCCAGGGTATTCAGTGATTATGGAAAGAAGAAAAATGCGAATTATGACTCTCATGCTGTGCTGTGCATTTTCCCTGCTGCAAACCGCCTATGGTGCCGGCATGCAAACCGGCCAGGACATGCAAAACATGGCATCGCCAAAGAACGCGTCTCCGGCCGTTGAGACCCCAAAAATAGACCCGCAACAACAAGTCGGGGTGATCGATTCGGTGGTTGTGGTGGTCAATGATGATGTGATCACCCGCAACGAACTGGATGAACGGGTTCGCGAAGTGGTGCGCCAGTTACAGAAGCAGAATACACCACTGCCCGCTGCCGACGTGCTGGAAAAACAGATTCTCGAGCGCATGGTCATGGATATGTTGCAGGCGCAGTACGCCAGGGAAACCGGTGTGCGTGTGGATGATGCTCAGTTGAACCAGGCGATGACGCGTATCGCCCAGCAGAACAAATTCCCGTCGTTGGCAGCTTTCCGCGCCAAACTGGAAGCCAGCGGCGTTGATTTTGACAAATTCCGCGAAGAAATTCGCGGCGAGATCATTTCGACGCGGCTACGCGAGCGGGAAATTGAAAGCAAGCTCGTTATCAGCGATGGTGAAGTTGATAATTACCTCGCCAACAAAGCCAGGATGGGTAATTCCGGGGAAGAATTCCACCTCGCCCACATACTGGTGGTGATCCCTGAACAGGCCAGCGCGGCAAATATCCAGGCGGCGCACGAGCGTGCGGAAAATGCGCTGAGCCAGTTGAAGGGAGGTGCTGATTTTGCCCAGGTGGCAGCGGGCAGTTCGGATGCCAAGGACGCTCTAAAGGGCGGTGATCTGGGCTGGCTGCCCGGCGATCGAATTCCACCGTTATTTTCGAATGAGTTGCAAAACCTTAAAGTTGGCCAAATTACTGATGTGTTGCGCAGCCCGAGCGGTTTTCATATCCTCAAGCTGATAGACAAGCGCAGCGCTAATGCGCCGGTTCTGATCACCCAGACTCATGCAAGGCATATCTTGATCAAGACCAGTGAGATCGTGCCGGAAGCCGAGGCCAAGATCCAAATCCTGGAAATCATGCAGCGTATCGAATCGGGCGCTGATTTTGCCGCGCAGGCCAAAAGATATTCGCAGGACGGCAGCGCGCAGGAAGGCGGCGATCTGGGCTGGCTGTCTCCCGGCCAGACTGTGACGGGGTTTGAAGACGAGATGAACAAGCTGCAACCCGGGCAAATGGGGGTCGTTCAAACTCAATTCGGCTGGCACCTGATCCAGGTGCTGGGGCGTCGCGACGCCGATGTAAGTGTTGAGCAGAAGCGCCAGCAGGCGCGTATCGCAATAGGCACGTTCAAGTCAGATGACCAGTTTCAGGACTGGTTGCGCCAATTGCGCGACCGGGCTTTCATTGAATACCATCTTGCCGCCGCCAACAAGTAGCCGGTGAGCATCGCTGTGCATTTCGCCCCACTGGCAATTACTTCCGGCGAGCCTGCGGGTATCGGCCCCGATCTGTGTGTGCAGCTTGCCGACACATCATTCAGTGTCCCATTCGTCGTCATAGCCGACAAGAAATTGTTGCAACAACGGGCCGCGCAACTCGGTATTGCCGTTGAAATAACGGATTTTGTGGCAGGGCAGAAAATTGTCCGGCAACCCGGCACCATGCCGGTTGTCGATGTGCCGCTGGCGGCGGAATGCCATCCCGGTGTACTGAGCGCGGCCAACAGCGGATATGTGCTGGCAACATTGAGGCGAGCTTTGCAAGGCTGTCTGGGGGGCGAATTCTCGGGCATGGTTACGGCTCCGGTACACAAGGGCATCATCAATGATGCGGGCATTCCATTTACCGGGCATACCGAATTCCTTGCCGAGCAAACCGGCGCGAGCCAGGTGGTGATGATGCTGGTCGGCGGCGGGATGCGCGTGGCACTGGCCACCACTCACTTGGCTTTGAGGGACGTATCCGCCGCGATTACAGCACCCTTGCTGGAAAACGTGTTGCGCATTATCCAGCGGGACCTGCAAGGCCGCTTCGGCATCCCGAATCCGAAAGTTCTCGTTGCCGGTTTAAATCCTCATGCTGGCGAGGGCGGTTATCTGGGGCGTGAAGAGATCGAAGTGATGATACCTGTCCTCGACAGGTTGCGGTCAGAAGGCATGAATATCAGCGAACCGCTGCCCGCCGATACCCTGTTTACGCCGCAAAAGCTGGCGCAGTGCGACTGCGTGTTGACCATGTATCACGACCAGGGGCTGCCGGTGTTGAAACACGCCAGTTTTGGCCAGGGTGTGAACGTAACGCTCGGCCTGCCCCTCATCCGCACATCGGTGGATCATGGCACGGCCCTGGATCTGGCGGGTACCGGCAAGGCCGACAGCGGCAGCCTGATCGAGGCGGTCAGGCTGGCGGCACAAATGGCGGAATGCGAACCGGCGCAAAATGGTGCACGGTCAAACACATGAGCGCGCATAAAGCCAAGAAAAAGTTCGGCCAGAATTTCCTGGTCGACGAGCGGATCATTGCAGACATCATCAACGCGATCCATCCGGAGCCGGAAGACAATATGGTGGAGATCGGGCCCGGGCTGGGCGCGCTGACGCGCCCGTTGCTGAAGAGGCTGAATCATCTGCATGTGGTGGAGATAGACCGCGACATCATCGCGCTTCTGGAAAACGACTACCCCCAGGACAAGGAAAATTCGAAACTGATTATCCATGCCGGAGATGCGCTGGAGTTTGATTTTGCCCGCCTTGGGACACCGCTGCGCATCGTCGGCAACTTGCCTTACAACATCTCCTCGCCGTTGTTGTTCCACTTTGCAACTTATGCCGACCGCATTACCGACATGCATTTCATGCTGCAGAACGAAGTGGTGGAACGCATGGTGGCCGCGCCTTCCACGCCGGAATACGGGCGCTTGTCGGTGATGCTGCAATACCGGTTTCACATGGAAAAACTGCTCGACGTGCCGCCGGAATCTTTCCGTCCCGCGCCCAAAGTGGATTCCGCGATCGTGCGCATGGTTCCGCTGCCCGCAAGCGAAATCGCGGTGCGCAACGAAAAGCTGTTTGCTGCGATTGTCAGAACTGCATTTGGGCAACGCCGCAAGACATTGCGCAACACGCTGAGGAGTTATCTGGAAGAGACGAATTTTGAAATGCTGGGGATCAATCCTCAATTTCGCGCCGAAAATCTGAGTGTGGCGGATTTTGCGAAAGTGGCGAATTATCTGGATGAGAAGGCATAGAGCAAGTCCGCCGGGGGTGGTCCGGCATCCGGTGTTTACGAACTAAGCCTCAGCCCGTTTTCTTCTGGACCAATTCGATTTTGTACCCATCCGGGTCTTCGACAAAAGCGATCACTGTGCTGCCGTGCATCATCTTGCCGGCCTCGCGTACTACCTTGCCGCCGCGTTGCTTGATGTTTTCACAGGCTGCATAGGCGTCTTCCACTTCGATCGCGGTGTGGCCGTAGGCATTGCCGAGTTCATATTTTCCCACGCCCCAGTTGTGGGTGAGTTCGATCACCGCGCCGCTGTCCTCGTCGGTGTAACCCACGAAGGCCAGGGTAAATTTTCCGTCAGGATAGTCGTTGCGGCGCAGCAGCTTCATGCCGAGCACGCCGGTATAAAAGGAAAGGGATTTTTCAAGATCGGCTACGCGCAGCATGGTGTGAAGAATTCGCATCGGATTCCTTTCATGTTGAAGTATGACTTTGTGTTCGGTAGCCCTGCTACATAGGGTAAAATGCCAACCTGTAATGTATTTTACCATTAGCCCACAACATGACCGAACCATTTCCGCTAGTAATGAGTTTTGCCGCAACCGATCCCAGCGGGGGAGCCGGTTTGCAGGCGGATCTGTTGACCATTTCCAGCATGGGCTGCCATCCGCTGTCGGTTGTAACGGCCATCACCGTGCAGGACACCAGCGGGGTGGACGATGTGTTGCCGATAGATCCGGAATGGGTCGCTGATCAGGCGCGGGCCATGCTGGAAGACGTTCCGGTGGCTGCCTTCAAGATCGGTTTGCTGGGCAGTGTGGAAAACATTGCCGCGATTGCCGAGGTGTTGTCGGATTATCCCGATATTCCTTTGGTGCTCGATCCGGTATTGGCTTCAGGACGCGGCGACGAGCTGGCGAATGACGACATGCTGGACGCAATGCGCGAATTGCTGATTCCGCAGACTACCATTCTCACGCCGAACAGCATCGAGGCGCGCAGGCTGGCGCTGAACGAAGATAACGAAGAAGACGATCCATCACTGGAAGAATGCGCGAAACGGCTTTTGAACATGGGCTGTGAATATGTGCTGATCACCGGCACCCATGAGCAGACCCCGAAGGTTATCAATACGCTGTATAGCGCTCACGGGGTGGTAAGCAGTGACAGCTGGACGCGTTTGCCGGGAATTTACCACGGCTCGGGCTGCACCCTGGCGGCGGCGATTGCGGCGCTATTGGCACAGGGTGTGAGCGTGCCCGAGGCGGTCAAGGAGGCGCAGGAATATACGTGGCAAACTTTGAATGCCGGCTTTCGTCCCGGTATGGGGCAGCATATTCCTGACCGTTTGTTTTGGGCGCGCGGCGAAGAGGACGATGAGCAACAGCCGGAACTGCCTAATTAGGGGCTTGTACGCAATCACCCCGGACGAAACAGACACGCCAGAGTTGTTGCGCAAAGTTCGTCTGGCTTTGATGGGCGGTGCACGGGTACTGCAGTACCGCAACAAAATCGCCGGTGATGCAATGCGATTGGAACAGGCCGTCGCATTACGCGAATTGACGCATGAATTCTCCGTGCCGCTTGTTATCAATGACGATGTGCTGCTGGCGCAGCAGGCAGATGCTGACGGTGTGCATTTGGGCGGCAAGGACGGCAGTGTGGCTGCTGCCCGCGAGATTCTGGGCGGCACCAGTCTGATCGGGGTATCTTGTTATAATCAACTGGGATTGGCGCGCATGGCTGTCCAGCAGGGAGCCGATTATGTGGCATTCGGCAGTTTTTTCCCGTCGACGGTGAAACCTGATGCGGTGTCGGCCACACCTGATCTGTTGTTGCGGGCGCGCCGCGAGATCGCGGTTCCACTGGTGGCGATAGGAGGCATCACGGTGCACAATGCCGGCCAGTTGCTGGAAGCCGGTGCGGATGCGCTGGCGGTGATTTCAGCGGTATTCGGTGCAACGGATGTTGAAAGTGCAGCACGACGGTTTTCAACCTTGAATTATTCCTGAAATTACTTTTACAGAAAATAAGCAATATGACTTCGCACAATCAGCAGCTATTCGAGCTATCCCAAAAAGTTATTCCTGGGGGAGTGAATTCGCCGGTGCGCGCATTCCGTTCGGTTGGCGGCACACCGTTGTTCTTTCAGCGCGGCCTCGGTGCTTATGTATGGGACGCTGATGGCAAACGTTACACTGATTATGTGGGTTCATGGGGGCCGATGATCGTCGGACATTGCCATCCTGAGGTGGTCAAGGCGGTACAGGATGCCGCCTCAATGGGTTTGGGTTTCGGCGCGCCGACTGCGGCCGAACTGGGAATGGCAGAATTGCTGTGCAAGCTGTTGCCGAGCCTGGAAATGGTGCGCCTGGTAAGTTCCGGCACCGAGGCCACGATGACGGCGATCCGGCTGGCGCGAGGCTACACGGGGCGCAGCCGCATCGTCAAGTTCGAGGGTTGCTACCATGGCCATTCCGATGGTTTGCTCGTCAAGGCCGGTTCCGGCGCGCTGACCTTCGGCCAGCCGAGTTCGTCCGGTGTGCCGGCGGAAATCGCCGCCCTGACCACGGTACTGGATTACAACGATGCTGCCGGATTGGAAAAAGCTTTTGCCGAAATGGGCAAGGAGATCGCGGCGGTGATCGTCGAGCCGGTGGCGGGCAACATGAATCTGATTGTCCCCAAGCCGGAATTTCTGCAAGCCTTGCGCAGCCTGTGCAGCAAATATGGTGCGGTATTGATTCTGGACGAAGTGATGACCGGTTTTCGCGTCAGCCTGCAGGGCGCGCAAGGCTATTACGGTATCAAGCCGGACCTGGTGACGCTGGGCAAGGTGATGGGTGGGGGGTTGCCGGCTGCTGCATTTGGCGGGCGGCGTGACATCATGCAATGCCTGGCCCCGCTTGGCGCGGTGTATCAGGCCGGTAATTTATCCGGCAATCCGGTCGCGGTAGCGGCCGGTATGGCCACACTCAAGCTTATCCAGGAAAAAGGTTTTTATGAAAACCTGTCCGGGCTGGCCAGGCAATTGACCGAAGGCTTGTCGGCAAGTGCAAAAAGGCATCATATTCAGTTTTGCGCGCAATCGATAGGCGGCATGTTCGGATTGTATTTCAGCAAGGAATTGCCGACCAGTTATGCCGGGGTGATGAGTTGCGACAAGGAAGCGTTCAACCGTTTCTTCCACGCGATGCTGGACGCGGGCATATATCTTGCGCCGTCGGCCTTCGAAGCCGGTTTTGTTTCCGCCGCCCACACAGGGGCGGATATCGCCGCGACTGTCGCGGCTGCGGACAAGATTTTTGCGGCCTGGAAGTAATGGGACTGTTTTCACAAGCGGCGTTCTTTACCACCGTCAATCACATTAAGGATCTGCCGCCGCATGCCGGCAGGGAAGTGGCATTCGTCGGCCGTTCCAATGCGGGCAAGTCGAGCGCGATCAATACCCTGGCAAATCATGTGCGCCTGGCCTATACCAGCAAGACACCCGGGCGTACCCAGCACCTGAATTACTTCTCGTTGGGCAGCAATAATTTTCTGGTGGACCTGCCCGGATACGGCTATGCCAAAGTCCCGCCCGAAAGCAAGCGTCACTGGGAAGGTTTGCTGAGCGAGTATCTGCAGACACGCGATGAGCTGTGCGGTTTGGTCGTCATCATGGACTCCCGTCATCCGTTGACCGAACTGGACGAGAATATGCTCGACTGGTTTGCGCCGACCGGCAAGCCTGTTCATATCCTGCTCACCAAGTCGGACAAGCTCAGCAGGCAACAAGCAGGTTTGACGTTGAGTCGTGTAAAATCCCATCTGACAGAACATTTTCCACATTGCTCGGTGCAATTGTTTTCCAGCTTGAAAAAGCTGGGGGTGGAGGAGGCGGAAGTTGTAATCGCCAAGTGGATTGGGCAAAGCTGAATTCATGATAACTGACGAACTGCCAATCTGGCCCTCTTCCAAACACGGCACCAGGTAACGGGGTAATTCCCAGACCAAGCCAACAACAAATACCGTACGAGCGCGGTTTCTTGAAGGTAAAGGTAGCCCAGCGTGAAATTCAGGTAAAAAAATACCCCCGGCCAAGGGGAGGTAGGCCGGGGGCAAAAGTCTCAACAAGTGTCAAGACGCACGCTCAGGGAGGAGAAACGTGGAATGATTCGCATCATTCAGTGTGTAAGATAAGCAATTCCTGAATTAGTTCCAAGAATTTAATTTTTTGTAGGGAAAATTATGCAAACTCTCGGACAATACCCGCAAACCCGCATGCGTCGGATGCGCCGTGACAAGTTTTCACGGGATTTAATGCGGGAGCATATACTCACTCCTGCAGATTTCATCTACCCAGTCTTTGTGCTTGAAGGAAGCAACAAGATCGAGGATGTGAAGTCCATGCCGGGCGTGCAACGCAAAACACTTGATTTTTTGCTTAAAGATGCCGAGCTATGCATGAAGCTCAAAGTTCCGGTCATGGCAATTTTTCCGGTGATTACAACCGGGTTGAAAAGTCTGGATGCGCGTGAAGCATACAATCCGGAGGGTTTGGTGCCACGGGTGGTCGCCGAGCTAAAAAAGAACTTCCCTGAACTTGGCGTGATGACCGACATCGCCCTTGATCCCTACACCATCCACGGCCAGGATGGCCTGCTCGACGAAAGCGGATATGTTCTCAATGACGAGACCGTGGCCGTGTTGCAGCAACAGGCGGAGACACATGCCGCAGCCGGGGCAGACATCGTTGCCCCATCTGACATGATGGATGGACGCATAGGCGCGGTTCGCGCCGCTCTGGATGCAGGCAAGCACATACATACCCGCATCATGGCTTATTCTGCCAAATACGCATCCAGTTTCTATGGTCCGTTCCGTGACGCGGTAGGCTCCGGCGCCAACCTTGGTTCAGGAAACAAGTATTCTTATCAAATGGATCCGGCCAATTCTGACGAGGCGCTATGGGAAGTCGGCTTGGATTTGCAGGAGGGTGCGGATATGGTAATGGTCAAGCCGGGTATGCCCTATCTGGACATCGTGCGTCGCGTGAAGGACGAATTCAAGGCGCCCACCTTTGTCTATCAGGTCAGCGGAGAATACGCGATGCTGAAGGCTGCAGCGCAAAACGGCTGGCTGAATGAACAGGCATGCGTCTTGGAATCGCTACTTGCCTTTAAACGCGCGGGAGCGGACGGGATACTCACCTACTTTGCACTGGATGCGGCACGCTGGCTGAAGGAGTAATGAGTTCCGGAAGGTTAATTTTTAATTTTCCAATAAGTTGCGAAACTGCGCCAATTTAGCTCCAACCGCTGCCCTTGTATCACCTTATGTGCTAACTGGACAATAACGATTCCAGCGCCGCGATGTTTGCATGTGTCCCGGGGTGGCGGCTGCCGCTGTAGCGGGCGTTTTCGGGTAACACGATAATGTGTATCAGTGTGCCGGATTCGCCGGTCAGGGAGTAGCTGGGCACGGTTTCTTCGTGGCCGCCCACACGCACTTTCCACTCGCCGTCTTCGAAGTCGATCCCGTGCTTGAGGAGGAAAAGCAGTACGGCTTTTGTGTCGTCACTGAACAGCATCAGGTTGATATCCGATTGTTCGCCAGCCGTGCCGTTCAGCACCGATCCTGTGAGGTAGGGATGAAATTCCGCCAGCGCACGCATGGTGCTCAGCGCATCTTCCCGCAAGCGAAGCAGGATACCCGGGTGGCTTCCTTGTTGGTAGAGCGCACGGTAGCTGTGCAGCGCATCATCCACTTCCTGATTGCTGGGCAAGTGTTGCGTGTCTGCCGCGCCCAGTTGGCGTGCCGCCTTTCGCTTGGCAAAGGCGTGGTCGGTGATGCCATCCTCAGCCATCAATTTGGCAGCCTGATGCGCCAGTTGCTCGCGCATCAGGTCGCGTCTATTAATATATTCCCTTGAAACGCGTTCTTTAGACATGAGTGACTTTAGAGCAACTGATCCTTGATTGTGTCTGCCGGCTTTACTTCCTCGCTGGGAGTAACCACGGGGTGTTCAGAAGGAATGTTTTCCTGGTAAAAGTATTCAACCAGCGGGCTGTTGTCATCGCGATACCCATCGTTATTGATATGCACGGCAACCATGTTGTCCGGCATGTTGTAGGTGGCTTCAGGCACATCCTTGAGCACCTTTCCCATGTAACTCATCCAAATCGGCAATGCCGCACCCCCGCCGGTTTCCCTGTCGCCCAGGCTGCGCGGCTGGTCGTAGCCCATCCATGCGATTCCGACCACGGTCGGCTGGAAGCCACAGAACCACGCATCGATCGAGTCATTGGTGGTTCCGGTCTTGCCAGCCAGGTCCTGACGGCCAAGCTGCATGGCACGAATGCCTGTACCGTGTTTGACCACGTCTTGCATCATGCTGACCATGGTGTAGGCGTTGCGCACATCAATGATTTGCTTCGCCCCGTTTCCGGCCACGTCGGGTGCCGCCTTGTAGAGCACGGTGCCATGGTCGTCTTCGATACGACTGATGAAGTAGGGCTGGACCGAATAGCCGCCGTTGGCAAATACCGAGTAGGCAGCCAGCATTTGCATCGGTGTCACTGAACCGGCACCGAGGGCCATGGTAAGGTATGGGGGATACCTGGTCGGATCAAAACCAAACTTGGTGATGTAATCGCGTGCATATTCCGGGGTGATGGATTGCAAGATACGGATCGAAACCATGTTTTTTGATTTTATCAGCGCTTCGCGCATGCGCATCGGCCCTTCAAATTTCCCGTCGTAATTCTTTGGTTCCCAAGGCTCGTTGCCGGTTTGCTCTGCATCAAAAACGAGGGGCGCATCATTGATTATTGTGGCTGGGGTGAAGCCCTTTTCCAGGGCGGCGGAATAAACAAAGGGCTTGAAGCTTGATCCGGGTTGCCGCCAGGCCTGGGTGATATGGTTGAATTGGCTGCGATTGAAATCGAAGCCGCCTATCAGTGAGTAAATTGCGCCATCATGTGGATTGCCTGAAACAAAAGCCGCTTCGACTTGGGGGAGCTGGCTGATTTGCCAGATACCCTTGTCGTCTTTTTGGACCCGAATCAGCGAGCCTGCATTAATGCGCTGGTTCATCGGGAGTTTCTTGGTTAAGGCGGGTTGCGCGAAAAGCAGGGCATCCCCGCTGATTTCAACAATTTCTCCGCCCTTGCAATAAGCCTGAACCAGCTTGGGCGATGCGGCCAGAACCACCGCCGGGATAAGATCATCGCTGTCATCAACTTCCTGAAGTGCATCATCAAGCTGTTCGGTGTTGCTGCTGTCGCCGTGCAAGTCGATAAAGCCCTCCGGTCCTCGGTAACCATGGCGACGGTCATAATCCAGCACCCCGGTACGGACGGCCTGATATGCGGCCTGCTGATCCAGTTGGCGGATCGTGGTGTAAACCTTGAAGCCTTGCGTGTAGGTGTCGTCCTGATATTTCTCAAAAACAGACTGCCGGACCATTTCCGTAAGGTAATCCGCCTTCACGGCGAAACCCTGACTGCCGCGCAAGGCCACAATCGGTTGTTGCTGCGCCGTTTGGAATTGTTCGTCATTGATATAATTCAAATCGTGCATACGGCGCAGAACGTAAAGTTGGCGGAGCTTTGCACGCTTGGGATTGACGACCGGGTTGTAGGAAGAAGGTGCTTTGGGTAACCCGGCCAGCATGGCCGCTTCGGCTATCGTCACTTGGCTGAGAGGCTTGCCAAAATAAACCTGTGATGCCGAAGCAAAGCCGTATGCCCGTTGGCCCAGATAAATCTGGTTTATATAAAGCTGCAGGATTTCATCCTTGCTCATGCTGTGCTCGATCTTCAGGGTAAGCAATACTTCGTTGAACTTGCGGGAAAAGGTCCTTTCCTTGGTCAGAAAGAAATTACGCGCCACTTGCATGGTTATCGTGCTGGCTCCCTGCTTTACCGAGCCGGAGGTGAAGTTGGACAGCGCTGCGCGCAACACTCCCGTGTAATCTATGCCTCCATGCTCATAGAATCGATCATCTTCGGCAGCCAGAATAGCCTGCTTCATTATTTCTGGGACTTCGGAGATTTGGACCAATGCGCGGCGTTCTTCGCCAAATTCGCCAATCTGCGTGCCCTCGGCACTGTATATGCGCAGGGGGATTTTGGGGCGGTAATCGGTAAGGGCTTCCAACGACGGCAGGTTGGGATAAGCCACCAGGGCGGCGACACCAAGCAAAATCGCCGGGAGCAAAAGCAGGGCTAGCGTAGCAAAGAGGGGGTAAATCCAGCGGCGGGAAGACATGTGCAGTTGTCCAAAAAATGGTAAAAGTAGTATCTTGCCTCGAATTATATAGGCTCCGTACTTATAAATAACCCCCAAAAATAACTTTACACAATTTATAGTTATTGCTAGGATTTAAACCACTTTGTACAAATAAAGTGCTAAACGGTCAATGGTTAAAGTAAATTTCGATATACCTCTGGATTTTTTGTGGGCCAAGACCCCCCCTTTGATTGGGGTGGATATCAGTTCGTCATCAGTCAAGATGGTGGAATTGAGCCAGGCAAAGAAAAAAGGGACTTACATCATTGAGCGTTATGCAATCGAGTTGTTGCCCAAAGATGCGATTACCGACGGCAACATTAACAATCTTGATGCGGTTTCGGATTGCATGCAGCGAGCCTGGAAAAGACTGGGGTCGCGCATCAAAAATATCAGCATGGCTTTGCCGGCAGCAGCCGTGATAACCAAAAAAATTCTTCTTCCCGCCGGTCTGAGCGACGAAGACCTGGAATATCAAGTTGAGTCGGAAGCCAATCAGTACATACCTTTTGCCTTGGAAGAGGTAAATCTGGATTTTCAGGTGATAGGCCCCGCACCCAGCAATACCGAGGAATTGGAAGTGTTGCTGGCGGCTTCCCGCAAAGCAAATGTGGAAGATAGGGTTGCGGCCGCGCAGTCTGCCGGGCTGAAAACAGTGGTCATGGATGTTGAACCCTATGCCGCCGAAACGGCATTCGAGCAGATTCGTGTTCAATTGCCGGACGGCGCGCTGGACAAATGCGTGGCACTGATAGACATTGGTGCCGGTGTGATGAATGTCAATGTGTTGCGCAATGGCGAATCGGTATATTCGAGAGACCAGCAGGTCGGCGGTAATCAGTTGACCCAGCAGATACAGAGCGTATTCGGCCTGACTGTCGAGGAGGCGGAGTCAGCCAAGCGCAATGGCGGATTGCCGGACAATTATGAGAATGACGTGCTGGCGCCCTTCCGGGAAAACGTGGTGACGGAAATAGCCCGTGCATTGCAATTCTTTTTCACCTCAACCCAATATCATGAGGTGGATTACATCGTGCTTTCTGGCGGCTGCGCTGCCTTGCCCGGCCTGGATGACGAGGTGGCGACCAAAACCCAGGTAAGCACCATGGTGGCCAACCCATTTGCCTTGATGGCAATGTCCAGCCGTATCAAGCCTCGCCAATTGCAGGTTGATGCGCCCTCGTTGATTATCGCCTGTGGTTTGGCAATGCGCAGGTTTGACCCATCATGACACGCATCAACCTGTTACCTCACCGTGCCGAAAAGCGTCAGGCTCGCCAGATACAGTTTATCGCGCTCAGCGTGATTTCAGTGGTGTTGGCGGCATCCCTGATCGGGATCGTGGATGTTGCAATCGGCACCCAGATATCCTATCAGGAAAGGCGCAACCAGTACCTGAAGCAGGAGACAGCAATTCTGGACAAGCAAATCGAGGAAATCAACAAGCTACGTGAGCAAACACGGTCCCTGATGGCGCGCAAAAATGTTGTGGAAACTTTGCAAAGCACCCGTTCGGATGTGGTGCATCTGATGGATCAAATGCTGCGAATTCTGCCCGATGGCGTTTACCTCAAGACACTCAAGCAGACCGGCAATCGAATCAATCTGGTTGGATATGCGCAGTCGAATGCAAGAGTCTCGACGTTGATGCGGGCAATCGAGGATTCGCCCTGGCTGGATTCTCCTTCGCTGGTTGAAATACATGCTTCGGGTTCGGGTGCGGCGCGGATCAGTGAATTTACGTTGAACTTCAACCTGACCCCGCAGGCAGTGCCCGCGCCCGTTAAACCCGCTGGTGCAAGGAATTAGGTGGCATGATGAAATTAGCGGATCTGAAAAACCTGAACCCAAAAAAACCAGGCTCCTGGCCCTGGCCGGCAAAGATCATTGCTTTTGTTTTGATGTTCGTCGCCGTGGTTGCAGCGGGTGCGATACTGATCCTGCAGGATGCATGGAATGATCTGCAGAACGCCAAGCAGGAGGAAGAGAAGCTGAAGGAAACCTTCCTGGTCAAGAAACGGGAGGCAATCAATCTGGACTTGATCAAGAAGCAGCTTACCGAAACCCAGGAATCCTTTGGCGCGCTGCTCAAGCAGCTGCCGAACAAATCTGAAATGGATGCGTTATTGACCGATATCAACCAGGCCGGCCTGGGGCGCGGCTTGCAGTTCGACCTGTTTAAGCCCGGTGCTGAAACGGTGAATGGCTCGTTTGCTGTTCAGCCAATCACCATCAAGGTGACAGGGAATTACGATGACATCGGCAAGTTTGCCAGTGACATCGCAATGTTGCCCCGCATCGTCACGCTTAACGATATTGCGATAAGCCCGAATGCTGCCGGATTGACAATGGATGCAACCGCGAAAACTTTCCGTTACCTGAGCGATGCGGAAACGAGCGCGCAGAAGAAGTCTGCGGGAGCAAAGAAATGAGATTAAGCCTTCTGGCGCTTGTTGTTGTGCTCTTGTCCGGATGCGGGGGGGCGGAATATCAGGATTTGCGCGACTTCGTGAAAAATTCCGGTGCCAATATGCGCGGCAAAATTGATCCCCCGCCAGAAGTAAAGCAATACGAATTCTTTGCTTATAACAATGATACAAACTTGCCCAATCCATTCAAGCCTCGCAAGCAGGATATGCGCTCAGGCGGCGGAGCCGGCTTGAATCAGCCGGATCTGAATCGTCCCAAGGAAGCGCTGGAGGAATTCCCGCTCGAGAGTCTCAAGATGGTCGGCTATCTCTACCAGAACAAGGTGGGCTGGGCTGTAATACGCGCTACAGACAACAAATTGTACCGGGTAAAGGCCGGCAACTATATCGGCTTGAACTACGGGTTGATTAAAGAGGTGACCGAAACGTCAGTGACGATCAAGGAATCTGTGCAAGACAGCAGCGGTGACTGGTCTGAACGCGATAGCAGTCTGCAATTAATGGAATGACGGGAGTATATGCAATGAGACAATCCAAAATTATGGCCGGCAGTTTGGTGCGATGGTTAAGCCTGTTTGTGGTGCTCGGAATGTGTGCAGGGCATGCGCAGGCTGAAACGCAGAACAGCATTACGGCGCTGAATGTCGACACCGGCAACGGCACAACGGTTATCAAGGTGAAATTGGAGCAGCCACTGGCGGGTCTTCCCGCCGGATTCTCCATCAATACCCCTCCGCGTATCGCATTTGATTTTCCAAATACCGTGAACAGCTTGGGTAAATCATCCCAGGAATTCAATAACGGGGACTTGAGAAGCGCCAATATTGTTCAGGCCGGCAATCGCACCCGCCTGGTGGTCAACCTGAATCAAATGCTGGCCTATGAGACCAAACTTGACGGCAATAGCCTCGTGATAACCCTGCATGACAAACCGGCGGATACGGCCAGCAGCAACACTTCGCGTTTTGCCGAAGCGAAACAGGCCAAACAAAAATATGAGTTGCGCGACATAGACTTCCGCCGTGGCAAGAATGGCGAAGGGCGCATACAGGTTGATCTTTCCGATCCGGGCATGGGAATCGACATCCGCCAGCAGGGCACTACATTGATCGTCGATTTCCTTAAAACCGATTTGCCGCGCAATCTGCAGCACAAACTGGATGTGGTTGACTTTGCAACGCCGGTTCAGAATGTGGATACCTTTGTGCAGGGTGACAATGTGCGCATGGTGATTGAACCCAGCGGCCAGTGGGACTATGCGGCTTATCAAACTGACAACAAGTTTATCGTCGAGGTGAAGCCGGTTGTGGCAGACAAGCAGGGCGGCGGCGGCAAGCCCGGCTACACCGGGGAGAAGCTGACGCTGAATTTCCAAAAGATCGATGTGCGCGAGGCATTGAATGTGATTGCCGATTTTACCGGATTGAATATAGTCATCAGCGATTCGGTAAAGGGCGATCTCACCCTGCGTTTGAAAGATGTGCCGTGGGACCAGGCTTTTGACATCATCCTGCAGAGCCGCGGTCTGGATATGCGCAAGAACGGCAATGTGATCCAGGTTGCGCCCCGCGAGGAACTGGCAGCCAAGGAAAAACTCGACTTGACTTCGCACCAGGAAATCGCTGACCTGGAAGAGCTGCGCACCGAAAGCTTTCAGCTGAGCTATCAGAAGGGCGATGTGGTCGCCGCGATGCTGTCGAACGACAAGCAGCGGATACTTTCCAAGCGCGGCAGCGCGGTAGTCGACAAACGCACCAACACGGTGTTTGTTCAGGACACGCCCACCAATCTGGAAGGGGTGCGCAAGCTGATCAAGCAGATCGACGTGCCGGTGCGCCAGGTGATGATCGAGGCGCGCGTGGTGGAGGCGACGGACAATTTCAGTAAAAATCTGGGTGTCAGGCTGGGTTACAACTCTGCGGACCAATTCAATGTGGGCAACACCGGAATAAATGGCAACATTGGCTCCAATTCGGCATTTATCCCCGCCGGCATTGCGCCCCCGGGGGTTCCCAATCCGGGCATCCTAACTCCTTTGGCGATAGGCGGTGCGACAGGCGGCGGAACGCCCATCAACCTTCCCAATGTCAACCTGCCGTCTGCGGGTACAGCCGGCACCTTCTCCATGCTGCTTTTCAACAGTTCGGTGAGCAAGATACTGTCCGTGGAACTGACTGCGCTTGAAACCGACAGCAAGGGCAAGGTTATTTCCAGCCCGCGCGTGGTGACATCGGACCAGACCGAAGCCACGATCTCGTCGGGAACCGAAATACCCTACCAGCAGGCTACCAGCAGCGGGGCGACGAGCGTGTCTTTTGCGCAGGCCGCCTTGAGCCTGTCAGTCAAGCCGCAAATCACCCCGGATGACAATGTCATCATGGATATCAAGGTGAACAAGGATTCGGTCGGCCAGCTGTATGCCGGCGTTCCGAGCATCAATACCAACAAGGTAAATACCCAGGTGCTGGTTGAAAACGGCGGCACTGTGGTAATCGGCGGCATCTATATCCAGGAACAAAGTACCGGCGCCAACAAAGTGCCATTTTTGGGTGATTTGCCGGTGATAGGTTTCCTGTTCAGAAGTACTGCGGAGCTTAATAACAAGAGCGAGCTGCTGGTTTTTATCTCGCCCAAAATCATCAAGGATGAAATGAGTTTGCGTTAAAGCCCGGGTTCGAGAACTGGTTATACGTTGGGATTGCCGTGGCGGGAAGCTTGAAATTACATAGCCCGGCCAGCCCGGACTGAGGAAGGATGGAGGCGAAGCCTCCGGGCACCCGCGGGCGTACCCCTTGCGGGTGTTTTCGCTTTTATCGTTTACAATACTTCGCATGCAGATCAACCCAGAGAACCACGGAGCAGCTATTTGCCCGGATGGCAGCCGCAAAATGAAATCCGGCAACCTGATCCTGGTGGGCATGATGGGCTCCGGCAAAACCACGATGGGGAAGGCTCTGGCCAGGCATCTGGGCAAGAGCTTCGTGGACAGCGATGAGGAAATCACCAGGCGTACCGGAGTGACGGTTCCGCACATATTCGATATCGAGGGCGAAGCCGGATTCCGCCTGCGTGAAACCAGCGCGATCCGCGATCTGGTCTGCAACGATAATATGGTCATGGCCACCGGCGGGGGCTCGGTGCTGGCAGAAGAGAATCGGGAGATGCTGAAACGAAACGGGATCGTAATTTATCTTAAAGCCAGCATTCATGATTTGTGGCAGCGCACGCGGCATGATCGCAATCGCCCCCTGCTGCAAACCAAAGATCCCCATGCCAAGTTGACCGAATTGTTCCAGCAGCGCGATCCGCTGTATCAGCAAGTGTCGGACATCGTGGTCCAGAGCGGCAAGCAGAGCGTGAATGTATTAATGCTGCACCTGATGGAGAAAATCGCGGCATTCAGCAAAAGTCATCATGAAAGTTGAGCGGGAGACCATGCAAACACTGAGCGTAGGATTGGGCGAGCGCAGCTATCCGATACACATCGGCAGCGGCCTGCTCGACCGGGCAGAATTGCTGCAGGCGCATGTGCCGCGCAAGCGCGTTGCCATCGTGTCCAATACCACGGTTGCCCCGCTTTACCTGGCAAGGCTGCAGCACACCTTGCAGGCTGTCGGCGTCAGCAGCGTGACCGTAATTTTGCCTGACGGCGAGGAGTACAAAAATTCTGACACGCTGAATATGATCTACGACGCGCTGCTCAGGAATCGCTGCGAGCGCAGCACGCCGCTGATCGCGCTGGGCGGCGGCGTGATCGGCGACATGACCGGTTTTGCCGCCGCGACCTATTTGCGCGGCGTGCCGTTCATCCAGATACCGACCACGTTGCTGGCACAGGTGGATTCATCGGTGGGCGGCAAGACGGGCATCAATCATCCATTGGGCAAGAACATGATAGGCGCGTTCTACCAGCCGCAGCTGGTGCTGGCGGATACGGCCACGCTGAACACTTTGCCGGGCAATGAGCTGGCGGCCGGCATGGCCGAGGTCATCAAGTATGGCCTGATCCGCGATCTGCCCTTCCTCGAATGGCTGGAACAGAACACGGACAAGCTGCTGGCACGGGATACCGCCGCGCTGCAATACGCGATCGCGCGCAGCTGCCGGAACAAGGCGGAAGTCGTGGCCGCGGATGAGCGCGAAAGCGGTGAGCGCGCGCTGCTGAATCTGGGCCATACGTTTGGACACGCCATCGAGTCGGGCATGGGCTACGGCGTGTGGCTGCATGGCGAAGGCGTCGCGGCAGGCACCATCATGGCGGCGGACCTGTCGCAGCGCCTGGGCTGGATAGGCTCGCAGGATGTGGCGCGCATCCGCAATCTGTTCGAGCGAGCCGGATTGCCGGTGGTCGCGCCCGATCTGGGCGCGGACAAATATCTGGAACTGATGGGGCTGGACAAGAAAGTCGAGGGCGGCAAGATGCGCTTCGTGCTGCTCAGGCAGGTCGGCCGGGCCGTGGTCTATGGCGATGTGCCGCCGGCCCTGTTGCAGCAAACCCTGCAGGCTTGTGCACATGGCTGAACTCGCCCCCTACGCAGTCTCTGAAGGCAATACGCGCGGCAGGAAAGTAGCCGAGGATGCGCCGCAGGGTCGCAGCGAATTCCAGCGCGACCGCGACCGCATCATTCATTCCGGCGCGTTCCGCCGCCTCGAATACAAGACCCAGGTATTCGTGAATCACGAAGGCGACCTGTTCCGCACCCGGCTGACCCACAGCATCGAGGTCGCGCAGATCGCGCGTTCCATCGCGCGTCGCCTGCGCCTGAACGAAGACCTTGCCGAAGCGATCTCGCTGGCGCACGACCTGGGGCACACGCCGTTCGGTCATGCCGGCCAGGACGCGCTGAACGCCTGCATGAAGACCCACGGCGGATTCGAGCACAACCTGCAATCCTTGCGCGTCGTGGACAAGCTGGAAGAGCGCTATGCCGAATTCGACGGGCTGAACCTGTGCTTTGAAACGCGCGAGGGCATCCTCAAGCATTGCTCGGCGGACAATGCCGCGAAGCTGGGTGAGGTCGGCGAGCGCTTCCTGAACAATCGCCGCCCGTCGCTGGAAGCCCAGGTTGCCAACCTGGCCGACGAGATCGCCTACAACAACCACGATGTCGACGACGGCCTGCGCTCCGGCCTGATCACGCTGGAACAGCTGGAGGCGGTACCGCTGGTGGCCAAACAATTGAAAGAAGTGCGCCTGGCCTATCCCGGTCTGCCGGAACGGCGCGTGGTGCATGAAACCGTGCGGCGCATGATCAACACGCTGGTGACCGACCTGATCCGGCAGAGCGAGTCGAATATCCGCTCGCAAATCCCCGTTACGCTGGAAGACGTGCGCAACGCCCCTGCGATGATCGCCTACAGTCCGGAGATCAATGAGCAGCAGCGCGCGCTGAAAAATTTCCTGCGTATCCACCTGTATCGCCACTATCGCGTGCTGCGCATGAGTGCCAAGGCGCAGCGCATCATCGGCGACCTGTTCGGCGTGTTCATGGCGGACAGCCGCCTGTTGCCCCCGCAATTCCAGAGTCTCGCCGAACATGGCCTCGCCCGCGCGGTTGCCGACTACATCGCCGGGATGACCGACCGCTATGCCATCCGCGAGCATCGCCGCATCTTTGCGGTGGAAGAAGGAGTCTAGTTGCCAAACCCGCGCCGTTCGGTGCGGTTGCCCATCACCCCCAGACAAGGTAGAATTTCCGCCCTTTCGCTTTTGAATTTTGACGTGGCGACGTGTGTCGCCATTTTTTGGCTTTATTGATTTTGATGGGTGGATGTAGATGGGAAACGCCGTGAATAACAGTTCCTTGCCGATGCAGCAGGGTTTGTACGACCCGCGCCAGGAGCGCGATGCCTGTGGGGTGGGCTTTGTGGCCCATATCAAGGGCAAGCAAAGCCATGACATGGTGTGCCAGGGTTTGCGGATACTGGAGAACCTGACCCATCGCGGCGCGGTGGGTGCCGATCCCCTGGCCGGTGACGGCGCGGGCATACTGCTGCAGATTCCCGACCATTTTTTGCGCGATGAAATGGGCTGGGGCAATATCCCGTTGCCGCCCGCCGGCGAGTACGGTGTCGGTATGCTGTTCCTGCCGCGCGATGCAGCGGCGCGCGCCGCGTGCGAAAAGATAGTCGCCGAAAAGATTGCCGCCGAAGGCCAGTCTGTTCTGGGCTGGCGCGATGTGCCGGTGGACAGCTCGGGTCTGGGCGAGAGTGTCAGGAAGGTCGAACCCGTGGTGCGCCAGGTGTTTATTGCGCGCGGAAAAAATTGCAGGGACGCAGACAGTTTCGAGCGCAAGCTGTTCGTGATACGCAAGACCATGGAGCACGCGGTAAGCAGCCTGGGCAATTCGCAGGGCAAGGGCTTCTATTGCCCCTCGATGTCATCGCGCACCATCGTCTACAAGGGCATGCTGCTGGCCGACCAAGTCGGCAAGTACTATCTCGATTTGCAGGACACCAGGGTGGTCAGCGCGCTGGCGCTGGTGCACCAGCGTTTTTCCACCAATACATTTCCTACCTGGAATCTCGCGCACCCGTTCCGCATGATCGCCCACAACGGCGAGATCAACACCGTGCGCGGCAACGTGAACTGGATGGCCGCGCGGCATGCGGCGATGTCTTCGAAGCTGCTCGGCGAGGACCTGGATAAACTCTGGCCGCTGATCACCGAAGGCCAGTCCGACTCTGCCTGTTTCGACAACGCACTGGAACTGCTGGTGGCGGGCGGATACTCATTGCCTCACGCGATGATGCTGCTGATCCCCGAAGCCTGGGCCGGCAATCCGCTGATGGACGAAGAACGCCGCGCGTTCTACGAATATCACGCCGCATTGATGGAGCCGTGGGACGGCCCCGCCGCCGTGGCCTTCACCGATGGCCGCATGATAGGCGCGACCCTGGACCGCAACGGCTTGCGTCCGGCACGCTACCTGATCACCGACGAC
>DAICZN010000110.1 GCA_027311105.1 Gallionella sp.
CCAACAAGAACCTCACCTTGACAGCGGCGTACGCCAATCTTGGCGCGGTTGCACCGGGTGTTGTGGGTAACAGCAACAACCAGAACGGCATGTTTTTACAAGCGCAAGTCAGCTTCTAAGCCGGGGAAACCGTTTGACGAATTGCGTGATCTGACTAGGCCAGGTTGACTTTCTGAACACGGTGTATTAATTGGCGTTAAAGATGTTTGGCCCCTGATGCGTTAACATGCTCAGGGGCATTTTTTTACTGATGCTACTGCATTGCAGATGTAACTCCTCGGCATCTACGCGATCAAACTCATCCAATCAGCATAACAAGCGAATTGAAGTTTTATTGCCATTGAAACCGGAAGCATAAACGTTCCGCTCAAAACCGGAACCATAACCGTTCCGAAACGGCACGGTTATGGTTCCAGTGACACATCTCTAAAAGCCTTATTAGGTATGGTGGAGGTGATCAGGATCGAACTGACGACCTTCTGATTGCGAACCAGACGCTCTCCCAACTGAGCTACACCCCCACGGCCGGCAAGATGCTAAACAGAAACTTGCGGTTTGGAAAGGGGTAATCCGCTGCTGCGGTAAAATTCGCGCAGGTTGCCCAGGTCGTCAAACACCCTCGCCGCGCCCGCAAAATTCTGGTTGCGCGTGTAATGGTTGACGGTCACAAAGGTTTTGATTCCCGCAGCGAGACAGGAACGCAGGCCGTTCTCGGAGTCCTCAACAGCGATGCATTCGGCGGCGGACAAGCCCAGTTTGTCCAGCACCCAGAAATAAATATCCGGTGCGGGTTTCTTGTGCGGCACGATGTCGCCGCAGCCGTTGGCGGAAAAATAATCCGCCCAGTTCTTGCCCAGCCCCACTTCCAGCAGCGCGGAGACATTTTCCGGCGTGGTGGTGGTTGCAATGGCAAGCGTCATGCCTGCCGCGTGGGCATCGTGAATGAGCTGCTTGATGCCGGGACGCAGCGGAATATGGCCTGCGCTGAGCATGCCGGTGTAGTGCCTGGTTTTGACCGCATGCAGGTTCTTTACAAAACCCTCGTAGTCGGCAGGCCTGGAAAAATCAGGTAAACAAGTTTCAACGAAGTGCTTGATGCGTTCCTTGCCGCCGGTGACCTTAAGCAATTTGTCGTACAGCGCGACATCCCAGTTCCAGTCCAGTCCATTCTCGGCGAAAGCCTTGTTGAACGATTTGCGGTGTGCGTCTTCGGTGTCGGCAAGTGTGCCGTCGACGTCAAAAATAATGGCTTTGATAGTCATCTGTAAATCCTGAATTTGAGTGGGTTAAAAGTGGCAGGTCGAAACGAATGGGCATGCAATACATCAGATCGGCCATGCGGCGGTCCCTAGCGCATACCGGGCAGTTTGCCTGCCATCCCGCGCATCAGCTTGGCCATGCCGCCCTTGCTGAACATCTTCATCATCTTCTGCATTTGCTCGAACTGGTTGAGCAACTGGTTGACGTGCATCACCTGTACGCCTGCACCCATCGCGATGCGGCGTTTGCGCGAGGCCTTGATTAGTTCGGGCTTGCTGCGCTCGAGCGGGGTCATCGAGTTGATGATGCCCTCGGTGCGGGCAATCTGCTTGTCGTCTATCTTGCCGCCGGCGGCGGCTTGCGAGAGCTGTGCGGGCAACTTGTCCATCATCGCCGACATGCCGCCCATCTTGCGCATCTGCACAATCTGTTGCTTGAAGTCGTTGAGGTCGAAACCTTTGCCACTCTTCATTTTCTTGGCGAGCATTTCGGCTGCACCGTGGTCGACTTCGCGCTGCGCTTCTTCGATCAGCGACAGTACATCGCCCATGCCCAGCACGCGCGAAGCCATGCGTTCGGGGTGGAAGGCTTCGAGGCCGTTGGGCTTCTCGCTGACGCCGACGAACTTGATCGGCTTGCCGGTGATCTGGCGCACCGACAGCGCCGCACCGCCGCGCGCATCGCCATCCAGCTTGGTGAGGATGATGCCGGTCAGCGGCAGCGCATCGCCGAATGCCTTGGCGGTATTTACCGCATCCTGCCCGGTCATCGCATCCACGACAAACAGGGTCTCGATGGGCTTCAGCGCGGCATGCAGTTGCTTGATCTCCGCCATCATCGCTTCGTCAATTGCGAGGCGGCCCGCGGTATCGACGATCAGCACGTCGTGGTAATGCCGGCGTGCAAAGTCTAGCGCGGCCAGCGCGATGTCCTGCGGTTTCTGGCTGGTCTCGGAAGAAAAGAAATCCACTTCCAATTGCTTCGCCAGCGTGCGCAGTTGCTCGATCGCTGCCGGGCGATACACGTCGCAGCTGACCAGCAGCACCTTTTTCTTTTGCTGGTCGCGCAGCAGCTTGGCCAGCTTGCCGCTGGTGGTGGTCTTGCCCGCGCCCTGCAATCCCGCCATCAGGATCACGGCGGGCGGTGTGGCGGCGAGGTTGAGCGCATCGTTGTGCTCGCCCATCAACCTGGTGAGTTCGCGGTGCACAACCCCGATAAGCGCCTGGCCCGGATTCAGGTTGGCTATGACCTCCTGGCCGAGCGCGGCCTGTTTGACCTGCGCGATGAATTCCTTGACCACAGGCAGTGCAACGTCGGCTTCAAGCAGGGCCATGCGCACTTCGCGCAAGGCATCCTGGATGTTGCTCTCGGTTAGCCGCGCCTGGCCGCGCAGGGTTTTGATAACGCCGGATAGGCGTTGCGTTAGGTTGTCCAGCATGGTTGATTTACAAGTTTGGTGTAGAATTCGGGAAGTCTAAAACATCCTGATGAAAATGCACAGCCTTCTTGTTCCAGCGCTCACCTTTGCCGCTTATGCCCTGCTTGCCAGCTATTTCTGGCGTGCGCAAACGCGCGGCGAGGGGGATGTGATGAGCCACGACAGGGTCGGGTATCTGATCCTGATTCCGCTGGCTTTGCACGGTTATTTGCTCGGCCAGGGTATTTTTTCCGGGGGCTACTTTGACTTCGGCGTGCTGAACGCACTGTCCCTGATTGTGTGGTTGACCCTGCTGGTGTACTGGGTGGCCCGCTTTTTTTACCCGATAGGCGGATTTCAGTCGCTGATATTGCCCCTGGCAGCCGTGACCATGCTGCTGCCCGAATTTTTCCCTTCCGAACACCCGTTGGCGAATACCAATTTGTTCGTGTTCAAGGCGCATATCATAGTTGCGATGCTGGCCTATAGCCTGTTCACCATCGCTGTGTTGCATGCGGTATTGATTTTCCACGTGGAGAAACGGTTGCATCATCCGACCTTGCCGCGCATATTGCGCAGCCTGCCGCCGCTGCTGACGATGGAAACCCTGTTGTTCCGCATGATAGCGATTGGTTTCTTGTTGCTGACGCTGACACTGATATCCGGAGTGGTGTTCTCCGAGGAAATATTTGGCAAGCCCTGGCAGCTCAGCCACAAGATTCTGTTTGGCTTCATATCATGGGTGGTGTTCGCCGTATTACTGTGGGGGCACCACTTTCACGGCTGGCGCGGGCGCGTCGCGGTGCACTGGACCACAAGCGGCTTCGCGTTTCTGCTGCTGGCTTACTTGGGCAGCAAGTTTGTGCTCGAGGTGTTGCTCCATCGGTAAAAACCCATAGCCTGGCGGGTGCGGTTTTTTGCCGGTTGCAGGAAGTACCCAAAATGTCGTAGAATCCGCGCCCTTTCGCTAGGCTAACTAACAACAGGTAGGTTTCATATGGTAATCATTCGTCTTTCCCGTGGCGGTTCGAAGAATCGTCCGTTTTTCAATGTGGTGGTGGCGGACTCGCGCAATCGCCGCGATGGCCGCTTCATCGAACGCGTCGGCTTCTATAATCCGTTGGTAGCGGAGGGCCAGGAAGCGTTGCGTTTGCAACTGGAACGTGTAAGCCACTGGCAAAGCAAGGGCGCGCAATTGAGCGACACCGTTGCCAAGCTGGTCAAGCGCGCCGGTGCCGCAACTGCCGCCTGACGACGCATGCTCCACAGTGAACCCCATGGTAATAATGGGGCGTATTGCGGCGGCACAAGGTATACGCGGTTGGGTCAAGATCCAGCCATATACCGAATATCTGGATAGCTTGCTGGATTACAGCTCCTGGTGGATAGGTCATGAACATGGCCCGTGGCGCGAGGTTGAAGTTCAGCAGTGCGAGGTGCATAACAAGACACTGGCCGCGCAACTGCCGGACTGCCCGGATCGCACCGCCGCAGAAAAGTTGAAGGGGTTGCTGATCGCCGTGCCGCGCAGCAGCTTGCCCCGGCATACCGGGGATGCATATTACTGGTCTGACCTGATCGGGCTGGAAGTAGTGAATGAAGCCGGCGTGCAACTGGGAACGGTGGCGAATCTTCTGGAAACCGGCGCTAACCAGGTGTTGAGCGTGAAGGGCGAAGGCGGCGAAATCCTGATACCGTTCGTGGCTTCCGCGATCAAGCTGGTGGATGTGAAGAACAGGATCATCCGGGTGGACTGGTCGGCGGACTACTGAAATGGTCTTCGACGTCATCACCTTGTTTCCGCAAATGTTCGATGCGCTGACGCAATACGGCATCACGCGGCGCGCAGAAGAGCAGGGCAGTTATGTTTTAAAGACGTGGAATCCCAGGGATTTCACAACGGACAATTACCGCACCATAGACGACCGTCCCTACGGGGGCGGCCCCGGCATGGTGATGCTGGCGGAGCCGCTGGCCGCCGCGATCAACGCAGCCAGGCAACGGCAGGCGGCCGCCGGCGTGAAAACAAGCCGGGTGGTGTATTTGTCGCCACAGGGCAGGTTGTTGACCCACGCGGTGGTCAAGGAATTGGTGGCGCAAGCGGATGAGGGTTTGATCCTGTTGGCGGGGCGTTACGAAGGCATAGATGAGCGCCTGATCGGCCAGTATGTGGATGAAGAGATTTCCATCGGCGACTATGTGTTGTCAGGCGGCGAGCTGGCGGCGATGGTGTTGATAGACAGCCTGGTTCGGCAACTGCCCGGTGTGCTGGGTGATGCCGAATCGGCCGAGCAGGATTCATTCGTGCAGGGTTTGCTGGATTGCCCGCACTATACCCGCCCGGAGCAGTTTACCGGCTCGAAACTTTTTAATGCGGAAGCCGTGCCCCCGGTGTTGTTGTCCGGCAATCATGCGGATATACAGCGCTGGCGGCTTCAGCAGTCGTTGGGCAGGACGTGGTTGCGCAGGCCGGAATTGCTGGCCAGGCGCGATTTGACAAAAGAGGAGTCTGGGCTTCTGAAAGAATTTCAGGATGCGTATCAGAAGGAACAAGACCCGATAAATAAAGGAGCAGTAAAGTGAATTTGATCGAACAATTGGAACAGGAAGAAATCGCCCGTCTGGGCAAGCAGATTCCGGATTTCGCGCCCGGCGACACTGTTGTGGTCAACGTGAACGTGGTTGAAGGCGAGCGCAAGCGCGTTCAGGCTTTCGAGGGAGTTGTGATCGCCAAGCGCAACCGCGGCCTGAATTCCGGCTTCATCGTGCGCAAGATCTCGGCAGGTGAAGGCGTTGAACGCACCTTTCAGACCTACTCGCCCATTATCGCCAGTATTGAAGTGAAGCGCCGCGGCTCAGTGCGCCGCGCCAAGCTCTACTATCTGCGTGAGCGTTCGGGCAAGTCGGCGCGTATCAAGGAAAAGCTGGCAATCCGTGGTTGATCGCGGGTAGTTTCTAGCGCAGAACAAAAAACGGGAGCTTGCTCCCGTTTTTTATTTGTGCGCTATCATTGCATCATGGACTATCAGGCAAAACTACCCGTTCCATTCGGGGTACTCGGCATACGTTGCGATGACTGTGCGCTGCTTGGCATTGATTTTCTCCCGGCTACCGAAAAGCCCAGGCGCGCAAACGGCGCCTTCGCGGTAGCCGCGTGCGAACAATTGCTGCGCTACTTTGAAAGTCCCGACATGCGGTTCACTGTGCCGGTCAAACCGGGCGGAACGCCGCACCAGCAAAAAGTCTGGCAGGCAATGTGCAACATTCCTCGCGGGGAGACGCGCAGCTACGGCGAGTTGGCGGCCGAATTGAAATCTGGCGCGCAGGCTGTCGGCCAGGCTTGCGGAGCAAATCCCATTCCCGTCATCATCCCCTGCCATCGCGTGGTGGGCAGCTCCGGCCTGGGGGGGTTCATGGGCCACGCAAGCGGCGCACCACTCGACATCAAGGGTTGGCTGCTGGCGCATGAGCAACGCTGAACTGCTTGATGAGTTCTGCGATAACCTGTGGCTGGAAGACGGCCTGTCACGCAACACGCTGGACAGCTACCGGCGAGACCTGAGCAAATTTGCCGCATGGCTGGAGCAGCAGCGCGGCCCGCCCATTCTGCAAACAACCCACGGCGACATACAAGGCTACCTCGCCCATCTGGTCGTCGTGCAAAAGGCCAAACCCAGCAGCACCGGGCGCAGCATATCCAGCCTCAAGCGCCTGTTCCGCTATCTGCTCAGGCAAGGCAAAATTTCCGTTGATCCGACGCTGCAGATCGATGCGCCCAAGTTGCCGCGCAACTTGCCCAAGAGTCTGACGGAGCAGGACGTGGAACTTCTGCTGGCAGCACCGGATATTCAAACGCCATTGGGTTTGCGCGACCGTGCCATGTTCGAAGTGCTGTACGCCTCCGGCTTGCGCGTGTCCGAGCTGGTGACGCTGCGCGTCACCCAGGTGAGCATGGACATGGGTGTGGTGCGCGTGATGGGCAAGGGCAGCAAGGAACGCCTGGTGCCGCTGGGCGAAGAGGCCCTGGACTGGCTGCGCCGTTATCTGGCCGGAGGCCGCGGTGCGTTGCTGGGCAAACAAATGAGCGACACGCTGTTTGTGACTGCCAGAGGCGAAGGCATGACGCGCCAGATGTTCTGGTTCCTGATCAAGAAACATGCCGAACATGGCGGGTTGAACAAGTCGCTGTCGCCGCACACCCTGCGCCATGCTTTCGCCACCCATCTGCTGAACCACGGCGCCGATTTGCGCGTTGTGCAGATGCTGCTGGGTCATGCGGACATTTCCACCACCCAGATTTACACGCATGTGGCGCGGGAGCGCTTGAAACAGTTGCATGCGCAACATCACCCGCGCGGTTGATTGTTGGCTGCACCCAAGCCATGGCAGCTAAAACATGCAAAATTTGACTCTGGTATTGCCGGCCCCTATTCTGCAGCTCATGCATAACTCCTGACCCCTGAAATTGCGATGAATAAAATCGCTATCCTCACTATTTGCTGTTGCATGCTGGAATGGTTGCGGAATAGACCAGAATGACATTGTTACCATGGACAAGACCGCCAAAAAATCAGCCCAACACGCGCAACCGGAAAGGATTAAACCATCCGGCCGCACGATATTCTTTGTTTCGGATGGCACCGGTATCACCGCCGAAACTTTGGGCAAAGGCCTGCTCTCCCAGTTTGAAGGGATAATTTTTCGCCAGATGCGATTTCCGTTTGTGGATAGTCCGGAAAAGGCTGTGGACTGTCTGTCCCGAATGCGTGAGGTGAGGGAGCGGGATGGCATTCGCCCGCTGGTCATCATGACCATGATGAATACGCAAATAAGCGCGATGCTGCGCCAGGGGGATGCGCTATTTCTCGATCTGTTCGAGGTCTTCATCGCGCCGCTGGAAAAGGAGCTGGGCGTAAGGTCTGCACATACCGTGGGCCGTTCGCA
>DAICZN010000117.1 GCA_027311105.1 Gallionella sp.
ATACTACCCTGTGCCTGTAGTTGTGCCGGCCCCGCATCAACCACGATGGCAAGAGTGTTTGCGGGCGACGTCGGCGGCGGGGGGGGGCCGGGCGTGCCCGAAGCGCTGCCGGCGCTGGAATTATTGGTAGGGGCGGGGCCGGATTGCGCGCTACCACCGCCACCGCCTCCGCCGCACGACGACACCAGTACGGATGCAATGACCAGCGCGGCAAGTATTCGTCCGCAATCGGGAGCTGTAAGTTTCATATTCAAGATTGGGTTTTCCAGACACTGCCTTTGATTTCAGAATCAGGCAGAAGTGCAAAATTTCGATGGGGGATTCTATCCGTGACCACACGTTCGCTCGATTCTATCCATACCCACCCGTACATTCAATGAATAGCCGGCTGAAAATTGTATCAAGTTTGTTGCGCAGCGTTTCAGATGAACACCCCGGCCCCATGTTCCGTATTAAGGTTTCTCCGCTCCCGGCGCCTGCATTTTCGCGCGGCATAGCCGGCATGGCTGCACCATGGTTCCCGGACTGCTGACTTAAAAATGACAGCGCGAGACGACACTTTGACACTTTTGCACGGGTTGCCCTCACATCCTATCGCTGCAGGGCTTGCTTCCCTCGACAAACACCACTGCAATGTTCGTGGCATGAGAATTGCGCATGGTATGGCTGGTACATAATCTAAAAATATTGTTATTCACTTCAGGATCAAATCATGCCCGACCCAACCATGCAATGTCTCTTGCCCGAAAATGAAGCACAGCGCCTCAAAGCTATTCATTCTTACGGGATCCTCGACACTCCGCCGGAGGCTGATTTCGACACCCTGACCAAGGCGGCGACTCATGCCTTTGACACGCCGGCGGCAGTCATCGGATTGATGGACGCGGACAGGCTGTGGTTCAAGTCGCAACTGGGAATTGGGGTGCAGCAGCTTGATCGCGAAATTGCATTTTGCGCGCACGCCATCATGCGGCCCGGCGAACTGCTGGTTGTGGAAGACCTGCGGCTGGATCCGCGTTTTCGGGATAACCCTTTGGTGGTGAATGCGCCCAACCTGCGTTTTTACGCCGGCAGCCCCCTCATCGACCAGCAAGGATATGCTCTGGGCACCATCGCCGTGGTGGATACCCGGCCACGAGTGCTCAGCGATGATCTGCGCGCTTTGCTGGGTGATCTTTCCAGCCTGGTGATCTCGGTTCTGGAAAACCGGCAACGGACCATCCTGCTAAGCCGCTTCGCTACAACCGATCACCTGACCGGCCTGGCCAACCGGGTACAGTTCGAAAGAACCCTGAAATCCGAAATGGCCTACGCGCGGCGCACGGGTGAGCGATTCAGCATTCTCTACATGGACCTGGATGACTTCAAGCAGGTCAATGACCGCCTCGGCCACGCCGCGGGTGACGAAGTGCTGCGCGAGGTTGCCCGTCGCATGATGAAGCAGGTGCGTGCCGAGGATTTGGTGGCGCGTCTGGGCGGTGACGAGTTTGCCATATTTTTTCGTCAGGGCGACGACAAATCAGCCAAATTTCTGGCCAAGCGCATCTTCGAGGCGGTCTCGGAACCTGTCACCCTTTCCACAGGCGACACCGCCAGGGTTGGCATTTCAACCGGCATTGCGCACTACACAGACGACATCGAATCCATGCCCGTCCTGCTTGCCCAGGCGGACCAGGCCCTTTACAAGGCAAAGCGGGGAAATGCCCTGTTGTAAGCAGGAAGGACAAATCCTTTGTCGTGTTTCAAATATCGACATGAATCCTGGTGCCACACATTGAACCATGCACAACTTGCCGGAATTTTTTCAAAACACACCATGAAGCAATTACTGAAATTTTTGAACAAGCCCTCGGGAGCGGTGATCGCGGTGGGAGCAGTCATACTGCTGGCCGGGTTATTGGTCGCTGCGCTGTTCGAACATCTCCCCAAGGCCGTTCTCAGGGATGGCCATACGGCAAGAATGCTGTTTGAATTCGCCGACCCGGTCTTGCTCGTCATCCTCGTTTCACCGGCGCTTCTGTTTCTGGTTTTCAGGCCGATGCGCACCCGCCTTGCGGAACTTGGCAATTTGCACGATAAAATAGAACATGCGCACCGCGAATGGCTGGGTGCGCTGGACTCGGTGGACGACCCGATCTTCCTGCACGACAGGGATTTCCGCATACTGCGCTGCAACAAGGCTTACCAGCGCTGCGCCGGGGTTGCTTACCACAAGCTTCTAGGCAAGCCTTACCATGAGGTTTTCCCGAAGAGCCATGCCCCCCTGCACGGCGCCCTGCGTGCGCAGGAAGATACCGGGGCAGAGGAAGTGGCGGTGGACGGCAGGATCTACCGCTCACGCAGCTCCACGATAAAGGACGCGCAGGGAGCTTATCTCTATTCTGTCCATATCCTTGAGGATATCACCGAAACCCGGCGCGCCCGCGAGGCACTGCGCGAGAATGAAGAGCAGTTTGCGCTTGCTTTTGCCGCGGCAAACCTGGCCTGGTTCGATTTGAATATCAAGTCCGGCGAGATTCGCGTAAGTCCCGAATATCCCGGCATGCTCGGATTTGACCCGGCCACCTTCCGGACATCCTTAAGCAACTGGATCGACAACATTCATCCCGATGACCGTGACGCCGTTCTTAAATGCGTCAATGTATGTCTGTCTTCCAACAAGCCTGTTGCAACCGAGTACCGCAGGCGCACCCAGTCCGGCGAGTGGTTATGGATGTATTCATCCGGGAAAGTTGTGGAGTGGGATGATGCGAAAAAACCCGCAAGAATGGCCGGTATTCATATGAACATTGCGGAGCGCAAGCAGGCCGAATCCGACCTGCATCTCACCGCAGCCGCTTTCGAGTCGCACGAAAGCATGATGATCACGGATGCCAACGGCGTGATCGTCCGGGTCAACCGGGCTTTTACCGAAAACACCGGTTACACGCCCGATGAAATCGTGGGCCAGACACCGCGCGTGCTCAAGTCCGGCCGCCACAACGCCGAGTTCTATCGAACAATGTGGGAGACCATAGTCCGCACCGGAAGATGGCGCGGAGAGGTTTGGGATAAACGCAAAAACGGGGAAACATACCCGGAATTGCTCACCGTCAGCGCGGTCAAGGACAGCCATGGGGTCGTTACCCACTATATCGGGTCCCATATCGACATCACCGAGCGCAAGGCGGCACAGGAAAGAATCCGCAATCTGGCATTCTATGATCCGCTCACCCACCTGCCCAACCGGCGGCTTTTGTTAGACCGGCTTAATCAGGCGGAATTTTCCAACGCTCGCAATTGTTGTAAAGGCGCGCTGTTGTTCATTGACCTGGACAATTTCAAGGACATCAACGATAACCTCGGCCACCGGGTCGGCGACCTGCTCCTGCAACAGGTGGCACTGCGCCTGTCGTCCTGTGTCCGCGAAGGCGACACAGTGGCCCGCCTGGGAGGCGATGAATTCGTCGTGATGCTGGAAAACCTGAGCGAGCAACCAATGGAAGCGGTGACGCAGGCCGAAGTCATAGGTAAAAAGATACTTGCCGCCCTCAGCCTGCCCTACCAGCTTGAAACTCACGCTTACCACGGCACTGCCAGCATCGGTGCCACGCTGTTTAACGGCAACTCGCCGGCGGCGGATGAACTGATGAAGCAGGCCGACATCGCGATGTATCAGGCCAAGAAGGCCGGCCGCAACGCCCTGCGTTTCTTTGACCCGCAAATGCAGGCCAGCATCACCGGCCGCTTCTCACTAGAGGGTGAATTGCGCAAGGCGCTCGAGCAACAACAATTCCAGCTGTATTACCAGATCCAGATGGACAGCTCGAATCAACCGCTGGGGGCGGAGGCGCTGATACGCTGGATACATCCCTTGCGCGGAATGATTTCACCCGCCCAATTCATTCCGCTGGCGGAAGAGACCGGGCTG
>DAICZN010000121.1 GCA_027311105.1 Gallionella sp.
GCTCCTACACGCTAGCTCTGCCGGCGCACAAACAGCGCGGCAACTACTTTTTTGGGTTTGCCGTCCGGCTGCTCAGGTTGTTTTGCGGCAGCGGCGCTGGCGCTCGGTTCGTAAGGCTTGTCGAACCACGGATCATGGCCGGGTTTTTTCGGCGCGGCGGGCCGCGCATGGCTGCGGCCCGCATGTTCACCGCGCGGTGCCTGACTGCGCTCGGAATGTTCGCCGCGAGGTGCCCTGTTTGTCCTTGCGCTATTCTGGGCCGCATGCGATACGACCGCAGTCTCTTTTTCGATCTCTTTCTTGATCAGCTTCTCGATTTCCTTCAGATACTTTTCTTCTTCCGGCGACACCAGCGAAATCGCTTTGCCGGATGCGCCCGCGCGTCCGGTACGACCGATGCGGTGGACGTAATCTTCAGGGGCATGCGGAATCTCGTAGTTAATCACCATAGGCAACTGGTCGATATCCAGGCCCCGCGCGGCGACATCTGTCCCGATCAGCACGGTGACCGTGCCCTGCTTGAAAGCTTCGAGTGCCTGCATGCGTTCCAGTTGGGTCTTGTCGCCGTGGATCGCATCGGCCGCAACGCCCTCCTTCTGCAATTGTTTTGCAAGGCGTCCCGCCGTGAGCTTGGTTTTGGTGAACACCAGCACTTGCGACGCATCGCTGCCGCGCAAAAGCTGCGCGAGCAGCACGTGCTTGTCCGCCTGTTCGACCAGATAGACCTTCTGTGTGACATTCTCGGCGGTGGCATTGCTGCGCGCGACCTCGATCAGCTTTGGATTGGTGAGAAACTCCGCCGATAATTTTTTGATCTCATTCGAGAACGTGGCCGAGAACATCAGGTTCTGGCGTTGCCTGGGCAGCAACGCAAGTATGCGTTTCAGGTCGGGCATGAAGCCCATATCCAGCATCCGGTCCGCCTCATCGAGCACCAGCATCTGCACCTGGTTCAACAGCACCGATTTCATCTCGATATGGTCAAGCAAACGTCCCGGTGTCGCAACCAGCACCTCCACACCCCTTTTCAGATAAGGTGTCTGGGTTTTGATATCCACACCGCCAAACACCACCAGGGATCTCAGGTGACTGTACTTTGCGTAAGCCTTCACGCTTTCTTCCACCTGTATCGCCAGTTCACGCGTCGGCACCAGGATCAGTGCCCGCACCGAATGGCGCGCGGGTGAAGTGCTGGTACTGGCGAAAGGCAACAGTTTTTGCAGCATGGGCAAAGCAAATGCCGCGGTCTTGCCGGTACCGGTCTGTGCACCCGCCATCAGATCGCAACCTTCCAGAACCAGCGGAATGGCCTGGGCTTGTATGGGTGTGGGTGTGGAGTAACCGGATTCGGTGAGCGCCCTGAGGATTTCGGGAGCCAGCTTTAAATCTGCAAAACCAATCGTATTCAATGTTTTATTCTCTGCGAGTTAATACCGGACCACGCGGCCCGCAAGCCGGCATTATACTCCCAGCGATACACAAAACGCCCAAGCCCTGCTCCCCGCTTAAATTACCCAGCCTGCGCCCCGATCAAGCAGCAAAGACCGAATCTTCTGGTTTAATCAACTTGTTGAAAATACTGAATTATCAGTCAAGAGCGCGACAAAGCCATCACCGGGTCGAGTTGGGCGGCGCGGCGTGCCGGCCACACACTGAACATGATGCCAGTGCCCATGGCCGTTCCAAGGGCGGCCAGCACTGCCCACCAGGGCGCAACCACAGGCAGGGATGGATAGATTTTTCCTATCATCAGTACCCCGGCTTCACCCAGGATCAAGCCAACCACACTGCCGATACCTGAAAGAAAGATCGCTTCGGCAAAGAATAAATTCCTGATCTGCGCGGCGGTCGCGCCCAGGGCCTTGAGCAGACCGATTTCCCTGATGCGCTGGGAGACAGCGATCAGCATCACGTTCATGATCAGAATGCCCGCCACTGCCAGGCTGATCGCGGCGATGCCGCCCACCGCCAGCGTCAACGCGGTCAGGATGCGGTCGAAGGTGGCCAGCACGGCATCCTGGGTGATTACGGTCACGTCGCGCTCGCCGTGGTGGCGGCGCAATAAAATCTGTTCGGCATCGCTCTGGGCTTGCGCAATGGCATCGCGGCTTTTGGCTTCCACCAGAATACGAAACAGACCGGAGGTATTGAACAGCAAGTGCGCCGAGGCGACCGGCACGATGACGATCTCATCGGTGTTGAAGCCCATCGACTCACCCTGGCTCGCCAGCACGCCAATCACGCGGAAGCGACGGTCTCCCAGACGCACCCAGGCACCGATGGCCCGCTCCTGGCCGAATAATTCGCGCCTGATTTTTGCGCCCAGCACACACACCGACTCGCTTGAATTCATGTCGCCGGCGGGCAGGAATTGCCCCTGGCCCAGGCTCATGTGGCGCACCTCCAGCAAATCGCCGGTTGAACCGAGAATCACCGCATCGCGGTTGAGTGCGCCCCGGGAAATTTGCGACGAACCGATAGTCAGCGGGGCAACGCGGCCGATGGCCGTGCTGCGCAACAGGGCTTGCGCATCGTCCAGCGTCAGCTCGCGCGGGATCTGCCCGAGCAACATCCCCGGTCCTATGCCCGCGGTTTCGGTGCGTCCGGGCAGCACGATGACCAGATTGGTGCCCAGCGACGAAAATTGATTGACAACATAGCGGCGCGCGCCTTCGCCCAGGCCGGTCAATACCACCACCGCAGCAACACCAATGGACATCGCCAGGATCATCAACAAAGTGCGTGCGCGACTTCCGAGCAAACTGCCGGAGGAAAAACGCATGACATCAATCAATTTCATACCTTAAACACCCCAAAATCCACGGCAACGGACACACGGAACAGGCGAAACAAAACCGGAATGGAAGCAAACCTTGTTATGCATTTGCGTCATCGTGTACCGGCGGTTGAATCTGATGCGGCTGCCGGGCTTGCCAGAATGAGCCGTCCAAATTATCTTGCAGAGCCATACCGTGTGTTACGTGGTTAATGATCCCCTGTCCATGCGCCCGCCTGCGCCATAATTTCCGCTGATGATCCGGCCATCCACCATGTGTATCTGGCGCGCCGCGCGGCTGCCAATTACCGGATCATGGGTGACGACGATCAGCGCAACGTGTTGTGCAACCAACTGTTCGAGCAGATTCATCACCTCTCTGCCGGTGGACTGGTCAAGATTGCCGGTCGGCTCATCGGCAAGCAACACGGCCGGGTGCATGCTGGTGGCCCGTGCGATTGCCACACGCTGCCGCTGCCCGCCGGAAAGTTGATCCGGTTTGTGACCGGCACGGTCTGTCAAACCATAATCTTCCAGCAACTGTTGCACGCGCGCTTTGCGCCGGTCAACGGCTATACCGGCAAGAATCAGCGGTAATTCGATGTTCATCGCGGCAGTCAGGCGCGGCACCAGATGAAACGACTGGAACACGAAGCCGACCTTTTCGCTGCGCACCTTCGCTTGCTGCTCATCGCTCAAATCGGTGACGTTACCGCCATCCAGCCTGTATGTTCCCGAACTCGGCCTGTCCAGCAGGCCGATCAGATTGAGCAGGGTGGATTTGCCGGAACCGGACGGCCCCATGATGGAAACATAATCACCCGCGGCGATATTCAGATCAATGTCGCGCAACGCGGCAACCTGCTGATCGCCGACCATGAAGTTGCGGCTGACTTTATCCAGCAGGATCATTGGACAGGCTTTTGCTCTTCCGGCCGCACGCGCACCCCGGCCTTGATACCTGCCTGATCGAGCGACATCACGATCCGGTCGCCCTGGTTCAGTCCTGAAATGATTTCGGTATAGTCCCAGTTTGCCAGGCCCGTCGTCACGGCACGATCCTCAAGCACGCCGTCAGCGCGGTAAAGCAACACACGCTTGCCTTCCAGCAATGCCTGGGTGGGGATACGCAGCACATTTTGATGCACGGCATGGACGATCTCCACATCGGCACTGTAACCCACCAACAGGTTTTCATTTTTGGGCGGCTCGATGAACTCGACTTCCACTTCCACGGTGCGCGCCTGCTTCTCGATCTCCAGCACATAGGGCGCGACGCGCTTGACCGTGCCGGCAAAAGACTTGCCCTTGATCGCATCAAGGGTGATGCGGGCCTCCTGCCCCGACTTGATATCAGCCGCGTCCACTTCATCGATAGGCGCGCTGACGAACATGCAGCTATCGTCGATCAAATCGATAGCCGGCAGGGTTGGAATGCCGGGAGGCGAAGGAGTCGCGTATTCCCCCAGCTCACCGCTGATGTCGGCCACGACACCTGCAAACGGCGCACGCAACACCATGCGCTGCAAGCCGGCATTCGCCACCGCAATCCGGGAATAGCTCTGGTCAATTTGACTGCGCGCGACTTCGCAACCGGCGCGGCTGACTTTGGCTGCAGAAACTTTCTGGTCCAGCCCCTCGGCCGAGATGAATCCCTTCTCCCTGAGCAGCTGCGAGCGCGCGGCTTCTTTTTCAGCCAGTTCGGCCTCCACGCAAGCCTGATGCGCCTGAGTCTGAGACGTTCCCAGTTGCTCCTGCGCCAGACGCCGTTGAGCTTCCAGGTCGTTGTTCCACAACTCCAGCAATATCTGGTTGGCCTTTACGCGCTGCCCCTTTTTTACCAGCAGATGCGCGATCTGGCCACCCGCCGGAGGGGCCAGCTTGGCGCGGCGGCACGCCTTGATGGTTCCCGCGCGGGTGTTGCTCACCGTCGCCTCCACCGTTCCGCGCTCAACCCTGTCCAACCGCACGACCAGGGGTGCGGGACGCGTGAAGTACCAAACCGCAACCGCCAGCAAAACCACCCCCGCCAGCCATGGCAGGTAGCGCAAAGCAGTATTGTGTTTACCCCGCGATAATTCGGCCATGCAAACCCCTTGTTAGTTATCTTCAGCCGATCCGGTTGATCTCGATACTGATATGCACCAACTCTTCGTGGATACTTAGCTGCTGCTTGAAATATTCCGGCGATGCCTCATTATCCGTCGCGAGACTCAGAATGCAAGCGTACTTTCCCTTGCCCACCCGCCATACATGCAAGTCACTGAGCCTGGCCTTGATCGGCGATGCGGCAATGACCTCGCGAATTTCAGCCACTACCGGGGCGTTCATCTCGGCATCCAGCAACACGCGGCCGGTATCGCGCAGCAAACTGTAGGCCCACACCGCAACCAGCAACGCGCCTGCCAGGCCCATCACCGGGTCCAGCCAGTTAGCACCCCACAGCTTGCCGCCAAACAATGCGATGATCGCCAGCACGGACGTTGCCGCATCGGCCAACACATGCATGTAAGCCGAGCGCAGGTTCAAGTCATGGTGGCCGTGATGGTCATGGGCGCCATGCGCGTGATCGTGATGATGCCCGCCCTTGAGCAGCCACGCGGATGCAAGGTTGACCAGCAGGCCGACTATTGCAATGGCAATGGCCTGGTCGTAATGTATCTGGCTGGGTGCGATCAGTCTTTCGAGCGATTGATAGATCATCAAGCCGGCCACCATCACCAGAAAGATCGCGCTGGTATATCCGCCCAGCACCTCGATCTTCCAGGTGCCGAATGAAAAGCGCGGATCATGGGCATATTTTCTTGCGAATACATAAGCCAGCAGGGAAAGTCCCAAGGCCACTGTATGCGAACTCATATGCCAGCCGTCGGCCAACAGGGCCATCGAGTTGTAATACCAGCCGCCGGCAATCTCGATCAACATCATCAACGCGGTAAGAACCGCCACGCGCAGCGTGTTTTTTTCGGCGAGCGGGTTCCCTTCGTCGAATCTGTGTGTGTGCTCCAGGTGATAGGCGGCAGGCAGTGGTGGCATCAGGATAATTCCGGTAGTGTGTTAACGTGCCATGAATAGAATTTGGCTGTTTGCCCGTCAAACGTCAAGGCAACCGAATTCAAGCATCCTGTCATTGTAAATTAATCATTCGTCAGCCGCGCTGAATATCCCGCTTAAATTCATGCGGCCTGCGCTGCTGCCGGGGGCCCGACTTTGATGACCGCATTAAACACGCTCGCCATGGTACCGGCACAGAACCTTCCGGCTGGCCACATTGATAAAATGTCCGGCCGTTCCATTTACCCGCCCATATCAAGCCAAAGGAATCAAAATGAATGTGAACAAAATGCATATCGCCAATCCCGGGGCCGACCTGATCGCCAGGGAAGAAGATGTGATCGATGAACTTTTGCAGCTGGCAGGCGCCAGTGTGCTGGAACTCGGCTGCGGAAAGGCGGAGAAGACCCGCATCATTGCCCAAAAGGCCGCCCGGGTTGTTGCGCTGGAAGTGGACAAAATCCAGCTCGCCAAAAACAGGCAACTCACGGAACTGCCGAACGTCAGCTTCGGCTATGGCGGCGCCGAGAAGATACCCGCAGCCGACGCGGACTTCGATATCGTTCTGATGTTCAAATCCCTGCACCATGTGCCTGCCGAACTGATGGACAACGCGTTCGCTGAAATTCAGCGCGTATTGAAACCCGGAGGACTGGCTTATATTTCGGAACCGGTCTATGCGGGAGACTTCAACGAAATTCTCCGCCTGTTCCATGACGAAAAGGCGGTGAGAGAAGCCGCATTTGCGGCCGAGATGCGCGCGGTATCCCTGCACCGGCTGGACCTGGTCACGCAGAAATTTTTTCTTTCCCCCATGCATTTCACCGATTTCAGGCAGTTCGATGAGCTGGTGCTCGGGGTGACTCATACCGAGCACAAGCTGTCGCCGGAGCTTTACGAAGAAGTGCGCCTGAAATTCAACCGGCACATGACTCCCGACGGGGCGGATTTTTTCATGCCGATCCGGGCCGATCTGTTCCGCAGGAAAATATCATGACACGGGGGCGGCCCGGCGTTTGCCTGCAGCCCCGGCAAACACCAGGCACGAATGTTTTACCGAAAATCTGCTTGCGGCAACTAATCCGCGCGGGTAAAGTGCGCACCTCTCATTTTCAGGAGTTGGCCATGGACACTTGCAGTCGATCAAAACCTGAATCGACGGGCACGTCCTGAGTTAACCTCTTGCCGCTACCTCGTTGATACAGGAACGAGGTAGCGCGTTTCATCCCCCTGCAACGCGCCGCCATCCTGGCGGCAAGCGTCTCCGATAATGGCCGTTTCCGCCCCAAGCTATAATTCCATAGCCTCGAGGAGGTGCACCATGCTGTTCATTCGCAGGAAAAAAAACAAACAAGGCCGTCTTGCCTGCATCCTGGGCGAAACAGGGAAAATGAGCCCGGTTCAAGACCAGACACATTCAGGGGAAAATTCCAGGGTCAGGCATGGAGATGCAGAGAACTCATCCTGCACAGGCACATCGCGTCGCGGCTGTGCTGTGCCGGCATGGATCAATCCGAACCAGCTTGGCAAACCGACTTCCCCGCAATCGCGCCTGCCGGGAGAAATATATCGCCATGCCATGCTCCATGACTGGAACCGCAATATTGGGGCAACACTATGTTCATATTATTCAGGTTTTCCTGATTTGATATCTGCGATGGCAGGAGACATTAGTACTTCGATTGCACGGCAAATCCTGGCAGCTTTGCTGGCGGGTCTTTATTGCTGCTCTATCAATGTTGCGCAGGCGCAGACTGCAGGAGTGCAAGGGGCACCCGCTGCGGACAACAATTACGCTGCAATCGCTGTCACACCAACCGCTCAAATTGCAAGCATTGCTCCAGCCGCACAGGAACCCTGGAACGTGCTCGGTCAAGCCACGAACGTCACCCAAATGAATCCTGCCTTCAGGTCACCCTACGCGGGCCAGAACAGCTTGAATCCGAATAGCCACAGCAGCGAAACGACCGACCTGACCCTGTTTGCCGGGGCGCGCATCTCGAATAATGCAGAACTATGGATCAATCCGGAAATCGACCAGGGGTTTGGACTGAACAACACCACCGGCGTGGCCGGCTTCCCGAGTGGTGAAGCCTACAAGGTGGGTGCGAATGCCCCGTATCTCCGGTTGCCCAGGCTGTTTTACCGGCAAACCGTCAATTTGGGCGGTAGCGAGCAGGTCATCAACCCGGCTGCAAACTATCTGGGGGGGGCCCAATCCAGCGACAAAGTGATCCTGACTATGGGCAAATTTTCCGTTGTCGATGTCTTCGATACCAACACCTACGCGCATGATCCCCGCTCCGACTTCCTGAACTGGTCGATTGTGGAATCGGGAGCATTCGACTATGCGGCTGATGCGTGGGGCTACACTGACGGTGCATCGCTTGAATGGACACAATCCAGGTGGACATTGCGCGGCGGCTTCTTCGCCCTTTCCCAAATCCCGAACGGCACGACACTGGATACCTCATTCGGCCAGCACGAATGGGTGGCGGAACTCGAGGAAAGACACCAGTTGCAGGGACACCCGGGCAAGGTAAAACTGCTGGGTTATATCAACCAGGGCAGGATGGGAAGTTACACGAGCGCGGTGCAACTCGCCCAGCAAACCAGCAATACGCCGGATACTTCACTCGTCAGGCACGGCAGTTCCCAGTCTGGTTTCGCGGTAAACCTTGAGCAGGAGGTGACTTCCAACCTGGGTGTATTCAGCCGGGCCAGCATGAATCAGGGGAAAAAAGAGACTTTTGAATTCACCGATATCAATAAATCGGTATCCGCGGGCCTATCCCTGCGGGGCAGCCAATGGGGGCGCCAGGATGACACATTCGGCTTCGCCACGGTCGCCAACGGCCTGTCCGGCGCGGCGCGCAACTATTTTGCAGCCGGGGGGATGGGTGTATTGATAGGCGATGGGCAGCTTCCGCATTACGGTTTTGAGAAGATCATGGAAAGTTATTATTCCTATTCCGTGCGTGCGGTTGATCATCTGATGCTTACTGTGGATTACCAGTACATCGTCAATCCCGCTTATAACCAGGATAGGGGGCCGGTCTCGATTTTCGGGCTCCGCGTGCACAAGGAGTTCTGACTCCTTAAGGCAAGCCCGGCCCGGATGTGTAGCCTTGGAATAGCCGCAAGTCCGGCTGGGATATTCCGGCCACGGCAATTGCCTTTTATTCAGGCCCATGTCGCCCAAACAGCCGCTTCTTGATTCAGATACTATCGTGATCAAAAGTATCAGCGGGCGCTTCCCCTCTTGGTGGTGCAGAAAAAGAACACCGCTCCGATACCGGGTTTCAGTTAATGAACATTGCCCGCAATTTTCAATGCATCGTCCAGTGCGCCCAAGAATTCATTGATCTTGATCGGCTTGGTCAGATAGCGGAAAAATCCGGCCTCCAACCCTTTCTCGATATCGCGCAACATCGCATTGGCGCTGATGGCAATCACCGGAATGTGCATCGTTGTCGGGTCATTGCGCAGAATATTCATGGCTTCGATTCCGCTGATACCGGGCAGATTGATATCCATCATAATCACATCGGGAAGATTGGCGCGCGCAAGCGAGATGCCAAGGTTGCCATCGCGCGCGCTCAGCATATGCACATGCGGTTGTTCCGCAATTATTTGCTCGACCAGCATCAGATTGGCCGGATTATCTTCCACATAAAGCAGGGTGTGCATCGCTGCGTCCGCCCTGGCTTGCAGCAGAAAATCCGTGACCATGATATTTCCGGCGTCAAGTTGCGGTGTCATATCCAGTATCAGTTCGATCCAGAATTCGCAGCCCACTCCGACGTTGCTTCTTACGCCGATTGTGCCGCCCATCAGTTCAACCAGCTGTTTCGCCACAACCAGGCCGATACCTGTCCCTTCCTCGCAGCCCTTCTCCTGTCCGAGACGATTGAACGGCTGAAAAAGCTGCAGCAGTTTCTCCGGAGGCAAGCCCGCACCGCTGTCAGTGATGCAGATGCGTACGCGTTCCGGTGTGCTGGTGCATTTCACCTCGACCGCCCCCTGTTTGCTGTTGTACTTGATCGCATTGGTGAGCAGATTGATCAGAACCTGTTTGACCCGTGTTCGATCGGCACTGACAAAACAAGGGGTGTCGAAGTGCGGGAAAGTCAGTTTGATACCGCGCTGCTGTGCCTGGGATTCGATCATGCCCTGGCACTCGTGCAGGACATCGGTTAGTGACACAGGTTCTCGCGACAGCGATAGCCTGCCGGACTCGATCAACGCGAGATCTAGGATTTGGTTGATCAGCTCCAGCAGGTACCATCCCGCCTTGATAATCTGTTGCAGCATCACTACCTGGGATGGGGTTGGCGGCGGTTTCCCGCCCTCAAGCAACTGGGTAAAACCGAGGATAGCATTGAGCGGGGTGCGCAGCTCGTGGCTCATATTGGAAAGGAAAATCGATTTGGCGAGGTTGGCTTTTTCAGCCATGAATTTTGCGCTCTCCAGCTCGGCATTATTATCCTGCAGCACCTTGTCCAGGATGATGCGTTCGGTGATGTCGCGCGCGGCGGCGAACACGCCCTGCAGCTTCCCGTTGCGGTCGAAGAAGGTGGTCGCGTTGTAGGACACCACGGTTTCCCTGCCGTCCCTGGCGCGCGCGGTAAGTTCGTAATTCGTGACCTTTTTCTCGCCAAGCACCAGCTTGATGGCCTCCTCGGCGCGCTCCGGCTCAGTGAAATAATTCTTGAACGGTGCGCCGATCAGCCCGTCGCGCGTGCAACCGGTGAGCGCCTCCATCTGCTTGTTGACGTCGGTGATAATGCCGAACGGATCGGTAGTCATCAGCGCATCTATGTTGGATTCAATCAGGGAACGCGTGTAGAACTGCTGGTCGCTAAGGGCCTGCTGCGCTGCATATTCCCCCGTGACATCGCGGAACACCAGCACG
>DAICZN010000123.1 GCA_027311105.1 Gallionella sp.
CCACTCATGCAGAACACACATCCCACCGCGCAACCCACCTGCGTCGATACGCACAAGCCGCCGCGCGGCAGCAGCACGCTCTCCACCATCGATCCATCGGCCAGTCCCACCAACAGCCGCGCGACACCTTCACCGGCGGGATGTTCGCCGCGCAGTCGCGCCAGCCCAAACAATTCCGCCTCGATGGCGGGCAACGCGTTGCGCAGTGCAAGCGGAAAGAAGTTCTCTGCGGGGCTGTGCGCCCTGTCGTACGAGCACACTTGACTCCAGCCGCGCAGCAGACGATCTTCGTGGCACGGTTTGGCACCGAGGTCACGCAGACGTTGGCGGAGATGGGAGATGCGCAGTGGAGGAATCTGCCCGGCCATTGACGGGTAAAGCGGGATCGGAGTGTGAGGTTCGGAAAGCAAGGTGAATTCGCAAATATTGACGGAAGGCAGGTGTTGATTCTAACCCGGGCGGCGACACTGCGCGGGAACGACAAATCAACGCCGGCGAATGCTATCCTCCGTGCGGCATGGAGGTGTACTGCATGGGTTGCGCTCACAAGGGAGGTGAAACGATGCACCAGGAAGCACGACTGCAACAGGACTCACTCGGGGTCGGCGAATCCATCATCATGGGGGTGGCGGGAACCGCGCCCGCCTTTAGCATCGCCGCGACCACGGCCACCCTGGCCGCTGCAGTGGGGACGCTGGCACCGGCCAGTCTGTTGTATTGCGGCTTGATCATGTTCGGCGTGACCTTCGCCTACGTGCATCTCAACCGCCTCAACCCCAATGCCGGAGCGTCCTACGCCTGGGTGGGAGCCATCTTCAATCCGGTGCTGGGTTTCTTTGCCGGATGGGCATTGCTGGTGGCTTCGTCGGTGTTCATGGTGTCCGCCACGATCCCGGCTGCCACCGCCACGCTGCTGATCTTCAAGCCGGCACTCGCCAGCAATCCGTCGGTGGTCACCCTGGTCGCGGCCGGATGGCTGCTCTCGGTGAGTGCCGTCGTCGTCAAAGGCATCAAACCGACGAGCTATACACAGGTCGTGATGACCGGCATCGAAGTGGCGGTGCTGGTGACTATCGTGGTGCTGGCCATCGTCAAATATGGTGCATCGCCGGTGCATCCGTTTTCGTTGCAGTGGTTTTCCGTCGCCCAGTTCACGCCACAATCATTTTCTGCCGGTGCACTCATCGCCTTGTTTTATTTCTGGGGCTGGGACGTGACGGTCAACCTGAACGAGGAAACCCGGGATCCGGGTCATGCGCCGGGACGCGGCGCGCTGTGGGCAATGCTGATCGTGCTGCTATTGTTCCTGTCGTTTGCCACCATCACCCTGATGGTTCTGACCGACGGTGAAATCGAGCAGTCGGGCACCAACATCGTATTTGCAGTGGCCGAAAAATTGTTTCCCAGACCGTGGAGCTATATGGCGGTGATCGCTGTCATGCTGAGTTCCATCGGCACGCTGGAAACATCCATCCTGCAATTTACCCGCACCATGTACGCCAAGGGCAGGGACGGCGCGCTTCATCCGCGCTACGCCCTGTTGCACAAGACCTGGCAGACACCCTGGGTCGCAACCGCAGTCATTGCTTTCCTGGGGGTGCTTTTCCTGTTTCTGTCCTCGTATTTTCCGACGGTCAACCTGATCATCAGGGATTCAATCAACGCGATCGGATTCCAGGTCGCTTTCTATTACGGGCTGGCGGGGCTGGCTTGCGCCTGGCACTACCGGAAGCAGATGTTCCATTCGACCTACAACCTGGTGTTCCTGGTCCTGTGGCCGACATTGAGTGCCGCATTCCTGTTTTATATCGCGGTTTACAGCATTCCCACATTCGACATCACGACCAATGTCGTCGGGCTGGGCGGCCTCGCCATTGGTATCGTGCCCCTGCTGTTGAATCGCAAACTGCTCAGGCCGTAAGGGCAGATTGGATGTGTCGAGGCCCTAAAGGAACCGGGCAGAATTATTTGCATATACAATATTGCAACGGCATTGCAGATTTACTCCACACTTCATGATGAAACCCACGCCACTCGCCAGATTCCTGCTTGCCGCGGCACTCGCTCTCTGCCAGCCCGAGACCCGGGCCGCTACCCAGGCACCGGTCGCCGCCGAGCACGGCATGGTGGTCACGGCGCAGCATCTGGCGACACACGTCGGCGTCGACGTGCTGAAGGCGGGCGGCAATGCGGTGGATGCTGCCGTCGCGGTGGGCTACGCGCTGGCGGTGGTCTACCCGGCGGCGGGCAACCTCGGCGGGGGCGGCTTCATGACGATACAACTGGCCGATGGGCGCAAGACTTTCATCGACTTCCGCGAGAAGGCACCACTGGCCGCGACCGCGGACATGTATCTCGACCGGGACGGCAACGTCGTGCAGGGTGCGAGCACCTACGGCTACCTCGCGGCCGGCGTGCCGGGCACGGTGGCGGGCATGGAGCGGGCGCGTGCCGAATACGGCACGATGCAGCGTGCCAGGCTGCTCGCCCCGGCGATCAAATATGCGCAGCAGGGCTTTGTGCTCGAGCAGGGCGACATCGACATGCTGGCAACCGCGACCGAATATTTCAGGAAAGACCCGGCCTCGGCGGCGATCTTTCTGCACCGCGGCGCGCCGTTCAAGGCCGGGCAGAAGCTGGTGCAGCATGATCTTGCGCAGACGCTGAAGCTGATCAGCGAGAACGGCGCGGCCGGTTTTTACCAGGGGCCGGTGGGCAGCGCTATCGTCGCGAGCATGCGGGCGGGGAAGGGCATCATCACCCAGGCCGACCTGAACGAGTACAGCACGCGCGAGCTCAAGCCGGTAGAGTGCACATACCGCGGCTACGGCATTGTCTCCGCGCCGCCGCCGAGCTCGGGTGGCGTGACGCTGTGCGAGATGCTGAACATCCTGGAAGGCTATCCGCTGCAGGAACTGGGCTATCGCTCGGCACAGGCGGTGCAGTACCAGATCGAGGCGATGCGCCACGCTTATGCCGACCGCAACAGTTACCTCGGCGACCCGGATTTCGTGAAAAATCCGCTGGCCACTTTGCTCGACAAGAAATACGCCGAGAAAATACGCGCGATGATAGTCGCGGACAGGGCCGGTGATTCGCTGCTGATCAAGCCCGGTGTTTACCCGCACCCTTCTACCGCATTACAAGAGGGCAACAACACCACGCACTACTCGATCATCGACCAGTGGGGCAACGCGGTGGCTGTCACCTACACGCTGAACGACTGGTTCGGCGCCAAGGTTACCGCCGCGGGCACCGGCGTGCTGCTGAACGACGAGATGGACGACTTCACGATCAAGCCCGGCGTGCCCAACCAGTTCGGCCTGGTGCAGGGCGAGGCGAACGCGATCGAGCCCGGCAAGCGCCCGCTCAGTTCGATGACGCCGACCATCGTCACGAGGGACGGCAAAACGCTGATGGTGCTGGGCACGCCGGGCGGCAGCCGCATCATCACCGTGGTGCTGCTGACGCTGCTCAACGTGATCGACTACGGCATGGACATCCAGCAGGCGGTGGATGCGCCGCGTTTCCACCAGCAATGGCTGCCGGACTACACCAACCTCGAGCCGGGCGCGATCAGCCCGGAGGTGCAGAAGACACTGGAGGGCTGGGGCCAGAAGTTCGGCCCGCCGCAGGAAGCCAACCACGTCGCGGCGATCCTGGTCGGCGCACCGTCGCTGAATGGCAAGCCCGTGGGGGACAACCGCTACTACGGCGCGAACGACACGCGGCGCAATACCGGGCTGGCGCTCGGGTATTGAGGGAATTCCGGTTATCGGGCTTTCCGGGATAACGGGCAATCTTTCACCATCATTTTATTTCCCCTTTCTTTCACAGGGTCACCTGGACTTTCATCACGACCGGTTCAGGACTTCAGCCGTTCGGGCCCGCTCCATATTAGGCAAAGATAATACTTGCAAAAGCGGCGAAAAAAATGAATCATCCGAACCCGCAACCGCCCCGGCTGAATTCACCTCTTGAAGTCTTTACGCACCTCTTGAAGTCTTTCATGAGACCGGACGAGGCGGGCTTTTAATGTGAGTCCCCCCGGTTTGGTGGTGTGTTTCCCGGCACCCGGGTTTTAATCCTTTTTTAAATTTTTCTTATGTGGATAGTCAGAATTGCGCTGCAGCGGCCCTATACCTTCCTGGTCATGGCGCTGCTGATCGTCCTGCTGGGTGCATTCAGCATACTGCGCACTCCAACCGACATTCTCCCCAATATCAATATCCCCGTTGTTTCGGTAATCTGGAGTTACTCGGGTTTGCCGCCGGAGGATATGGCCAACCATATCACCACGTTCAGTGAGCGGGTGGCCACCACCACGGTTAACAATATCGAACACATTGAGTCGCAGTCGCTCAATGGCATCGCGGTAGTGAAGTATTTCTTCCAGCCCAACGTCAACGAAGACCTTGCAGTGGCACAAATCACGTCCATTTCGCAAACATTGCTGCGCAACATGCCGCCGGGCACTATGCCGCCGTTTATTCTGGCTTACAACGCGTCCAGTGTTCCGGTGATCCAGTTGGCCCTGGCCAGTGCGCGGCTCACCGGTGCCGAGCTGTTCGACTTCGGCAACAATTTTATCCGTACCCAGTTGTCGCCCGTTGCGGGAGCTTCCATCCCCTTTCCCTATGGCGGCGCGATACGCCAGGTGCAGGTGGACCTGGAGCCGCAGGCTTTGCGCATTTACGGAATATCCGCCCAGGATGTGACCACCGCGTTGGCCGAGCAGAACCTGATCCTGCCGGCGGGCACGCAAAAAATCGGGCACAAGGAGTATTTCATCAAGCTCAATGTCAGCTTCAGCAACATCGAAGCCATCAATGACATCCCGCTGCGCAGCGTAAAGGGCACGCTGATTCACATCCGCGATGTGGCGCATGTTCACGACGGCTCACCGCCGCAAACCAATATGGTGAGGATAGACGGCCATCATGCGGTGTTGATGAGCATACTGAAAACCGGCACAGCCTCGACACTCAACATTATCAGCGGCATTAAAAATTTGCTGCCCTCGGTGCGCAACGACATGCCGGAGGGCATGACCCTGCAAACCATGGGCGACCAGTCTGTTTTTGTGCAGGCCGCGATCAACGGCGTGATCCGTGAAGGTATCACCGCGGCAGCCCTGACCGGCTTGATGATCCTGCTGTTTCTCGGCTCATGGCGCAGCACGCTGATCATTACCATCTCGATTCCCCTGTCGGTGCTTTCCTCGATTATCGTTTTGTCGTGGCTGGGCGAAACCATCAACATCATGACCCTGGGCGGCCTGGCCCTGGCGGTGGGGATACTGGTGGATGATGCCACCGTTGCGATAGAGAATATCAACTGGCATCTGGAGCAGGGCAAGGATACCGAAACGGCCATTCTGGATGGCGCGCGCCAGATTGCGATGCCGTCTCTTGTTTCGACGCTGGCCATTTGCATCGTGTTCATCCCGATGTTTTTGTTGCCCGGGGTGTCGAGATATCTGTTTGTTCCGCTGGCGGAAGCGGTGGTGTTTGCGATGCTGGCATCGTGGATATTGTCGCGCACGCTGGTGCCCACCCTGGCCAAGTACTGGCTGAAAGCCCATCATGCCGGCGGGGCTCTCCATCCAAGGCATTGGGGATCGCGTTTGCAACTGCGCTTCGAGGCGGCTTTTGACCGCTTCCGCGGCGCCTACCACCTGATTCTTGAGGCGGTGCTGGCCAGGCCGCGCCGTTTCCTGGTGATGTTTTACGCGGCCATTGCAGCCTCGTTCCTGCTGAGCCCGTGGATAGGCGAGGATTTTTTCCCCCAGGTGGATGCAGGGCTGATCAAATTGCATATCCGCGCCGCAACCGGCACTCGCATCGAAGACACGGCGGCATTGTGCGACCGCGTTGAAACGGCGATACGCGCCGCCATTCCCGCGAATCAGGTCAGCAGTATTATCGACAATATCGGCCTGCCCTACAGCGGCATCAATTTGTCCTACAGCACCTCGGCCCCGATAGGCCCCGGCGATGCCGACATATACATCAGCCTGACCCCCGGGCATGGCGCTACTGCGGACTACGTGCGCAAGCTGCGCCGTTCGTTGAATGCGCAATTTCCCGGCACCACTTTCTCGTTTTTGCCCGCGGATATCGTCAGCCAGATTCTTAATTTCGGCCTGCCCTCGCCGCTGGATATCCAGGTGTCGGGCAATAATTTGCAAGCCAACCGGGCGTATGTGGCCAAGCTGTTGCCGCAGGTGCGCAGGGTGCCGGGTGCGGTGGACATGCATGTGCAGCAGGCCTTCGATTATCCGCAGATCGATGTCTCGATGAACCGGAATAATGCCCAGATTCTGGGCTACTCGGAAAAGGATGTGGCGAATAATTTGCTGACCAGCCTGTCGGGCAGCTTCCAGAACGCGCCCAGTTTTTGGGTTAACCCGCAAAATGGCGTGCAATACAACGTGGTGGCACAGGTGCCGCAATACCGCATGCAAAACCTGAATGATCTCGGGCAAACCCCGATATCCATAGGCGCAGGCACGGCGCCGCAGATCTTGTCCAACCTGGCCAGTTTTACACACAGCACCGGGCCGGCGGTAGTGAGTCACTACAATGTCAAGCCCGCTCTGGATATATTCGGTGCCGTGCAAGGCACGGACCTGGGCGATGTGGCGACCCAACTGCAACGTATCATTGCCGCGAATGTGCACAACCTGCCCAAAGGCAGCACAGTTACCCTGCGCGGACAGGTGCAAACCATGGAGCAGTCTTTCGGCAGCCTGGAATGGGGGTTGCTGGGCGCGGTGGTGCTGGTGTATTTGCTGATCGTGGTGAATTTTCAATCCTGGCTGGATCCGCTCATTGTCATTGCGGCGTTGCCAGCCGCATTGGCGGGCATCGTGTGGATGCTGTTCCTGACGCACACCACGCTCAGTGTGCCCGCGCTGACCGGTGCGATCATGTGCATGGGGGTGGGTGCGGCGAACAGCATCCTGATCATGAGCTTTGCCCGGGAACGCCTGAGCGACGGATTGAGTTCGCGGGATGCCGCGCTGGAATCGGGCACCACCCGTTTGCGCCCGGTGATGATGACAGCCCTGGCGATGATGATCGGTATGCTCCCGATGGCTTTGGGCCTGGGCGACGGCGGGGAACAGAATGCGCCCCTGGGCCGGGCCGTGATCGGCGGCTTGCTGTTTGCCACCCCCGCGACACTGCTGCTGGTGCCCGCCTTGTTCAGCCTGCTGCGCCGCAACAAGCGCGCAATCACACCTGTCCCTGGAGAATAATATGCCTACACCGTCTTCCCCGAATTCATTCAAGCGGATGCGCCTGATCGGCCTGATTGTCCTGCTTTGCGCCATTCTCGCCGTGGCATGGGGAATATTTTCCCGCCGTGCGGCGCACGCCGATCTGGTGAGTGATGCGGAACAGGCAGCCGTACCGCATGTCGGTGTGATGCATCCGCTGTCTGATGAATCCGGCGGAGAGCTGGTGTTGCCGGGCACGCTGCAGGCGTGGGTAGAGACGCCCATATACGCGCACACCAGCGGCTACCTGAAAAGCTGGAAGGTGGATATCGGGCAAGCCGTCACTGCGGGGCAGCTGATTGCCGAAATCGAGACGCCCGAAATAGTCCAGCAGGCCCTGCAGGCGGAGGCTGACCTGCGTACCGCGGTCGCCAATGCACAGTTGGCCGAGATCACCGCGCAGCGTTACACCACGCTGCTGGCCACCAAAACAGTTTCACAGCAGGATCTGGACAACAAGCAGTATGACGCTGCCGCCAAGCAGGCTGCCGTGCAGGCCGCCCGCAATAACCTGGAGCGCTTCCATCAACTGGACATATATAAAAGGATAGTCGCGCCCTACAATGGCATCATCACCGTGCGCAACATCGATATCGGCACGATGATCGATACGGGTTCCGCCAACGGCAAGGCAAGGGAGCTTTTCCATCTGGCGGACACGCGCAAATTGCGGGCATACATACCCGTTCCGGAAGACCAGGGCGCGCTGGTTCATAAAGGTGATGTCGTGCCCATCAGCGTGCGCGGGCAGGCCGACCGTACCTGGTCCGCGCTATGCACGGATACCGCCCATGCCGTCGATCCGGTGACCCATACGGTGCTGGTTGAATTGCAGCTGGACAACCCGCAAAACACGCTGCTGCCGGGCGCTTATATCGAAGCGCACTTCCGTCAGCATTCCGCGCCGGGCGTCGTCACGATGCCGGCGAACGCCCTGATTTTCAGGGCGGAAGGCACATTCATGGCGGTATTGCTGCCCGACAACACGGTGCATTTGCAGCCCATCACGGTGGGAAAGAACCTGGGGCGGGCGATAGAAATCACCCAGGGTTTGAATGCCGGCCAGCAGGTCATCGTGAGTCCGCCGGATGACATCAGTGAAGGCGATCGCGTCGCCCCGGAAGAAATGACCAGGATGCAGCGGAAAAAATCATGAGTGCCACGCACAGTCCATGTGCCGCGCCTGCGCAGCCGGCCACCGGGGCAAGCGCCGTGATCAAATGTGCGGGACTATTTGCCGGCGCGGCACTGTTGGGCGCCTGTTCACTGGCACCTACCTATGAACCGCCCAAGATGACTGCCGCCGCCGCCTATCGGGAAGCGGGGGACTGGGTGGAGGTTCACGCTGCGCCCCCGGCGGCGCCCGGCGCCTGGTGGGAAAGCTTCCGCGATACACAATTGAATCAATTGGAAGTGCGGGCGCAAGGCGCCAACCAGAACCTGCTGGCTGCCGCAGCACGCCTGATGCAGGCCCGCGACATTGCCCGCGCGCAGAATGCCGAACTGTATCCCCAGGTCAGCGCCGATGCATCCCATCAAAACGGGCGCATCTCGTCGAACAAGCCGTTGTTTCCTCCCGGCATCAATACCGGCTACCAGGATAATACGACGGGCCTGAACATGAATTACGAGATTGATTTGTGGGGTGCCTTGCGCAATGCCAGCACGGCCGCCGCCGCATTGGCTCAGGCCAGCGCAGATGACCTGGCCGCGTTGCGCTTGTCCACACAGGCCGAATTGGCCACCGATTATTTCAACCTGCAGGCCACCGACGTGCAGATTGATCTGCTGCAGCATGTGACCGGCAACTGGCGGGAGAACAAGCAGTTGACGGAAAAAATGATGGAGCAGGGATTCGCCACCGAATCCGATATCGACCTGGCGCAACTGAGCTTGCAAAATACCGGCGCCCAGCTGTTCGCCCTGCAGGGTCAGCGCAAACAGCTGGAGCACGCGATCGCCCTGATTGTCGGCGCGAATCCCGACAACTTTGCCTTGCCTGCCACGCGCACATTCGATGCTCAGCCGCTGCAGCCGGAGATAGGCTTGCCCTCGACCTTGCTGGAAAGGCGTCCCGATATTGCCAGTGCGGAACGTGCGGTGATGGCTGCCAACGCGCAGATAGGCGTGGCGCGGGCGGCATTCTTCCCCGTGTTCAGCCTCAATGCCGCTACCGGCTATGAAAGCAAATCCGCCGCGGGATGGCTCAACGCGCCCAATCGATTCTGGTCAGTGGGACCCGCCTTGGGGCTGAACCTGTTCAACGGCGGACAATTGCAGGCCCTGAGCGATCTGGCCAGGGCCCAGTGGGAAGAGTCTGCCGCCCGTTACCGCAATACCGTATTGACCGCCTGGCGCGAAGTGGAGGATGGTTTGTCCAGCCAGCATGCATTGAACCTGGCCCTGGGCAGCGCACGGCAAGCCCTGTCGGCGGCACAGGCCGCGCAGCAGCAGGCGCAATACCGCTACGCCGGCGGGCTGGGGAATCAAATCGAGGTGCTGCAAAGTGAACGCATTACCCTGAGTGCGAACACGGCGCAAATCGAACTGCAACGCCAAAACGTCATCAACAGCATCGGCCTGGTCAAGGCACTGGGAGGAGACATGACCCGGGGCACTCCCGCGCGGTAAGCACTTTCATCTCTGTGATCCCTGTGGCCTGAAATGCGTTTTTCAGGGTGGATCAGGCGGGCGGGATGCCTTTCACCGGGTGGCTGCGCAGCAACGCAAACAGCATCAAACCCACCACCAGCAGATTGACCGCCAGCGCACCCAGCGCAACCCAGCTGACCTTGTGCAGCAATTCATAAAGCTCGAACGGGACATAGATTGCGCCGCTCGCGGCGGCAAACCATTCGGCCCAGCGCCGGCCATGCCACAGGCCGTAGGCCTCGATCAGCCGCACCAGCCCGTAAGCCGCGGCAAATGCAGCCAGCGTCCACAGGCGGGCATCGGTGAGATGGGATGCGGCTTCGATGAAGATCTGCGGGAAATGTTTTGCCGGGTTGAGGTGCAAATGGCCGACCAGCCGCTCGGCGAATTGCTGGACATCGCGATGGATCAGCGAAAGCGCGCCGAATCCGGTCAATATGACCAGCATGCCCTTGGTCGCCTCAAGCAGCGCAACCGCGCGCAGCGTTTTGAGCAATTGCACCGCCATTCATTTGCTCCCGCTAGTTGACATGCAAGTGAATGATCATTACTTCGACCGAGGGCACCGGCTGGCCATCCTTGATCGCGGGCATGAATTTCCAGTTTTTCAGGGTGTCCAGCAACATCCTGTTGAGCCGGGGATTTTGTGTGGGCTTGACCAGCGCCACCGTTGCGCTGCCATCCGCGGCGATCTGAAAGCGGGCGGTCGCCGCCTCGTTCATCGCTTCTTCGCGCAATTCGTCCGGTATCACCGGCATGGGCTGAACCAGCGCCTGCGCGCCATGATTTTCATTTGCCGGGGAAGGCGGTGGCGGCGCAGAGACAGCAGCGGCGCTCGGCGGGGGAGTCTTCACGCTGGGTTGCGCGGGAAGCGCGGGTTCGGGTTGCACAGCGGGATTGATTTTGGGCTGTTCGATTGTTTTCCGGTGAACCTGCGGCTGGGCTTGTGCCGGGGCGGGCAGTTCGACCAGCTCGGCAGTGACCGGTGTGGGGTCGGGGGAGTGCAGCACGGGACGCCACATCGAATAGGCAAACAGGCTGAACGTGATTGCGCAGATCAGCAGCGCCAGGGGCAGCGTCCAGTGCAACCGCCGCCAGGGTGAATCCGGCCTCGCCTGGGCAACCCAGGGCAAAATGCTAGTCGACATGCTTGACCGCGATCAGGAAATGTTGCGCGCCCGCGGCGCGGGCCTTGAGCATGGATTGCACGGTGATGCCGTTGGGCGCGCTGCTGTCGGCGGCGACGATGATGCTGGCATCCGGGCCGCTCAGCATGGATTGCAGCGTGGCTGTCAGCGTATCCAGCGTGACCGGGGTCTTGTCGAGAAATATCCGGCTGTCGGAGGTGATGGTCAGCGTGATCGGCGTCTTGGCCTGCATCGGTGCGGCGTGCCCCTTGGGAAGGTCGACCGGCAGCGAGTGCAGGTTCTGCATCGACAGCGAAGCCAGCATGAAAGTGGCCAGCAGGAAGAACATCACGTCTATCATCGGGATGATCTCGATGCGGCCGCGTTTGTACTCGCGGGATTTGCGCAGCTTCATGGTTGGCCCCTCATTGCTTTTCCATCGATGGTTGGCTGGCGACAGCGCCAGGGGGGTGCTGCTGGTTCAGCCGGATATTGTCTATCATGCGCGTGCCCAGCCTCTCCATTTCTTCCAGCACCTGAACCTGGCGGCGCGAGAAAAAGTTGAAGCCGAACAGCGCGAACACCGCGATGAAGATGCCGAAGGCAGTGGCGATCAGCGCTTGCGCGACGCCGCCGGTGACGCCGCTGGGGTCGACCAGCCCGGTGCCGCCTATCAGGTTGAATGCGTGCATCATGCCGGTGATCGTGCCGAGCAGGCCGAGCAGCGGCGCGCCGGTGACGATGGTTTCCAGCACCCACATGCCGCGCCCCATGCCTTCCTCGATCAGTTGCGCTTCGTCGGCGGCGCGAGACTCCAGCCACCATACCGGCTTGTCCAGGTTGCCCTGCACGATGCGGAAGAATCTCGCGTAATAGTTCTCCGGCGGCAGTGCAGCCAGTTCCTGTTCCAGATTCTGCCAGGAGAAATTATAGGTCTCGATCAGGCTGAACAGGGATTTCGGCAGGCGCACAAAGCGCCGGTACAGATAGAGTTTGTCGATGATGATGACCAGCGCCAGAATTGCCAGGATCAGCAGCGGGTAGATGGTCGCGCCGCCGAATTTCATGGCCTGGATTGCTTCGGAGATTTCTTGCATGTCTGCTTCCTTTAATGGGTTATCGCTGAATGATCCGGGGGATGATCAGGTTTACAACTGTTTGGACAGGCCGAGGAACAGTCCGCGCCGCACGCCATACTGCGGCGCGAATACACCGATACCGGTGCCGTCGCGGATCAGGTAAACCTTGTCCAGCACATTGTCGGCGACCAGCCGGGTCTCGACTTCGCCTATCCCGTAGAGCGTCATTTTGCGGCTTGCGCCGAGATTCAGCACGGTATAGCCGGGCAAGCTGGTGGTGTTGGCAAAGCCGTTGCGCAATCCGCTCTGGTACATCAGGTCGCTGCTCAGGTGGGTACCGGACCAGACATAAGCTGCGCCGGTCGAAACTGTCAGGGCCTGTTCATGGTCGACGTTGACCCAGTTGTTCGCCGCGTAATTGAGCGTGGCCTGGTCGAACAGGTACTGGCTGGAAATGATGTCCCTGGCCATGCTGACGGTTCTGGCCAGGTTGGCATAGCCGGACAAGTCGCCTGATTTGTAGTTGCCGGTCAATTCGACACCGTAGGTCTTGCCCTGCGCATAGTTGAACGGGGTCATGATCAGCGCCGGTCCGAACTGCCCCTCGTCAAGGGTGTTCTGGCTCTGCTTGTAAAAAGTGTCGATGCCCAGATTGACCGTCGTGGTCAACTGATGGGTGACGCCTGCATCCAGATAATTTGCCCGTTCCGATTTGACCATCGAATTCTGTCCCGGCGCCGCGTTGGTGGTGCCAGCGAACAGCGCCTGGTCGGCGGTTGAAACCAGTTCGGTCGGGGGCGGCGTGAAGTATCTGGCATAGCCGGTGTGCCAGGTGGTCAGCTCGTTGCTCTTGTAAACCAGCCCCATGCGCGGGCTGAGCTGGTGTTCGTTGACGTAGGCATTGACCTGGTCAAAGCGGCCGCCATAGTTCACGGTCAGCTTGGCGGTGGCTTTCCATTCGTCCTGAAGGTAAACCCCGAACAGGGTGTTGCCGTTCTTGGCGACATTATCGGCGATGTTGGTGGCTGATCCCGAAACCTGGCCCGTGCCATTCACGGGGAACACCGTGGAATTGTTGTTGCTGACGATATTTTCGACGCTGCCGAACATGCCCATGCGCAGCGTATGCTTGTCGTTCAGGCGGTCGCTGCCGTCGGCCTGGATACCGTTGCTTGTGCTGCTGCGAAAAACATCCGAAGCGACACCGTAGAAAGCCAGGTCCCCGGTGGTGCCCGGGATGTAATGCAGGCTGGAATAGCGCGTAAACAGGGAGACCTGGTAATCGACGTTGTCGTTGAGCGAGCTTTGCAAAGTGCTCACCGCGTAACGGTTTATTTCACGCTGATTGTCATTCAGCGTGGCCGAGTTGTATCCGCTCAAGCCAAGTTGCGGCAGTATCCCCAGGTGATTCGGGTCCGCTGGTTGGCCGGGGGTGTTGGGGATCTGGAATCGTCCGTCGTAACTGCCGAACATGAAGCTCAGCTTGGTGTCCGGATTCAGCAGATAGGACATGAACGCGAACCCCTTGGCCTGCTGGGTGGTGTCATGTATGGGGTTGACGCTGGAGGTGGTGTTGGCGATGCCGACATTGTCCGTCAGGTACGATCCGTCGACGAAGTAGGACAGCTTGCCCTGCGTGCTGCCGTATTCAACGCTGGGGTTGTAGGTCTGGTTGCTGCCGCCGTACATATCGACATGGCCGCCGCCTTCAAAATTGGTTTTGGTGTTGATTTCAATGACGCCCGCGGTGCGGTAGCCGTATTGGGCAGGCAAGGCTCCGGTCAACAGATTGATTCCCTGCGCGAAGCGGGCATCCAGCGCCTGGCCGAAACCGCTGATGCCTTCCGGAAGGGTAACGCCGTTGATGCGGTATTGGGTGTTGGCATGCTCGCCGCGGATGTGAAATTGGCCGTTGGAATCATTGACCACGCCGGGCGCCTGAAGCAACACCTCGTTGAGCGGGGTATTTTCTCCCTGCGGCAAGTTCTCGATATCCTTGCTGCCGAAATGGTAAACGCTCCCGCCGGTCTTGGGCGACAGGCCATTGCGGGCGGTATCCAGCCGTGTTGCGCTGATGTCTATCTCCTGCGCCTGGGAAGCGGCCAGCGTGATCGTGGTGCTTGCCGTCCCGTCCGAGAGCGTGACTATCGAGGAGCCGGTTTCATAGCCGCTCTTGTCCGACAGCACCGCGTAGGTGCCCGGTGCTATCGCGGTAAAAGCGAAGTGTCCTTGTGCGTCGCTGGTGGCGTGTCCCGCCACTACTCCGCCGGCCGCCTTGAGCGTGATGCCTGCCAGGGTAATCGGCCGCCCCAGGGTATCCCTGACCAGGCCCTGTATGGTGTTCTTGTTGCTTGTTGCAGTTGCCGGTTCATTCTGCCCGGTTGCCGGAGCCGGTTGCTGGCTGTCGGCAGCGTGGACGCACAGGGGTGTGGATAGTGCCGCGCACAAAAGGGCGTGCTTAAACATGGTATTCCTCCAACTTTGTTGCAAAACCCGCCCTGCGCGCAAGCGGCGCAGGGCGGGCGTTTATGCGTAAGCCTGGAAGAGTGCAGGGGGGCCGCGCGCAACGGCGGCAAGAAGGTGGATGGTCTGGAAGCTGGCAGTGCTGCGCCGTATGGTTACGCCTGATATCTGCGGCGGAGTGAAAACTGTAGTGCCGGCGCTGAGCGCGCTGCCCAGCTGCGCATAAGCGGCGCATTTCTCGCAGGCGGGGGAATCAGACGAGTGCTTGTCATGCTGCGACTGTTCCTCGAGCGCATGGCTCAGGGTGTGCGCCGCTCCGGCCTGCTGGGCAAACAGCAGGGAGAACGCGCACAGCAATGGCAGAAACAGGCGGGCAGACTTCATGGCGCGCATGATAACCGCATCAAGGCCGGGAAACAACGGCAATGGGC
>DAICZN010000124.1 GCA_027311105.1 Gallionella sp.
CGCCGTTTTGGCAGATGCTGCCTGAGCTACTTTGTCGTAATCAAGGCCAAACCTTATCTGGGCTATAAAGGGTGACTTCGGATTGCCTGTATCCACAAAAATAGATTTGAATGGCATCGCCGCCTGTTCGCGCAAATGAAAGCCGCATGCACCCAGCATCAGGGTGGTCAGCAGCAGGACGAGCAATTGCGTAGGTGAGCGCATGGCCGGCTCCTAGGCGACGACGTTGATCAGGCGGCCGGGCACGACAACGATCTTCTTCACCATGCCGCCGGCGAGTTGTTTTTGCACTGCTTCGTGCGCCAGCGCCAGCTGCTCCAGCGTCGCCTTGTCGGTATCCTTCGCCACGCGCAGGCTGCCGCGCAGCTTGCCGTTCACCTGCAGTACCAGCTCGATCTCGTCCTGTTCCAGCGCCGCCTCCAGGGGCTCCGGCCAGGGGGCGTGCAGGATGTCGTCGCCGTAGCCGAGTTCGCGCCACAGTGCATGGGTGATGTGCGGACAGATAGGCGACAGCAGGCGCAGCAGGATGGAAAACCCCTCGCGAGCCACTGCGATGCACCCGCCGCCGGCATCATTCGATGTCTTCTCCAGCGCATTGAGCATCTTCATGCCGGCGGAAACCACCGTGTTGAACTGATGCTTGCCAAGGTCGTAGTTGGCCTGCTTCAGTGTCAGATGTACCTCGCGACGGATGTCTGCAAGGCTCGCAGGCAGCTTGGCCGGCATCGAGCTTGCAGCTTCGGGGGACAGCGCATTGCCGAACGCCCACAGGCGCTTCAGGAAGCGGTGCGCGCCTTCCACGCCCGAATCGGCCCATTCCAGCGTCTGTTCCGGCGGTGAGGCGAACATCATGAACAGGCGCGCGGTGTCGGCGCCGTATTGTTCGATCAGCGCTTGCGGGTCCACGCCGTTGCGCTTGGACTTGGACATCGTGCCCATGCCCTGAAACTCGACCGGCTGGCTGTCGCTAAGGGCTTTTGCGCCCGCAATTTTACCGGCTGCGTCATGGATAATTTCCACTTCCTCCGGTGCAAAGTATTCGATGCCGCCCTTGTCGGTGCGGCGCGAGTAGATATGGTTGAGCACCATGCCCTGCGTCAAAAGGTTTGCGAACGGCTCGTCGTATTTTACCAGGCCGAGATCGCGCATCACCTTGGTCCAGAAGCGCGAGTAGAGCAGGTGCAGTATCGCGTGCTCGATGCCGCCGATGTACTGGTCCACCGGCATCCAGTAATTGGTCTCCTCGTCCACCATCGCGTCGCTCATGAATCCGCTCGCGTAACGGGAGTAGTACCAGCTCGAATCGACGAAGGTGTCCATCGTGTCGGTCTCGCGCTTCGCCGGCTTGCCGCACTTCGGGCAGGTGCAATTCAAAAAGTCGGCGCGCTTGAGCAGCGGATTGCCCGAACCATCCGGCACGCAGTCTTCCGGCAGCTTCACCGGTAACTGATCGTCCGGCACCGGCACGGAGCCGCAGCTGTCGCAATGTATGATCGGGATTGGGCAACCCCAGTAGCGCTGGCGGGAGATGCCCCAGTCGCGCAGACGCCACTGTACTTTCTTCTCGCCCAGTCCTTTGGCGGCGAGGTCGGCGGCGATCGCGTCTACTGCATCTTGGTAACCCAAACCGTCGTACTTGCCGGAATTGACGCAGGCGCCGTGATTCTTGTCACCATACCACTGCTTCCATTGATCTATGTTGAAGTCGTGGTATGCGTAGTCGATGCCGAGAAAATCTTTCCCCAGTTTTCTCTGAATTTCGATGCCATCCGTTATCACCTGCGTGATTGGCAAGTTGTATCTCTTCGCAAACCCGAAGTCGCGTTCGTCGTGTGCAGGCACCGCCATCACCGCACCGTCGCCGTAGCTCATCAGCACATAGTTGGCTACCCATACCGGCACCTGTTCGCCGGTCAGCGGATGCACCACTTTCAGTCCGGTGTCCATGCCTTCCTTTTCCATCGTCGCCATGTCGGCTTCCATCACGGAACCGTGCTTGCATTTGGCTATGAAAGCTGCCAGTTCAGGATTGCTTTTGGCGGCATGCGCGGCCAGCGGATGCTCGGCAGCCACGGCGCAGAAGGTCACGCCCATGATGGTGTCGGCACGGGTGGTGAACACCCACAACCTGCCGTCGTTTATGGCAGCACCTGCTGCATCGCGGATGTCGTGCGTGAAGGCAAAGCGAACGCCTGTGCTCTTGCCTATCCAGTTGGCCTGCATGGTCTTGACGCGCTCCGGCCAGCCCGGCAGCTTGTCCAGGTCGGCCAGCAGCTCTTCGGCGAGCTGGGTGATGCCGAGATAGTATCCGGGAATCTCGCGCTTCTCGACGATGGCGCCGGTGCGCCAGCCGCGCCCGTCTATCACCTGCTCATTGGCCAACACGGTCTGGTCTACCGGGTCCCAGTTCACCACCTGGGTCTTTTTGTAGGCGATGCCCTTCTCCAGCATGCGCAGGAACAACCACTGGTTCCATTTGTAATAGTCCGGCCTGCAGGTCGCCAGTTCGCGCGACCAGTCTATCGCGAAGCCCAGCGACTTCAGCTGCTGCTTCATGTAGGCGATGTTGTCGTAAGTCCACTGTGCGGGCGGTACCCTGTTCTGGATCGCGGCGTTTTCCGCGGGCAGGCCGAAAGCATCCCAGCCCATGGGCTGCAACACGTTGTAGCCGCGCATCTTGTGCCAGCGCGACAGCACGTCGCCTATCGTGTAGTTGCGCACGTGGCCCATATGCAGCTTGCCGGAAGGGTAGGGGAACATCGACAGGCAGTAATATTTGGGCTTGCCCGCGTCCTTTGTGGCGCGAAATGCCCGGGTCTGATCCCAGTGCTGTTGCGCGGCTGCTTCGATGGCCTTGTGTTCGTAATTGGTGGGCTGGTGATCCTGTTGCATTTGGTCTCTGCATGGTTTGACGAGGCCGCCATTATAGCGGCATCGTTCGCCCGGAACAGTGCCGCTATATGAAAGGAAGGCATTCTGCTAGAATCGCCGCCTAAAATTTTTATAAATACCCTCAGGAGAGTTCACTATGTCCCGCAAACATCCCGTGATTGCCGTGACCGGTTCATCCGGTGCCGGCACCACAACGGTAAAACGTGCCTTTGAAAATATCTTCCGCCGCCAAAAGATCACCGCCGCGGTCATCGAAGGCGACAGCCTGCACAGTCTGGACCGCATGGCTTTTCGCGCCGCCGCTGCCGCTGCCGCCAAGGGCGGCAACAACAGCTTCAGCCACTTCGGCCCGGAAGCCAACCACTTCGACAAGATCGAGGAAACCTTCAAGATCTACGGCAAAACCGGCATGTGCAAGCGCCGCTACTATGTGCATAGCGATGCCGAGGCCGAACTGCACAACAAGCATTTCAAGCTCAAGGATCTGAAGCCCGGCGTATTCACTCCATGGGAAGATATCGAGAAGGGTTCCGACTTGCTGTTCTATGAAGGCCTGCACGGCCTGGTTGCCGATGATGGCAAGGTGGATGCCGCCAAACATGTGGATCTGGGCATCGGCGTGGTGCCGGTGGTCAATCTGGAATGGATCCAGAAGATCCACCGCGACGGGGCAGAACGCGGCTATTCTGCCGAAGCAACGGTGGATACCATCATGCGCCGCATGCCGGACTACATCAAGTACATCACCCCGCAATTTTCGCGCACCGACATCAATTTCCAGCGGGTGGCGACCGTGGACACTTCCAATCCGTTCATTGCCCGCGACATTCCGACCCCGGATGAAAGTTTCGTGGTGGTTCGCTTCCGCGAACCCAGGGGCGTGGACTTCCCCTACATGCTTGCGATGATCCCCAACTCCTTCATGTCACGCGCCAACACTTTGGTCGTGCCCGGCGGCAAGATGAGCCATGCCATGGAAATCATTCTCGCGCCCATCATGCACACCATGATAGAGAACAAGAAGAAGTAAAAGACGGGCGGAAAATCAAACGGGGGGCAGATGCAAATCTGTCCCCCGTTTTTAATGTGAAATGGCAAGCGATGAGACGGGTTCGCGGATTCCGCGTCAATGCCGCCAACCAACGCTGTGGCATAATCACTTCCATGAATTCATCCCTGCTTTCCGGACTTAATCCCGAACAACGTCAAGCTGTCACCCTTCCGCACCAGTCCGCACTGATCCTTGCCGGAGCCGGCAGCGGCAAGACGCGCGTGCTGACCACGCGTATCGCCTGGCTGGTCAGTACCGGCGCCGTCAGTCCGCATGGCATACTCGCGGTGACATTCACCAACAAGGCGGCCAGGGAAATGCTGGCGCGCCTGACCGCGATGCTGCCGATCAATTCCCGCGGCTTGTGGATAGGCACGTTTCACGGGCTGTGCAACCGCATGTTGCGCGCGCATTACCGCGAGGCGAATCTGCCGCAGACTTTCCAGATACTCGACTCCGGCGACCAGCTTTCCGCGATCAAGCGGCTGATGAAGGCGATGAACGTTGACGACGAAAAATATCCGCCGCGCGAGATGCAGAACTTCATCAGCGGCAGCAAGGAACAGGGATTGCGCGCGCATGAAGTGGAAGCCTACGATCCGTACACCAGGCGCAAGGTGGAAGTCTTTGCCGAGTACGATGCGCAGTGCCAGCGCGAAGGGGTGGTGGATTTCTCGGAATTGCTGCTGCGCAGCTATGAGCTTCTGTCGCGCAATGCCGCCATTCGCGAGCATTACCAGGAGCGCTTCAGGCACATCCTGGTAGACGAGTTTCAGGACACCAACAAGCTGCAATACCAGTGGCTGAAATTGCTGGCCGGCAGGCACAGTGCCTTGTTTGCGGTGGGTGACGACGACCAGTCCATCTATGCATTCCGGGGCGCGCATGTCGGCAACATGCAGGAACTGACACGCGATTTCCATGTTGAAAATATCATCAAGCTGGAGCAGAACTACCGTTCGCACGGCAACATCCTCGATGCCGCCAACGCACTGATCAGCAACAACCGCAGTCGTCTCGGCAAGAATCTCTGGACCGCTGAAAACGGCGGCGAACTGTTGCGCGTGTATGAGGCGCCGACCGACGTGGAAGAGGCCGGTTTCATTGTCAGCGAGATACAGTTGCTGAAATCGGAGGGCGTCAATCTCAAGGAAATCGCGCTGCTGTATCGTTCCAATGCGCAGTCGCGGGTGCTCGAGCACGCGCTGGTTTCCGCCGGATTGTCATACCGCGTGTATGGCGGCTTGCGTTTTTTCGAGAGGCAGGAGATCAAGCACGCGCTGGCTTACCTGCGCCTGATGGAAAACACCGGCGATGACAACGCGCTGCTGCGCATCATCAACTTCCCGACGCGCGGTATAGGCGCGCGCAGCATCGAGCAGTTGCAGGAAGCGGCGAAACAGAATAATACGACGTTATGGGATGCGGCGGCGGCTTTGACACGGCGTTGCGAAGCATCCGGGGCGGGAGAAGCCGCCTCACACCCGCTCCCGCAATCGGCTGGCTCCGCCAGTAACGTGTCGCGGGATGTGGCGCGGGCGGGGGGCAAGGTAACGGCTTTCGTGGCGTTGATCGAATCGTTGCGCAGCGCAACGCGGGAGTTGCCTCTTCACCCGCAAGGGGTAGGCCGGGGTGTGCCCGGAGCCTTGGGCTCCACCCTCCCGCTCCCCGAAATTATGGACCATGTGCTGGAACACAGCGGCCTGATCGCGCATTACCGGAACGAGACCGGTGCCAAGAAGCGCGAAGCGGAAGAACGGCTGGAGAACCTGAACGAACTGGTCAACGCGGCCGCGCTGTTTGTGCACGAGAACGAGGACGACAGCCTGACCGCCTTTCTTTCCCACGCCTCGCTGGAGGCGGGCGAACACCAGGCGGGCGAGCAGGACGATGCGCTGCACCTGATGACCGTGCATGCCGCGAAGGGCCTGGAGTTTCACACCGTGTTTATCACCGGCCTGGAAGAGGGTTTGTTCCCGCACCAGAACAGCCAGAATGTGGATGGGGGGCTGGATGAAGAACGCCGCCTGATGTATGTCGCGATCACCCGCGCCCGCCGCCGCCTTTACCTGAGCTTTGCGCAAAGCCGCATGCTGCATGGCCAGGTGAGCTACGGCATGGCATCGAGTTTTCTGCGCGAGCTGCCGGAAAATCTGCTGCACTGGATCACGCCCAGGGTTGCGCAACGCAGCGCTTTTGCACGGTCATTTACGCCGCTGCAAGATGCGCCGCCCGCCTCGCCGATGCAACGTTCCTCCGTCCCTTCCATCTGGCGCAGCGGCCAGGCGGTATTTCACAGCAAGTTCGGTGAAGGGGTGATCGTCAACCTTGAGGGCAGCGGCGCTGATGCGCGCGTGCAGGTGAATTTCCGCAGGGCGGGCGTGAAGTGGCTGGCGCTGGAATACGCCAAACTGACCCCGGCTGACTAGAGCGCATCCCCGCCCTGCGTAAAAGCGTTGCTCACATCGGCGGCCGGCTGATCTTCCCCGGCGGCGGGGAAAATATCGTTGTAACTGGCGTACAGCGAGGTGAATGCCAGCGGCAACAGCACCAGCCAGCCGAGCATCATCGGAATGCTGGCGAGTATCGCCAAAAACAGGAACGTCGTCCCGTATACCAGCATGGCCCCGGCGTTGTTGAGAAAAGCCCGCAAGCTGAGTTTCATTGCCTGCACGGGCGCGACGCCGCGAAAGAACACCAGTATCGGCGCGAACTGCATCGCCATCATCAGCAAGCTGAACAGCACGATACCCAGCAACATCGCAAATCCCGCTCCCGCGAAAGACTGCATCATCAGGTTCGGATCCTTATCCGGCTGGTCACTCATCAGGATGCCGACCAGCGTTGCACCGCCGACCATCATCATGGCCCCGAGGATCAGGTACTGGCTGACCAGCGCAATGCCGCCCAGCGTGACCAGATGCGAAGTATGTTGTTTGAAGCCGCTGAACAAGTGCGCCAGTTCAAGTTCTTCGCCCTGTTCCAGTGATCGGCAGCCCGCCATCAAACCCGCCAGCACTACCGGCATCAGCAGGCTCACCAGTGGCTGGCCGAGAACGGGAATGTTGGACGTTGCCACTGCCGCGACCACACAGATAGACAACAGCACGATCCACAGCAGCGGCGTTTTCATAAACAAGCGGTAACCTTGTTTGATCCATTCCCAGCCTTGCCTGCTGCGCAGTCGTTTTGGTTCCATTGTTTCCCCTTTACAGCCAAACGGCCGATTCTGATGCGATGTGATTTTTCAAAATGCGTTCGAAATGGAGCGGGTCGTGGGCGTGGATCAGCTCACCGTCGCGCGGCAGAAATTTGTCAAACAGACGCGATAGCCAGAAGCGCAGGGCGGCGAGGCGTAGCATCAACGGCCACGCGTCGCGTTCACTGTCCAGCAGCGGGCGCACTGCGTGGTATGCGCGCAGCAACGCCACAGTTCTGGTTTCATCCAGCGTGCCGCCGGCATGCATGCACCAATCGTTGACAGTTATGGCCACATCATAAAGCAGCGCATCGCTGCAGGCGAAATAAAAATCGATCAAGCCGCCGATCCGGTCGCCTTCCAGCAGAACATTGTCGCGAAACAGGTCGGCGTGAATCACGCCCTGGGGCAACAGTGCAGAATTCTGCCGCCCGTGCAATGCGACTTCGTTTTCGAGCCGGACGGCCTGCTGCGCGTCAAGAAACCGCCGCACCAGCGGAGCCGTTGCCGCAAGCCATGCCGCACCGCGCGGATTCGGCATGACCTGCGAGAAACTTTGGCCGGCGATGTGCATTTGCGCCAGCATCGCACCGATGACGGCACATTGTTCGCTGCTCGGGGACGTGGTGGATTTCCCGTTCAGGCGGCTGACGATGCAGGCGGGCTTGCCCTTGATTGTGCCCAAAAATTGATTGTGGCGATTCGCCACCGGATTGGGGCAGGGAATGCCGTGGCGCGCCAGATGTGCCATCAGATTCAGGTAGAAAGGCAGCTCGTCTGCGCCGAGCTTCTCGAACAAGGTGAGCACAAAACGACCATTGGTCGTTGTTACGAAATAATTGGTGTTCTCTATGCCGGAAGAAATACCCTGCAATTCAAGCAGCCGGCCCAGCGAATATTCGCCCAGCCAAACTGTGAGTTCCGCCTCCGAGACGCTGGTGAAAACCGCCATGCCTAAAAGCGGTGTATGACCCAGCGCGGCGGTCTGAATCCCGCATTCAGGCCTTCCATACGCGTAAACTTGCCGTCGCCCATGTCATCCACCAGGTAGTAGGGTGAACCGATCTTGGGTGTGATCTTGATCATGTACAGTTTGCCGCCCAAGCGATATTCCTCGACGATCTGGTCGGTTTTTGATGATGGTCACCTCGGGTGCATTTTCATCACCACTGTCCATTGCGGGGGGTGAAGGCAGGGGCTCGAGATTGTTCGGTTCCGGCTTTGCGGCGAATGCGCAAAGCGACAGGCCGCTTAGCAGCAACAGCAATATTGAGCGCATCGGAAAGTTTGCCATGTGGTGGAATGCATAGTATTGGACGGGTGTATTTTAACCGATGCGGGGCGTGTCTGCGCGAGTCGCTGCACGGAATACCCACTAGCCGGTACTCCAGCCGCGCGGCCGCTCATGCTGGCGATGTCTTTGTTCCAGTCCCGGGGTTCAACCAAACAGCCTTCTTCATCTGTGACCGGAATTTGCGTGCATAAGTCATCCCCGTTTGATGCTTGTTATCTGGCTTCAACTATTACAAATAAAGCTGTTTTTCGCGTTCCGCTTCGGTGGGCTCGAAGCCGCGTGTTTCGTAATGCTTGAAAATGGCGCTTACCACGTCCTTGGGTTCGTCGATAAGCTGGATCAAATCCATATCTTCGGGGCTGATGACCTTTTCATCCAGCAACGCGGTGCGGAACCATTCCAGCATTCCGCCCCAGAATTGGCTGCCCACCAGTATGATGGGCATGCGACGCGTTTTCCCGGTTTGCACCAGAGTCAGCGCTTCCATCAATTCGTCCAGCGTGCCGAAGCCGCCGGGCATCACGACGTAAGCGCTGGCGAATTTCACGAACATGACCTTGCGGGCAAAAAAGTGCTGGAAGGTCTGGCTGATATTCTGGTACGAGTTTCCGACCTGTTCGTGCGGCAGCTGTATATTCAGGCCGACGCTGGGGGATTTTCCGTAGAACGCGCCCTTGTCGGCGGCCTCCATGATGCCCGGACCGCCGCCTGAAATGACCGAGAAGCCGGCATCCGAGAGCAGGCGTGCGATCTCCTCGGTAAGTTTGTAATAGGGTTGGTCCGGTTTGGTGCGCGCACTGCCGAAAATGCTCACGGCGGGATGGATCTGGGTAAGCCGGTCGGTGGCAGAAACAAACTCTGACATAATACCGAACACGCGCCAGGCTTCTTTTGAATTCCACCCTTCCGGTACTACGGATTTGGGCAGTTTGGTCGGTATATTCATGCAGTTCCCCAAACAATCATAGATAAAAATGAAATCAAGCGAAGCGAGTTTCTCCAAAACAATACTGCTGGTAGACGGCTCGTCATTCCTGTATCGCGCGTTCCATGCGATGCCGGATTTGCGCAACCGCCACGGTGAACCCACCGGCGCGATCTACGGTGTGCTCAACATGCTGCGCCGCCTGCGCAATGATTACCCGGCGGATTATAGCGCGTGCGTATTCGATGCAAAAGGCAAAACCTTCCGCGATGACTGGTACCCGGATTACAAGGCGCATCGCCCCCCCATGCCGGCGGACCTGGTGCGGCAAATAGAACCGCTGCACCAGGCTGTCGCCGCGTCCGGGTGGAACATCCTGATGCTGGACGGCGTGGAGGCGGACGATGTGATCGGCACGCTGGCGCAACAGGCACAAGACGGCTTACGCTGCGTGATCGCCACAGGTGACAAGGACCTTGCCCAACTGGTGAACGAGAGGGTTACCCTGATCAACACGATGAGCAACGAGACGCTGGATATCGCCGGCGTGAACGCCAAATTCGGCGTGCCGCCGGAGCGCATCGTGGATTACCTGACATTGACCGGTGATGTGGTGGACAACGTGCCGGGTGTCGAGAAGGTCGGGCCGAAGACCGCGGTGAAGTGGCTAGCCCAATACGGCTCGCTGGACAACCTGGTGCAGCACGCCGGCGAGATCGGCGGCGTGGTCGGCGAGAATCTGCGCAAGGCTCTGGACTGGCTGCCGCAGGCGCGCCGCCTGGTCACGGTGAAATGCGATGTGGAGCTGCCGAAGACCTATCTTGATCTCGTCCCGCCACCGGCTGACACTGAACAACTACGCGGCTTGTATGAACGGTTCGAATTCAAGACCTGGCTGCGCGAGATCAACGGCGCTGTCAGTTCCACAGGGGATTTATCCCCTAGCGGACTGCGTACCTTTGGTGAAGCCGTTGGGAACCACGCGGCGTCCCCCCTGCCTGCACAGAATGGAATTGCCGATCCGGTCAGAATGGATTTACCTGTCGACCCGCCCGCCCGTACCGACAGCGCACACTATGAAACGATACTGGACGAGGCGCAGCTGAACGCGTGGTTGGAAAAGATGCTTTCCGCCGAGCTGGTCTGCGTGGATACCGAGACCACCGGACTGGACATGATGAACGCGCAACTGGTCGGCATGTCGTTCGCGATCACGCCTCATCAGGCCGCCTATCTGCCTCTGGCGCATATTTATCCGGGCGCGCCGGATCAGCTTAACCGCGAACACGCGCTGAAAATATTGAAGCCGTGGCTGGAAAGCGCGCAGCACAAGAAGCTCGGGCAGAACCTGAAATACGATATGCATATCTTCGCCAATCACGGCATCCGGCTTGCGGGCATACACGACGACACGCTGCTGCAATCCTACGTGCTGGAAAGCCACAAGCCGCATGACATGGACAATCTCGCGCTGCGTCATCTCAACGTGAAAACCATCAGCTTCGCCGACGTCGCGGGCAAGGGCGCGAAACAGATCTGCTTCGACCAGGTTGATATCGCCACCGCCACGCACTATGCCGCCGAAGATGCCGACATCACGCTGCAACTGCACCAGAACCTGCTTCCGCAGATAGCGCTGCACAGCGGTTTGCTGCATGTGTATCGAGACATCGAAATGCCCAGCATGCATGTGCTCTACACAATGGAGCGCAACGGCGTGCTGCTCGACAGCGCGCTGCTGCAGATACAGAGCCGCGAACTGGGCGAAAAACTGGTCGCTCTTGAAGCCAGGGCGCACGAAGCTGCCGGGCAGCCGTTAAACCTGAATTCACCCAAGCAGATACAGGAGATATTGTTCGACAAGCTCGGCCTGCCGGTGGTCAAAAAAACGCCGAGCGGCACACCCTCCACCGACGAAGAAGTATTGCAGGAACTCGCGCTTGATTACCCGCTGCCGAAGATCCTGCTGGAATATCGCGGCATGGCGAAACTGAAATCAACCTACACTGATAAATTGCCGCTGTCGGTCGATCGTGCGACCGGCCGCGTGCATACCAGTTATTCGCAGGCGGTTGCAGTCACCGGGCGTTTGGCCTCGAATGATCCGAACTTGCAGAACATCCCGATACGCAGTGCGGAAGGCCGGCGCATCCGCGAAGCGTTCATCGCGCCGCGGGGTTCGCGCATCGTGTCGGCAGATTATTCGCAGATCGAATTGCGCATCATGGCGCACTTGTCCGGCGACGCGGGTTTGCTCGCGGCATTCGCCAACAACGAGGATATTCACCGCGCCACTGCCGCCGAGATATTCATGGTTGCACCGGCCGAAGTCAGCGGCGAGCAGCGCCGCTATGCCAAGGTCATCAACTTCGGCCTGATCTACGGCATGTCCGCATTCGGCCTGGCCAAACAGTTGGGCATCGAACGCAGTGCCGCGACCGCCTACATCGACCGCTACTTTGCGCGCTATCCCGGGGTAAAGAACTACATGGACAGCACAAGGGTACAGGCCAAGCAGCAGGGCTATGTCGAGACCGTGTTCGGCCGCCGACTGTGGTTGCCGGAGATCAACAGCAGCAACGGCATGCGCCGCCAGGGTGCGGAACGCGCCGCGATCAACGCCCCCATGCAGGGCACCGCGGCAGACCTGATCAAGCTGGCGATGATCACGGTGCAGCACTGGCTGGAATCCGAAAAACTTTTGGCCGGGCACCCGACAGAAAAATTGAAGAGCCGATTGATCATGCAGGTGCATGACGAACTGGTGCTGGAAGTGCCGGAGGAGGAACTGCATCTGGTCAAGGAAATGCTGCCGAGGTTGATGTGCGGTGTCGCCGAACTGCAAGTGCCGCTGCTGGTGGAGCTGGGCGAGGGCAGGAACTGGGACGAAGCGCACTGACGTTCTGGAGTGAATTTATGCGATTGATGTTGCCTGAAAGCTCAGCGGGGTATTTTGATGCAACGCGCGCTCTTGATTACCAAATGAGGACTTGATATGAAATCGAACAAACTTGCTCCAATTGCTTTGCTGGTCTGGCTCGCTACAGTTGCCGTATTCGCGTGGTTTTTCATCCGTGGCAACACGGTTGCCGGAAACGATGGCCGAACCGCGGTGGTATTGCAAGCCGGAGAGCGCGACTTGATACTGTCCGAAATGCGCGGCATGCTGGCCGCCACCCAGGGTATTCTGGATGGGGTAAATAATGGCGACATGCAGCACATCAGTCAGGCAGCGCGTGCGGCTGGCATGGCAGTTACGGTTGATGCCAGCCCGGTGTTGATGGCAAAGCTTCCGCTGGGGCTCAAGAGACTGGGCATGAGCGTGCACCGCGACATGGATGACATCGCCGACGCCGCAGAAAAAGGCCGGCCGCCGGCAGAGATTCTGAAGATGACATCCGGCGTGCTGGCAAAGTGCGTGGCTTGCCACGCGACCTGGCAACTTGGATTGGCAAACCAGGGCAGGCAGTAACACTACCTACCCCGGGCCGGCAGAATCTAGGGCTTGCTTTTGGTTTTCTTTGCGGCAACCTTTCTGGTTGCCGGTTTTTTCGCCTTGGCGACGGCGACTTTTCCGGTAACAGGTTTTGCTGCTTTTGCAGCGGACTTCGCTTTGGTGGTTACGGCCTTGGTGGTTACAGCCTTGGGCTTGGCCGTCTTGGCCTTTGTTTCCTTGGGGGTTGCCTTAGCCTTGGCGGTTTTTACTTTGGCAGCTTTGGCCGCAGGCTTTTTGCCGGCTGGCCCTTTCGCCGCCTTGGCAGCGATCAGTTCCAGCGCTTCATCCAGCGTGATGTCGTCCGGCGACAAGCCCTTGGGCAGCGTTGCATTGATCTTGCCGTGGCGTGCGTAGGGGCCGTAGCGGCCGCTGCAGATCTCTACACTAGCCTTGTCGTCCGGGTGATCGCCCAGCACGCGCAATACCGTTGCGCCGCCATCGCGCGCCTGGGCCAGCAATTCCGCTGCCCGTTCCAGGCTGATGTCGAAGATGCTGTCAGTGCGCGGGATGGACTTGAATTTTCCGTCGTGGCCGATGTAGGGACCGAAACGGCCGATGTTGACGATGACTTTTTTGCCGGATATGGGATGGGTTCCGAGTTCGCGCGGCAATGCCAGCAGCTTCAACGCACTGGCGAGGTCCGCTTGTTCCAGCGGCATTTCTTTCGGCCATGACACGCGCTTGGGTTTGACCTTGTCTTCCTTGACGGCTTCACCCAGTTGCACATAGTGGCCGTAGGGCCCGCGCAGCAACAGCACCGGTTGGTTGGTGTCCGGATGCGCGCCCAGCTCCACTCTTGCCGAGGCATCGTCCTGTGATTCGCCGCTGATGCTGCGCTTGTATTTGCACTCCGGATAGTTGGTGCAGCTGATGAAGCTGCCGTAGCGGCTGAGCTTTTTGGCGAGCGGCTTGCCGCATTCCGGGCAGGCCTCGTTGATCAGTTCCACCGGGCGGTCGATGTCGGCCTTTTCCTTGATCAGCTTGGAAAAGCCTTTCCAGAACTCGCCCATCACGCCTATCCAGTCGCGTTTTCCTTCGGACACCTCGTCCAGTTCGTCCTCGAGGTGGGCGGTAAAACCGTAATCCACATAGCGGGTGAAATGATCCGTGAGGAAACGCGTGACGACGCGGCCGACATCGGTGGGAATGAAGCGTTTCTTGTCCAGTAAAGCGTATTCGCGCGCCTGCAGCGTCGAGATGATGGTCGCGTAAGTCGAAGGCCGGCCGATGCCGTGTTCTTCCAGAGCCTTCACCAGGCTGGCTTCGGAATAGCGCGGCGGCGGCTGGGTGAAATGCTGTTCGCCGTACAGTTTGTCGACAGGCAGCACATCGCCCTCGGCCAGCGGCGGCAACTTGCCACCCTCCTCTTCGGCCGCGTCGTCCACGTCTTCCATGTACACGCCGATGAAACCCGGAAACACCAGCACCTGGCCGTTGGCGCGGAACAAGGTGTTGTCGCCGCCCAGGCGGATATCAACGCTCACCGTGTCGAAACGCGCGGGGGACATCTGGCAGGCCAGGGTGCGCTTCCAGACCATCTCGTAGAGGCGCGCCTGATCGGCGCTCAAGTGGCTGCGCATGCTGTCCGGCGTGCGCGCGATCGAGGTCGGGCGTATCGCCTCGTGCGATTCCTGGGCGTTCTTGGTCTTGCTCTTGTAAGCCGGCTGTGCGGCCGGCAAATATTCCGACGAAAAATTATCCCTGATGTAATCGCGAATCTCCTGCACGGCTTCCTTTGCCAGCGATACCGAGTCGGTACGCATGTAGGAGATCAGGCCGACGGTCTGGCCGCCTATGTCCACGCCCTCGTACAGCGATTGCGCGGTGCGCATCGTGCGGTCCGCGGTCATGCCCAGCTTGCGCACCGCCTCCTGTTGCAGTGTGGATGTGGTGAACGGTGCGGCGGCATAGCGCTGCTTGGCTTTTTTCTCGACACGCACCACTTTGGGCGGCAGCTTGGCATCGCTGAGTTTGGCGTGGATCGCGTCGTATTCGGCCTGGCTGGTGATGCTGAGCTGTTCGATTTTCTTGCCCTGATACTGGAACAGCTTGGCGGTGAACGGCAGGTGATCCTTGTTCGTGTCGAGATGCACGCTCCAGTAT
>DAICZN010000131.1 GCA_027311105.1 Gallionella sp.
CCCCAGTCCAAGATAAGGACGGAACATCGCTTTCTCTTCCAGGAAGTGATATTGAGCAAATAGCGTGGGAGGCATCGACTTCACCGTGCCCGATTTTCCCGTTCCGGCAAGCCCGCCTGCACCAGAAATATCGTGCTGGTATGGCGTACCCAAAACCAGTTCAACCGACAAATGGCTGGTGTAGGCATAGGCCACGGAGAATATCGGCTGGGTATCGCTACCCACATCCACTTTGCTACCGGGCTGGGCTGGAGCGGTAATATCTCCGCTTTGTACTTTGGGTGTGATCTTGTTGACACCCACCTTAACCGACCAACCTTCCCAGTTTTGCCAATCGATTGCAGATGCGGAACTTGCTGCACTCATGGCCACAGCAACTGTTGCGATTTTTAGCATGCTTTTCATGTCATCTCCTAAATCCGTGTATTAATCCTGAGTATTCTCAAGCTCGATGTGCAATCAGAGCCAGCCCTTGATCAGCATCTCCTTGGATACCAGGCGCGCCAGTAGCAGATATCCGTAAGGTGTCGGGTGGACTGTGTCCGAAAACAGATAATGGCTGTCTACACCCGGACTCAAATTTCCTGCATTGCACATCAGCGATGACCCAATCGGGTTGGTCGGATTGGTAACATTACTAATCGTTATATTGCAAGCCGGTGTTGTTACATTGCTCAGGCTATACGCTGCTGGGTTGGTCACTTCGTCTCGATGCACGGTATAAGCGTCCACGAACAGCACATTCGGGTTGTTTGCCACCAAGGATTGCAACTGGCTGTTGAAGGTCGTTACCAGCGTATTGATAAATGCCTTGCTGCCGGGAGCTGTTGCCTCCTGGGCTGCTGCGAAGGGAGTACTCGAAACATCCGGCATATTTATAACCACCACATACTTCGCCCCACCAGCACTGATGATATTGGTGTTGACATAGCCCGCCAATTCCGTCGCCGCTGTTGCCATGGCTGTCACGGCCGCTGTCGCAGCGGCTGGACTTGGACTAGCCGCATATATGGAAAGATTCATAAATACATCGTTCGCTCCAGCCATGACATATACGATCTCTCTTCCCGAAAACGTTCCATGATTCTGGATCTGGGTCACAATGGGAACAGTCAATTGTCCAAGGATGGCGTTGGAACCGCCCAATAGCGCGTTGCCTGGTCCAACAGGATTGGTCACGCGTGCGCCGCCTTGTGCGTAATCAGTGCAACTGGTGTCATTGACCACAGGCTCGCTGAAACCGTATGTTGCACTGCCATTCAAGCCGGTCTGAGCGGCGCAAGGTGCAGGCAAGCCCAATTGCGCTGCCATCAATTCTGTCCAGTTCTTCCCCGTTCCGTTGATGGTGTATTGGCCACCGCCGCCAAGCGCCGTGACTGTGCCAACTGCATACGAACCGACATCGCTCAAACTGTCACCGAATATAACCTCTGAAGTAAAACTAACCTTCGGAGCCTGACTCCCCCCGCTGCTTCCACCGCCTCCGCAACCCGCCAAAAGAATTGCCATCAACAACGTTGCTGCAAAATTGTATTTACGCATTTTCACTCCCCTATATGTAAATAACTTCCCACTGAAAACTACTCCTTGCCACCCGCTTTTCCTGAATCGAACACATGGCCCATAAATAGCCGTCCTTCTTCATTTTGTCCACGCACAGCAGCACTATTTTTTTTGTGATTGATCCAGATTGAATCATTCATCGCAGGTTTCGGCAAGCCTGCAAATGGCATCACAAATTTATCATCGTGCGTCCGCTATTGCCCTTATGTTTGTAGTGATTCTTGTTTGCAATGTACACCGTGCGTTCGACCACAGAATGAACAACGCCGCTGCGATCCTTCAATTCCACCCGGTAAATCCGATCAACCTCCGGCTGCCGGGTCAGGATGTCCTTTACCTCGGCAATCTCCTCTGCGGTGATGATGCAATCCGCGTAAAGCGTGCTCCGTCCCGGCTTTTTGTACTGGATGGATGCCGCCTTGTCCCATACGACGTATTCGCGACCGAGGCCCATCAGCAACAGCGTCGGGTGCGGGCCGTCGGTGACGGCAAACAGCGAGCCGCCGAAGATCGAACCGACCAGGTTGCGCGTGCCACGATTGAATGGCAGCCGCACGCGGATTGTTGTCAGGTCGGGTGACACATACTCGACGCGGCCGCCCGTCCTGCGATATGCCGGATGCAGGTTGAAGCCAAAGCGGACGACGTGCGCCCTCCATGCCTTCGGGCACTTGCTCAGCCAGCTCATGTCCCGCGGTTCCTCACAGCGCCTCGAACACGCCGGCTGCACCCATGCCCGTACCGATGCACATGGTGACCATGCCGTATTTCTGTTTGCGGCGGCGCAGGCCGTGCATCAAGGTTGCGGTGCGAATCGCCCCTGTGGCGCCCAGCGGGTGGCCGAGTGCAATCGCTCCACCCAGCGGATTGACCTTGGACGGATCCAGACCCAGATCCCCGATCACGGCCAACGATTGCGCAGCAAACGCTTCGTTGAGTTCTATCCAGTCGATGTCGCTCAAGGTGAGGCCAACCTGCTTCAATGCGCGCGGGATGGCTTCTTTCGGGCCGATGCCCATGATCTCGGGCGGCACGCCCGCCACGCTGAAGCCAAGGAACTTGCCGATCGGCGTCAGGTTGTAGCGCTTCAATGCGGACTCAGAGCACAGCAGCACGGCGCCTGCACCGTCCGACATCTGCGAGCTGTTGCCGGCCGTGACCGAGCCCTTTTGCGCAAAAACGGTTTTGAGTTTGCCCAGGACTTCCACAGAAGTATCGGCACGCGGGCCTTCGTCCCGCGATATGTCCCGCGCCTTGATCCTGATTTCGCGGGTAAGCATATCCGGCACATTGTCGGCAATGTGGTACGGCGTAATCTCGTCCGTGAACTCACCGCTGTTGATGGCCGCGATGGCGCGCTGATGGCTCTGCAGCGCAAACGCGTCCTGTGCCTCGCGCGATACCTTCCAGCGTTCGGCCACTTTTTCCGCGGTCAGGCCCATGCCGTAGGCGATGCCGTAATGTTCGTTCTTCTCGAAGATGGCGGGATTGAATGCGATCTTGTTGCCCATCATCGGCACCATGCTCATGCTCTCCACGCCTGCCGCGACCATCACGTCAGCCTCGCCCAGGCGGATGCGGTCTGCGGCCAGCGCGACAGCCTGCACGCCGGACGAGCAGAAGCGGTTCACCGTCAGTCCCGGCACCGTGTCCGGCAATCCTGCCAGCAGCAAGGCGATACGCGCCACGTTCATTCCCTGCTCCGCTTCCGGCATCGCACAGCCGGCGATCACATCGCCGATGCTGGCCGGATCGAGCGACGGCGCCTGTGCCAGCACACTCTTCAGCACATGCGCCAGCAGATCGTCCGGCCGGGTGTTGCGGAACATGCCGCGCGCTTTGCCAACTGGCGTGCGCGTCGCGGCAACGATATAGGCTTCCTGTATTTGTTTGCTCATGTTCGTCTCCTAAAATATCTTAATCAGCGCAGCTTCCGGCTGTCCATTCCTCCCCTGACAGGGCGGCCGGGATGCGGGAAACAATCATGGCGCAGCCATTCACCGGCTGTGCGGTCTGCGCCATGATCGTTAGTTGCGCAGCGGTTTGCCGTTCTTCAGCATATGTTCGATGCGTGCCTGCGTCTTGTCCGTCGCGAGCAATTCCATGAAGTTGCGCAGCTCCAGATCGAGCAGCCAGTCTTCATCCACCAGACTGCCTGCTTCAACATCCCCGCCGCACAGTGTTTCGGCGACACGGCAGCCGATGTTGTAGTCGTG
>DAICZN010000133.1 GCA_027311105.1 Gallionella sp.
CCGCTGGTACACGCCATGACCACCTGGGTGCTGTTGCGCGGCCTGATGCGTGAAGCGCGCCATTGGGGCGAGTTCCCCGCGCTGTTTCAGAACACCACGGGCGCGCAACATGTAGTGGCTCTGGACTTCCCCGGCAACGGCAGCTTGCATACGCAGACCAGTGCCACCAGCGTGGCGGCGATGGCAAACTTCAGCCGCGCGCGGTTAGCGCAACTGGGTTATGCGCCGCCTTACCGGGTGCTGGCCCTGTCTTTGGGGGCAATGGTTGCTGTGGCATGGAGCGAGTTGTATCCCGCAGAAATCGAAGCGATGGTGCTGATCAATACCAGCCTCGCACCCCACAGCCCTTTTTACCAAAGATTGCGGCTGGCAAATTATCCAGCCTTGATACGCCACTTGCTGTTTGGTTCGGCAGTTCAGCGCGAAAGGCTGATACTGCGCCTCACCAGCAATCAAAACCGTACACAACACCGGCAGAAAATACTGGAACAATGGATTAGCCATGCCCGGGAAAACCCTGTCTCGCGCGCCAATATCCTGCGGCAATTGCAAGCCGCAGTCAGTTATCGTGCCGTGAAAACCGCGCCATCCATGCCGGTGTTATTGCTGGCCGGACAGCAGGACCACCTGGTCAATGTAAAGTGCTCGCTTACGCTGGCACAACATTGGAACTGCCCCATCCGCTTGCATCCAGATGCAGGACATGATCTACCGCTGGACGATGGAGTCTGGGTTGCGCAGCAGGTCAAAGAGTGGTTCGGCTGATAATTTTGTAGCAGAGTTGATATGCCTGGCGCGGTCGGGATGCATCCCGGATTGAACCGCTTGGCTCTATTTATTGCATTTGATATTGACCCGCTTTGTGAATGCAACCGACTTGCACGCGACTGCGCACATTACACTTGCGCGTGATTATAAAAAAAGCTAGTGTTTCCCGGCACAGGAAGGCTCAAGACCAATAACAACAGTCCATTCCAGTTTGCGGCAAGATAGCGCACGAATCGGATTGCTTCCAGATAAATTGCCAGATAAATTCAGGGGAGGAAACCAATAATGACGAAAATCAGCAAGCCGGAATATTTGTCCAAAGTAAAGCTGTTGACCAAGGAAGAAACCGAACGCTTATTATCCAGAATGGGCGGCAAACTGGATCGCCGGCTAGAGAAGAACAAGTTAAGCCGGGAAGATGCCTTGGCTTTGCAACTGGAACTGGAAGATGAACAACTCCAGGAATGGCGCAAGATGATGCGCATCCTGAAGAAAAAGGAAGAAGTAAAAAAACAGGAAAAGGCCAAGCCATCATCCAAGCCCAAGGCCCCATCAAAAACCAAAACCCCAGCAAAAGCCAAAACCCCAGCAAAAGCCAAAGCCCCAGCAAAAGCCAAACCGCCATTGAATGCCAAGGCGCCATTAAAGACCAAGGCTGAGCCGGGTAAGTAGTGAACTGCAACCGATTTAGTACCGGTCCCTGAGAGTTTTTTGTCTTCCAGCCCAGCGTCAATCCGCAACTATCTGTCGCGCCGCAATCATGGCGGATTTGCTGGCAGTATCACGGCGCATATGGCTGCGAAGATCACACTGCTTTCAATAGTACCTGCGGAACACAACAAGCAAATCCGTCATGATGGGTAATTGGACTGAGTTTTTTTCGTTGCGCAAGCTATCCCAAATAAGGTTTAGTCGTTTGAGCTGTGGTACTGCATACCACTGAAACACCTACCGTGGGCGCAAACAAAATAGCCATGTGCCTGACCATAGCTTCATGCAATATTTTCGAAACGCATTTATTGATACTTCCATAACTCATGACACCCTTGCAGTCATTGCAAACGAAGTGCGTGGGCTCAAAGTGATGTCATTGCGAACGAAGTGAAGCAATCCAGCAAGACAAAGGTGCATATTGTTTAAGTCATCCGGATTGCCACGCCGGCTTCGCCTTCTGATGGAACTACTGGTGGAACGACTAGCCATCCCACTAAGCAACCAGAAGACGGTTGCCAAGTGGTTGGTTATAGCCAATCGACTAAGCCAGCAAGCTGGCAAGTCGCTGGTTATCGCAATGACGACGCATTCCGGATTCCCGCCTGTCCGAAGGACAGTTTATCCCGAGTCCGTCGAGGGACGGAAACGACGTGCCAGTTTTTAATTTCTCCCCGACGCATTCCGAAAGATGCGTCACTGTCATCAAATATGGAAACATCGATAATATACTGTGACGGGATATTAAAAAATGCGAAATCGTCAAATCGGCTTTGTCGTCCATAATGCATCCGAGCCGCTCAATGAATAATGCATTGCTTGCCCCGCCACCAGCCCGTGCCCTTCATCCGCACATCCAAAGCGCCCAATTATCCGGGGAAGAATTCCGTACAAACAGCCGTTCTCTCTTGAATTGAATGCTCTGTATATTAGTTTTACACCCTCGCATGAGTGCGGCCTTTTCTGTCCAGCTCATTGAAGATTACCCCGTGATTGGTCAGAGCCTGGTTAGAACACTCACCGGACAGCGGCTTGTCGCGGGTATCAAGTGCGTCAGCTAGCGCCGCTTCAAATCTCTGCTGTTGTTTTCAAAGAGGATGCGATTCCTGTAAGAGTCCAAGGATGGGTGGTGGGCCAACGTGTGGTTCACTAAATATTCATATGCATGTCATGTTGACTGGGTAATCTCAAACCGTCGATTTTACCGATACTGATTAGCGGCCCAATCAGACTACTTAATCAGCCCGATCTCGACATTATTGTGCCTTGGTCACATCCCACAATAAAAAGCCAATCAGCAGTCATTAACTTTATAAGGAGGCAACCATGAAACAAGAACATGTATTGCGGCGCCTGAAAGTCAAACGCATTGTGGCCGGCGTGAGTTTGGCATACTCCGTATTCTGGACGCTGGGTATCCCGACGCTTGCCGCGGCAGAACAGTCGAGCGACCATGCCGCACAGAACCGGACAGCCACACCCATCAAACACGTCATCGTGATCATTGGCGAGAACAGGACTTTCGATCACGTCTTCGGCGCTTATCGCCCGCCCCGCGGCCAGACCATATCAAATCTGCTGTCCAGGGGCATCATTAAAGCGGACGGCTCTCCCGGGCCCAACTTCTCGCTTGCTGCGCAATATCAGGCCACATTGACGGGGCCGGCGAAATATACGCTCAGCCCGACCGCGAAGACTTCTTACCGGTTGCTTCCCGCGCCTCTTACCGGGAGTGCCCACACCGCTGCCAGCGATACGAACCCTCCGCCGCTGGCTTCACTTGCGCTTGCAACCATGGCCGAGAGCGGCGCGCTTCTTCCCGCAGATCTGCCACTCCTGACCACCGGCGCCACCGGCCTGCCCATGCGCAGCGTCGACACCCGGATCACCAATGCCGCAAGTCTGCCGAATGGCCCTTTCGCGCTGACGCCCGGCCTTTCGTATGACGATTACGCAGCCAGCCCTGTGCATCGCTTCTATCAAGCCTGGCAGCAATCCGACTGTAATGCGGCCTATGCAACGCGAACCAATCCCAGTGGCTGCCTGATGGACCTGTTCCCCTGGGTCGAAGTGAGCGTCGGCGCTGGAAGCAACGGCAACGCCCAGCCTGCCGGGTTCAACGACCTGAGCACGGGGGAAGGCTCCGCCTCCATGGGGTTTTACAATGTAAACAATGGCGACGCGCCTTATCTCACCCAGCTCGCCAGCACCTACTCCATCAGCGATAACTATCACCAGGGTGTTCAGGGTGGTACCGGGGCCAATCACGTCATGATCGGCGCGGCCGATGCCTTGTATTACACCGATGGCCAGGGTCACCCGGCCACGCCTCCCGCTAACCAGATCGAAAACCCCGACCCGCAGCCTGGCACCAACAACTATTACACGCAGGATGGCTACTCCGGCGGCTCATACAGTGATTGTTCCGATACCGCACAGCCCGGGGTCAGCGCCGTGGTCAGCTATCTGAACTCTCTGCCGAATCACCCTAAGCCCAACTGTGCCCCCGGCGCGTATTATCTGCTCAACAATTACAACCCCGGCTACAACGGCAATGGCACCGTCAACACCAGTGCGTTCACCATTCCGCCATCCCCGGTGCCGACTATAGGCGACTCGCTGATCGCCAAAGGGATAGCCTGGAAGTACTACGGGGAGGGCTGGAACAGCTTCGTCGCAAATTCGCCGCAGAGCGTTTACTGCAACATCTGCAATCCTTTCCTGTATGAGACCTCGATCATGTCTGTCCCTAATCTTGTTTCCGGACATTTGAAGGACACGACCGACCTTTATGCCGACATTGCCAGGGGTGACCTTCCCGCAGTTTCCTTCGTCAAACCGGGCGGGCTGCTCGATGGTCACCCGGCCTCTTCGAAGATCGACCTGTTCGAAGGTTTCGTGAAGAAGCTGGTGCAATCGGTGCAGGGCGACCCCGCACTATGGGCTAGTACGGCCATCATGATCACTTTCGACGAGGGCGGCGGCTACTATGACTCAGGCTATATCCAACCGGTAGACTTTTTTGGTGATGGCGCGCGTGTCCCATTGATTGTCGTATCGCCATATTCCGAAGGGGGACGTGTCGACCACACCTACTATGATCACGCGTCCATCGTGAAATTTATCGAACACAACTGGGATCTGGAGCCCATCTCGAATCGCAGCCGCGACAACCTGCCGAATCCCAGGCAGCTTCCGGACAATCCTTACGTTCCGGTGAACTCGCCGGCAATTTGGGACTTGTTCCCGATGTTTGTGTTCCACTCGTCGGATTCCGGGCGGATTGGGAGCAATCCTTTTGGTCCGATGAACTAGCCGCCAATTGGAGGTTTGTTTCTGCACTAACCTCGCTGAACAGCGCCGCGGATCCTAAAGGGTCGCGGCGTTTTTTTATGCGACCAAGCCTGGCCCACATGAATTTGACAGTGTCGATGTACCTTGGGAAATCGGCTAATTCACATAATTGCAAGCTTGGTGGTCAGTTAATCAAATGAATCTGCCATGTTTGCTTGCATGCCCGAGTCGAATATATTTCATTGAAATATAAATGAAAAACTTCTTTCACTGAAATGTCACACTTCCCTATTATTCTGTTGTTGTGAAAGTCCGTTCAATATTCCTCTCCGACATCCACCTGGGCACACGAGGTTGCCAGGCTGAACGACTGCTTGATTTTCTGCGGGAATTTGAAAGCGATCACCTCTTTCTGATCGGCGACATCATCGACTTCTGGTCGATGGGACGCAGCATACAGTGGTCGGCCATGCAGAACACTGTGGTGCAGAAAATTCTGCGCCGCGCGCGGCATGGCGAAAAAGTGGTGTTCATTCCCGGAAATCACGACGAAGCTTTGCGCGAGTACAACGGCACGTCATTCGGGGATATCTTGATCGCGTTCGAATGGCTGCACGTTACAGCCGATGGAAAGCGCTTGCTGCTTACCCACGGCGACCAATTCGACCAGGTGACCCGGCACCACCGCTGGCTGGCCATCCTGGGGGACATTGGATACGACCTGCTGGTGCGCCTTAACGGATGGCTGTCCTGGTGGCGCCGTACCTTGCGCATTGGCGGCTACTGGTCCTTGGCCGGATACGCCAAGCGAAAAGTTAAATCCGCAGTCACCTTCATATTTGATTTTGAAGATTCCGTGATCCGCTCAGTTCGCGACCGCGGGTTGAATGGTGTGATTTGCGGGCATATCCACAGTGCTGCGATCAAAGAGGTCGGAGAGCTTTTGTATATCAATTGCGGAGACTGGGTGGATAGCTGTACGGCTATTGTTGAGCACCTGGATGGCCGGCTGGAGCTGATCGAGTGGCGGCATGGCACCAAGTCCCTGCCTGAAGCCGCCTTGAAATTGCAGGGTGGCCGGGGCTGATTCCATTACCCCGTCCCCTGGTGCCAGACCGAATGGCTGGGCAATAAACACAAGAGCGTGGAATTCATGAAGTTCACAACAGCAAGTTCAACACATGCATAACGCACAGTCCTCCCGATGTGGCGCTTCACTGCCTATTACTGGTATCTGATTGCAGGCAAGGCACTATGGCAACATCCGGGAAACTCAATCGCGAATAATTCCGGCGATGAAGCGTGTGTGATAACAAACGGGTACAGGTTGCGATCCGGCGGTTCGTTCCGGGTCACGGGTAACCCGTGAAAAAAAATCGGCCAGCCAGAAGTGAAGGGGATTCAGGGAGGGGCCGGCCGAGGAAGTATATTATCGCCATAGAATGTTGCCGTTTTGTTGCGAATACAACCCGTAGCAGATGTGTCAGTTCAAGCAACTGGCTGACAGCATATCGTTGCCTTTCTCTGCACGCTTTTCTGCCAATCGGGCGATGGCATTGAATTTGTCGATCAGGCCGTTTCTTGCAAAATGATCGATGATAAACAGCGGAATCAGGGTGTCCGGCTCCCATAGCCCCCTAAACTTGAGCGTGCTGCCTTGTTGATTCGGTTCGATGTCCCAGCTGCCATGGAACGATTTCGAGTCGCCCGCCAGTTGAGTGAAGGAGACGCTGTCAAAAGGTTTTTCCGTGTACTTTATTACAGAATGGAGCCGGACATCAAAGAACAGGATATGTTCATCAACCGTTCGTTCGACCTTTACCTCGTTGGCGGACTCGCGATAAGCAACCGACTCAATTACGCCCGGCATGTCTTTTGCGGCCTGATAGTCGGTCAGGTAACGGTAGGCGGCACATTTCGTCAGAGACGTGTCAAAACTGGCTTCGAAGGTGTACAAGCTACCCTGCCTTTTTACACCCACCTGCAATCCGTGGTCATGAACGTCCGGCCGGGCAATAGTGCTGGCCAAGATCAACGTCAAGAACAGGATCAGCTTCGTCATGAAGTTACTTATAGGGGAACTTCATGACACGGTGATGATATTCCCAACTCCGGCAAAATTTTGAACTCGAGTAATTGCGCTTTGCTTCAGCCATCCGCCAAGCCGGTGGCGGGATCAATACCTGATGTCCATCCGCGCGGATCACCAGATTCGACATCTATCGCCAAGCCATCTGAAATTACTCTCGACTGCTTTCCTTCCGGATACCGGATATTTTTCTCCCGGCAAAAAACCTAATTGCCGCGCTCCCCATGTTCGTACCAGGTCTGCGTGGCATTGGCTACTTTTACCACCAGCAGCATCACCGGAACTTCGACCAGCACGCCGACCACGGTGGCCAAGGCCGCGCCGGACTGGAAGCCGAACAAACTGATCGCGGTGGCCACCGCCAGTTCGAAGAAATTGCTCGCTCCTATCAGTGCCGATGGAGCGGCGACGCAGTACGCCACTCCCAAGCGCCGGTTCAGCCAGTAGGCCAGCCCCGCGTTGAACAGCACCTGGATCAGGATAGGCGCGGCCAGCATCGCGATCACCAGCGGTTGCGCGACGATGGCATTTCCCTGCAGCGCGAACAACAGCACCAGCGTCAGCAGCAGCGCGCCCATGGACAGGGGTGCGATTATTTCCATTGCCCGTTTGAATGCAGACTCGCCGTTAGCCAGCAAGCGGCGGCGCAGCAGTTGCGCGAGGATCACCGGGATCACGATGTAGAACACCACCGAGACGAACAGCGTGTCCCACGGCACGGCGATACTGGCGATGCCGAGCAGCAACGCCACCAGCGGCGCGAAGGCGAAGATCATGATGGTGTCGTTGAGCGCCACCTGCGACAGCGTGAAATACGGGTCACCCCTCACCAGATTGCTCCATACGAAGACCATCGCGGTGCAGGGCGCGGCTGCCAATAGAATCAGTCCTGCGATATAACTGTCGAGCTGGCCCTGCGGCAGCCAGGCTGCAAACACATGGCGGATGAACAGCCAGCCGAGGAAGGCCATCGAGAACGGTTTCACGCCCCAGTTGACGAACAGCGTGACGCCGATGCCGCGGCTGTGTTTCCTGACCTGATGCAGCGCGCCGAAATCGATTTTCAGCAGCATAGGGATGATCATCACCCACACCAGCACGCCGACCGGAATGTTGACCCTGGCTATTTCCAGACCGGCGATCGCCTGAAACACACCCGGCAGGAATTGCCCGAACAGCACGCCGGCGATGATGCACAGTCCGACCCAGACAGTCAGGTAACGCTCGAACAGGTTCATCTCGTTAATCCCTGATACGGCCGATTTCGGCGAGTTTTTCTTTCAGCGCAAGCTTATCCAGTTTGTCGATCGGCAAACTCATGAACAACTGGATGCGGCGCGCCAGTTGCTCATAGGCTTTCCTGAACGCCGCACGCCTCGCTTCATCGCCCTCGACATGCGCCGGATCGGGTATGCCCCAATGCGCGGTGGCGGGTTTGCCCGGCCATACCTGGCAAACCTCGCCCGCCGCGTTGTCGCACACGGTAAAAATGAAATCGAACTGCGGCGCACCTGGTGTGGCAAACTCGTCCCAACTCTTGCTGCGCAACCCCGCGACACTGCAACCCTGCGCTTGCAGCAATTCCAGCGCACCCGGATTGACCTTGCCGGCCGGTTTGCTCCCGGCGCTGTAGGCGATGAACTTTCCCTTGCCCAATGTATTGAACAACACCTCGCCCAGGATACTGCGTGCGGAATTGCCGGTGCACAGCACCAGCACGTTGTATTGCTTTTCACTCATCTCGATTTTCCCCTTAGCGTTATCAGCATTTTTTGCCCGGCACCCTGCAGGCGTCCGCATTCCCGCCGCAGCAGTTTTCCGTCAGGTAATCCACCATCCCGTTCATCACGGCAAAGTTCGCCGCGTAATAGATGAAGCGCCCGTCCTGCCTGCTCTCCAACAATCCGGCATGGCTCAATGTCTTGAAGTGGAACGACAGCGTGGCCGGTGACACCTTCAATTTTTCGGCTATCTGGCCCGCTGCCATGCCTTCCGGTCCACGCTCCACCAGCAATCGGTAGATCGCCAGGCGCGTGGGCTGAGCCAGGGCCGACAACACTTTTATCATTTGGGCTGATTTGATCATTTTATATTTCCATTATTAAACAATTATTAAAATAACTTTGTTGATTAGAACACCGACACTCGCAACGTGCAATATGGACGGATGAGATTTTCGGGAACAAACTGTAATAATCCTGTAATACAACCGCCATAATATGCAAACCGCAACAAAACTTTGTCGGTTTGGCTGGCAAACTGAATGGCAGCAGGCCACATACTCAATACTATGGAGAAACGATGAATAGCAAACTGAAACAACTCATAATCGGCATCACTGCCGCGACTGCGGTGGTTTATGCTGCTGCCAGCCAGGCAACCGACATCACCGGGGCGGGTTCAACTTTTATCTACCCGATTGCCGCGAAATGGGCTGATGCCTACAAGACCAAAACCGGTATCGGCCTGAATTACCAGTCCATCGGTTCCGGCGGCGGGATCAAGCAGATCGAAGCCGGCACCGTGGATTTTGGCGCATCCGACATGCCGATGAAACAGGAAGACCTGGAAAAGAACGGCCTGATGCAATTCCCGGCCATCAATGGCGGCGTGGTACCGGTCATCAATATGGATGGCATCGCAGCCGGTACGCTGAAACTGGACGGAGCTGTGCTGGCCGATATCTACCTGGGCAAGATCACCAAGTGGAATGATCCGGCGATCGTCGCGCTTAACAAGGATATCAAGCTGTCCGACACAGACATCACCGTGGTGCATCGCTCAGACGGATCCGGCACCAGCTTCATTTTCACCAACTACCTGTCCAAGGTCAGCGCCGACTGGAAAGCCGGCATAGGTGAAGGCACGGCAGTTTCCTGGAAAACCGGTACCGGAGGCAAGGGCAACGAAGGCGTGGCTTCCTATGTGCAACGCATCAAGGGTTCCATCGGCTATGTGGAATATGCTTACGCGCTGCAGAACAAGATGAACCATGTGCAAATGAAGAACCACGACGGCCATTTCGTACAGCCGAACATCGAGTCCTTCAAGGCGGCGGCAGCCGGCGCAAAATGGGACAAGGCTCCCGGCTTCTATGAAATCCTGACCGATGAACCAGGCAAAAGCAGCTGGCCGATCACCGGCTCCACCTTCGTGCTGATGCACACAACCCAGGACAAGCCGGAGACCGCCAGGGAAGTGCTGAAATTCTTCGACTGGGCCTACAAGAACGGCAGCCAGATGGCCGAGTCGCTGGATTACGTTCCGATGCCTGAATCCGTAGCCAAGCTGATTCGCGCCTCCTGGAAAGCACAAATCAAGGATGCCGCGGGAAAGCCAGTCTGGAAATAATAGCGGGGCGGGGCTGACACGTCACAACCTTAAGCTATAATCGCGGGGGCTCAGGCCCCCGTTATTTTTTTAACCAAGATTGTTCAATCATGCCAATGTTTACACACGAAACGCGCCTTAAACGACAAGCGATTTTCGACTTGCTGTTCCGCAGCCTGACGCGTGTCTGCGCATTCGGTGTATTGGCGCTGCTGGCAGCAATCATCATTTCACTTCTGGTGGGCAGCATGCCCGCCATTCATGCATTTGGCTTAGGATTCCTGGCCAGTTCCGACTGGGACCCGGTCAGCGGCAAATTCGGGGGCATGGTCCCGATTATCGGCACGCTGGTCACCTCGGGTATCGCGCTGCTGATCGCGATTCCGGTCAGTTTTGGCATCGCCATTTTCCTGACCGAGCTTTCGCCGCGCGTTTTGCGCCGCCCGCTGGGCATCGCGATCGAATTGCTGGCCGGCATCCCCAGCATCATCTACGGCATGTGGGGCCTGTTTGAATTTGCGCCGCTGTTCGCCGACCACGTCGAGCCGTGGCTGAACAAGCATGTCGGCGCGCTGCCCTACATCGGCCCGTTCTTTTCCGGCCCGCCCATGGGTATCGGCCTTCTGACCGCCGGGATTATCCTGGCCATCATGGTCATCCCGTTCATTGCTTCGGTGATGCGCGATGTATTCGACGTGGTACCCACCCTGCTCAAGGAATCCGCTTATGGCCTGGGCGCGACCACCTGGGAAGTAATGTGGCAGGTGGTATTGCCCTACACCAAGGTGGGGGTGGCCGGCGGCATCATGCTGGGGCTCGGGCGCGCACTCGGCGAAACCATGGCAGTCACCTTCGTGATCGGCAATGCGCATGAATTGAGCAAGTCGCTGTTAATGCCGGGCAACAGCATTTCCTCCGCATTGGCCAACGAATTCAACGAGGCTGTCGGCGACCTCTACACCTCTTCGCTGATCGAGCTCGGCCTGATCCTGTTCTTCATCACTTTCGTCGTCCTTTCCATCGCGCGCTACATGCTCTACAAGCTGGGGCAACGCGAGGGCCAGGCTGCGTGAACACCATGCTGAATCTTTACACTCGCCGCCGCATCGTCAACGCAGTGGGACTTTCGGTCTCGGTGCTGGCCATGCTGTTCGGATTATTCTGGCTGTGCTGGATATTGCTGACCTTGCTGGACCACGGGCTGCCCGCGCTCACGCCGGTGGTGTTCGCGCAAATGACCCCGCCGCCGGGCAATTCGGGCGGCCTGCTCAACGCCATTGCGGGCAGCGTGATGATGACGGTGGTCGGCACCCTGATCGGCACGCCCATCGGCATTCTGGCCGGCACTTATCTCGCCGAATTCGGGCAACGCGGCTGGATGGCCCCACTCACCCGTTTCATCAACGATGTGCTCCTGTCTGCCCCCTCCATCGTGATCGGCCTGTTTGTCTATGAAATGTATGTGGTCAGGGTCAAGCATTTCTCCGGCTGGGCGGGCGCTTTTGCATTATCCATACTGGTGATCCCGGTCGTGATCCGCACCACCGAAAACATGTTGCGCCTGGTTCCCAGCACGCTGCGCGAAGCCGCGGCGGCGCTTGGCGCGCCGCAGTGGAAAGTGATCAACTTCGTCACCCTGCGCGCCGCGCGGGCAGGTATCATCACCGGGGTAATGCTGGCCGTGGCCCGCATCAGCGGCGAAACCGCGCCGCTGTTATTCACGGCGCTCAACAACCAGTTCTGGAGCAGCAACATGAGCCAGCCGATGGCCAATTTGCCAGTGGTGATTTTCCAGTTCGCAATGAGTCCCTATGATGACTGGCAAAAGCTTGCCTGGGCGGGTGCGCTGCTGATCACCCTCAGCGTGCTGACACTCAATATTCTGGCTCGCGTACTGTTCAGGCAAAGTGCGACTACACATTAATTCGGCCATTTACCAGGTTAGCCCATGAATATTGAATCCATCACCAATCCAAAGATCATCATCAAGGACCTGAATTTCTATTACGGGAACTTCCGCGCCCTCAAGGATATCAACCTGAGCATCGCGGAAAAAATGGTGACCGCATTCATCGGCCCTTCAGGTTGCGGGAAGTCCACCCTGCTGCGCACCTTCAACCGCATGTACCAGCTCTACCCGAAACAAAAGGCCACCGGAGAGATACTGCTGGACGGGGCGAACATCCTCGACAGCAAGCAGGACTTGAACATGCTGCGCGCCAAGATCGGCATGGTATTCCAGAAACCCACCCCGTTCCCGATGTCCATCTATGACAATATCGCATTCGGCGTAAAACTCTACGAGAGCCTCAGCAAGCATGACATGGAAGCCCGCGTGGAATGGGCGTTGCGCAAGGCCGCGCTGTGGACCGAAGTGAAGGACAAGCTCAAACAAAGCGGCACCGGGCTTTCGGGCGGGCAGCAACAGCGTTTGTGCATCGCCCGCGCCATCGCGGTCAAACCGCAAGTGCTGCTGCTGGACGAACCCACCTCGGCACTCGACCCGATCTCCACCGCACACATCGAGAAACTGATAGACGAATTGAAAGAGGATTTCACCATCGTGATCGTCACCCACAACATGCAGCAGGCCGCGCGCATCTCCGACTACACGGCCTACATGTACCTGGGCGACCTGATCGAACTGGGAGAGACCAGCTCGGTGTTTACCAATCCCAAGCGCAAGGAAACGGAAGACTATATCACTGGACGATTTGGTTAATCGTCCGGTGATTTAGCGGCGCAGACTAATGCGCGTAGCGCGTTATGCAGTAGCCACTACATTACCGGCCGCTTCGGCCAGGTGACCTGCCGCATCGCCGCAATGACGGCGGTTCTGCCCCGCAGGCCGCCCGGACTCCACAGCCGCGTACTTTCTCGGGCCAGACAAGAGACACTCTATGGCGCGGACTGCTTGCGGTGCTGGATAAATTGGCGTATCGCGGGCACAAATGAAATGATGACAATGACGATGACGATCAGCGTGAGGTTGTTCTTCACCACCGGGATATTTCCGAAAAAGTATCCCGCCAGCGCAAGGCTGGCTATCCACAGTGTTCCGCCCAGCGCGCTGAACAGCACAAACAGCCGGTAGCGCATCAGGCCGAGACCCGCGACGAACGGTGCAAAGGTGCGAATGATGGGCAGAAAACGGGCGAAAATGATGGTCTTGCCGCCGTGCCTCTCGTAAAAGATGCGCGTCTTCTCCAGGTATTCGCGCCTGATGAATCTTCCGCCGCCGCGTTCGAACAGACGCAGACCGAGGGTGCGGCCTATCCAGTAATTGGTGTTGTCACCGCCGAAGGCTGCCAGTATCAGCAGAGGAATCAGCCATTGCAGCTGCAGCGCGCCCATGCCGCACAATGTGCCCGCCACGAACAGCAGCGTGTCGCCGGGCAGAAACGGTGTGACCACCAAACCGGTTTCGGCAAAGATGATCACGAATAAAATGGCGTACACCCACATGCCGTAATCATGCACCAGCGTCAGCAGATGCGTGTCGAGATGCATGATGATGTCGTACAGGATCAGACTCACGGATTATTTCATTTCTGACTCAATTTGTTGCGCAGGGTTTGCAATCCGCTTCATGCTGCCGCCCGCTGCCTGGAGCGGGTGACACGAAATTCGCCGGCTATGCAAAGAATCAATCCGTGCCTAGGGAAGGACTTCTGCCGCGTTCTTCTCCGGCTTGATGAAGTCTTCGCGAGACACGCCGAGCAACATCAGCAACGGGCTGGCCACCAGCACCGAAGAATAGATACTGAACAGTATCCCGATGGTCAGCGCCATCGCGAAATAGTGCAGCGTTTCACCGCCCAGGAACAGCATCGCGCCGACCATCATCTGCGTGCAGCCGTGGGTGATGATGGTGCGGGACATGGTGCGGGTGATGGCATTGTCGATGATCACCGACACTTCGGCCTTGCGCATGGTGCGGAAGTTTTCGCGGATACGGTCGAACACCACCACCGACTCGTTCACCGAATAACCCAGAACCGCCAGCACGGCCGCCAGCACGGACAGCGAGAACTCCCACTGGAAAAAGGCGAAGAAGCCGAGAATAATCACGACGTCATGCAGGTTGGCGATAATGGCGGACAGGCCGAATTTCCACTCGAAGCGCAACCACAAATAACCCACGATACCGAGCGACACCAGTATCAGGGCCAATTCGCCGTTGTCGATCAGGTCCTTGCCGACCTGGGAGCCGACAAACTCGACGCGGCGCTTTTCCAGACCGGGATCCTGCTTGCGCAAGGTGTCCACCACCTGCTCGCTCAACTTCGCCCCTGCGATATTTTGTTTGGCCGGAACCTGTATCAGCACGTCATGGCTGGAACCGAAATTCTGCACCAGGGCATCCGGCAAATTGATTGTGGCGAGTTGCGCTCGTATTTTCGGAATATCCGCCGACTGCTGGTAATGCAATTCGATCACCGTGCCGCCGGTAAAATCCACGCCAAAATTCAGCCCCCTGGTGGCGAGAAAAAATACCGCGAACAAAAATGTCACCAGCGAAATCGAGGTGGTATACCGTCCATAACTCATGAACGGGATGTCTTTTTTGATCCTGAAAAATTCCATGTCGCCTTCCCTAGCCTATCGCAACTTTGGCGAGCCGCGCCTTGCGGCCATATATCAAATTGACCATCGCGCGGGAAATCAGCACCGCGCTGAACATCGAGGTCATGATGCCCAGGCACAGCACCACCGCAAAACCCTTGATCGGGCCGGAGCCGAACATGAACAACGCAATCCCGGCGATAAAGGGCGTGACGTTGGAGTCGAGGATGGTGCCGAACGCCCGGTCATATCCGGCATGTATCGCGGCCTGCGGCGTGATGCCGTTGCGCAGTTCTTCGCGGATGCGTTCGTTGATCAGCACGTTCGCGTCTATCGCCATGCCCAGTGTCAGCGCAATACCCGCCATGCCCGGCAGGGTAAGCGTGGCCTGCAGCATGGACAGCAGCGCTATCAGCAACAGCAAATTCGCACCCAGTGACAGCACCGAGATGACACCGAACATCAGGTAATACGCGATCATGAAAATCGCCACCATGATGAACCCGATCTTGGTGGAATCGAAACCGCGGGTAATATTTTCCGCACCCAGGCTGGGGCCAACGGTGCGCTCCTCGATGATTTCCATCGGTGCGGCCAGCGCGCCGGCGCGCAGCAGCAGCGCGGTATTCTGGGCCTCCATGGCGTCCATTGATCCGGTGATCTGCACCCGTCCGCCGCCGATCTCCTCGCGGATGACCGGAGCGGTAACGATCTCCCCTTTGCCCTTTTCAAACAGGATGATCGCCATGCGCTTGCCGACGTTCTCGCGGGTTGCGTCCTTGAATTGCCGTGCGCCCACGCCATCCAGATTGATATGCACCGCGGCTTCATTGGTGCGGCTGTCGAAACCGGGCTGCGCGTCGTTGATGCGGTCGCCGGTCAGTATCACCTGCTTCTTCACCAGCATAAGTTTGCCTGAACGATCCCTGAACACGTCGTCGCCGAACGGGGGTTGCGCACCAGCGACGGCCTGATTGGCCTCGTCCACCATGCGCACTTCCAGGGTCGCAGTCCGTCCCAGAATATCCTTTGCCCTGGCCGTATCCTGAACACCGGGAAGTTGCACCACCACGCGGTCGGGACCCTGCTGCTGGATCACCGGCTCGGCCACTCCCAATTCATTCACGCGATTGCGCAAGGTGACCAGATTCTGCTGCACCGCGGATTCCTGGATGCGGTGAACCGCCTCGGGCTTGAGCGTCGCCTGAAACAGGAATACGCCGCCTTCCTCCTTGTCATTCAGCGCGTAGTCGGTGAAGCGCTGGCTGATTTCCGCCTCGCCCTTGCTGCGCGAATCGGCATCGCGGAACTTGACCGACAACACATCCCCGTCGCGGCTCACCCCGGAATACGCGATGTTCTGCTCGCGCAACGCGCTGCGAATATCGCTGGCAGTAGCGTCCAGGGATTTGTCCAGCGCTGCTTTCATGTCCACTTGCAACAGAAAATGCACTCCCCCGCGCAAATCCAGGCCGAGGTACATCGGCAAAGCATTGAGACTTGCCAGCCATTGCGGCGAACGCGGCAACAGATTGAGCGCGACCACATAGTCATCGCCCAGTTGCGCTACCAGCAAATCCTTGGCTTTCATCTGGCTGTCGGTATCCGTGAAGCGCGCCTTGACGCTGTTGCCGTCCAGTTCGGTCAGCTCGGGGCTGAGACTGGCCGCCTTGAGTATGGATTCCACCCGCACCAGCAATGCGTTATCAGCCTTGAGTCCGGCATGCATCGGCGACACTTGCACCGCGGGCGACTCGCCGTAAAAATTCGGCAGGGTGTAAATCATCCCGACCACTAATATGGCCAGAATAAGCAGGTATTTCCACAACGGATACTGGTTCATGACAACCTCTTGATGACTTTGATACAGCCAACCGGACACATTCTGGCGGAACTCGGTTACTTGATTGCCTTGATCGTTCCCTTGGGCAACACACTTTGAATCGCGCTCTTTTGCACCATCACGATGAGATTCTCGGCGATTTCCACCCCGGCGTATTGCTCGTAAACCTTGCTGACCGTGCCGACCGTGCCGCCGACTGTCACGACTTCATCACCGCGCTGCAGAGCTGCAATCATGGCTTTCTGTTCCTTGGCACGATTAGATTGCGGACGCAATATCAAAAAGTAGAACACCACGACCAACACAACCAGCGGCACAAAATTCATGAACCCGCTTTCCGGCGAAGCTGCCGCCGCTTCTGCATAAGCATTGCTGATAAACATCTTGAAATCTCCAAAATCGAAAGACGCGCATTCTACCATGAAGCGGCAGCTGGTCACCCATGTCCGGAGCGCATCAACCGGAATCCCCCCGCAAAATCCGCAAACCTGCCGGCTTCAATAGCCGCGCGTATCCCGCCCATCAATTCCTGGTAGTAATGCAGGTTGTGGATGGTATTGAGGCGCGCGCCTAGTATCTCGTTGAGGCGGTGCAGGTGGTGCAGATAGGCGCGGGTAAAGTTGCGGCAGGTATAGCAGGCGCACTGCTCGTCCAGCGGGCTCATGTCCAGCCGGTATTGCGCATTCTTGATCTTGATGTCGCCAAAGCGGGTGAACAGCATGCCGTTGCGCGCATTGCGCGTCGGCATCACGCAGTCGAACATGTCGATGCCCTGTGAAACCGCATCCACAAGATCTTCGGGAGTGCCCACCCCCATCAGGTAGCGCGGCTGGTCAGCGGGCAGTTGCGGTGCGGTATGCAGCAGGATGCGCAACATGTCTTCCTTGGGTTCGCCCACCGACAGCCCGCCTATCGCATAACCGTCAAAGCCGATGCCGGTCAACCCGGCCAGCGATTCGTCGCGCAAATGCTCGTGCATCCCGCCATGCACGATGCCGAACAGCGCGTTGCGATTGCCCAGCTCATCGAAACCGCGGCGCGAGCGCTCGGCCCAGCGCAGGCTCAGCTCCATCGAGTCGGCGGCGACTTTTTCGGTCGCCGGATACGGCGTGCACTCGTCGAAGATCATCGCGATGTAGGCATCCAGCGCGGTCTGGATCTGCATCGACACTTCCGGCGACAGGAATACTTTCGACCCATCGACCGGCGAGGCAAAGGTGACACCTTCCTCGGTGATCCTGCGCTTGTGCGCCAGCGAGAACACCTGGAAACCGCCCGAGTCGGTGAGGATGGGTTTGTCCCAGCCGATGAACTTGTGCAGGCC
>DAICZN010000134.1 GCA_027311105.1 Gallionella sp.
GGTTGGGGTGTCCAGCCCGGTTGCCAAAAGCGCAGAGCTGCACAGCATGATGAACATGGCCGGCATGATGGAAATGCGCGAAGTCGATGCCGTGGATTTGCCCTCCGGCAAGCCTGTTAATCTCGGCGCGAGCGGTTATCACGTGATGCTGAACCAGCTGAAGGCACCGCTCAAGGAAGGTGACAGTGTGCGGCTGATTCTGAGCATCATGGTGGGTGAGAATGAAATGGTGAAAATCAGAACCACGGCCGAAGTCAGGTCCCTGCATACAAGCGGCGGCCATACACAGGGCGGCGGGCCAGACCTCAATTATTAAGTGAGTGTTGGCTTCGTGGCAAATTCAGGCGGCGCTTGCCGCCTGAATTATTTTCAGCCCTGAAAATATTTCTTCTGGTGTAAAATTCGCGGCACATACCATACAAGGATAATCATGCCGCTTTCCGCCGCTACCGCCGAAATCAAGGCCAAGGTGCTTGCCGAGGCCCTGCCTTACATCCAGCGTTTTTTCGACAAAACCATCGTCATCAAGTACGGCGGCAACGCGATGACCGATCCGGCGTTGCAGGAGAGCTTTGCGCGTGATGTGGTGCTGCTCAAGCTGGTCGGAATGAATCCGGTGGTGGTGCATGGCGGCGGGCCGCAGATCAACGAGATGCTGAAACGCGTCGGCAAGCAGGGCGAGTTCGTTCAGGGCATGAGGGTCACCGACGATGAGACCATGGACATGGTCGAGATGGTGCTGGGCAAGGTCAACAAGGATATCGTCAACCTGATCAACCGCTACGGCGGCAAGGCGGTCGGGCTGACAGGACAGGACAGCTCATTCATCCGCGCCGAAAAGTTGCTGCTGGAGAGCACCGCCGAGCCGGGCAAGATGCTCGACATCGGGCAGGTTGGCGACATCAGCAAGATCGATCCGGCGATCATTTCCTTCCTCGATTCCGGCGATTTCATTCCGGTCATCGCGCCGATCGGCGTGGGTCCGGATGGCGAGACACTGAATATCAATGCCGACGTGGTTTCGGGCAAGCTGGCCGAGGTGCTGCGCGCCGAGAAACTGGTGCTGCTGACCAACACGCCGGGCGTGCTGGACAAGAACGGCAAACTGCTGACCGGCCTGACCCCGAAACAGATCGACGAACTGGTCGCGGACGGGACGCTGTCCGGCGGGATGTTGCCGAAGATCGCCTCGGCACTGGATGCCGCACGGGGCGGGGTGCGCTCGGTGCACATCATCGACGGACGGGTCGAGCACGCACTGTTGCTGGAAATCCTGACCGACGAAGGTGTGGGTACGCTGATCAAGAGCAAATGACTGGGGCAGGGCGGATAACGCCTGCGGTTCATCGCCTGCCGTCCGGGGTGTGCCAATGAGTGAGCGGGTTTGGATTTTTGATCTGGACAACACCTTGCACAATGCTTCCGCTCATGTGTTTCCGCACATCAACCGCAGCATGACGGCCTATTTGCAGCGATACCTGCGGCTGGATGAGGAGGCGGCAAACGATTTGCGTGTGCACTACTGGCGGCGCTACGGCGCGACACTGAGCGGGCTGATGCGGCATCACGGCACCGATCCCGGACATTTTCTGTGGCATACGCACCAGTTTCCCGATTTGCCGAAGATGGTGCTGCGCGACCCGCGTTTGCGCAATGTGCTGAAGGCATTGCCGGGCAGGAAAGTGGTATTCTCGAATGCACCGCAACACTACGCGAATGCGGTGCTGAAACTGCTGGGCGTGAATGATTTGTTTGACGATGTGATTGCGGTGGAACATACGCGCTATCGCCCCAAGCCGGACAGCCGCGGTTTCATGCATTTGTTGAAAAAACACAGGGTGAGGGCTGGGTGCTGCGTGATGGTTGAAGACAGTCTGGAGAATCTGCTCACGGCGAAAAAACTGGGGATGCGCACGGTGTGGGTGAATGCCGGCAACAAGAGTGCGCCATATGTGGACGTGAAGATTCGTGATGTGATGCAATTACTACAGGTACGAGGGCTGCGGACTGAGGACTGAGTGGAAATCTTGCCAGCCATCCGGAAAGGATGGTGTGGGTTTACTTAGTCCTCAGTCCTCGCACCCCAGTCCTGATTTTATTTAAGGGGAAAGACATGGCCGCGAAACCGGGCGAAAGAAAGTTACAGATATTGCAAACCGTGGCGCAGATGCTGGAGCAGCCCAAGGGCGAGAAAATCACCACGGCGGCGCTGGCCGCGCGCCTGGAACTTTCCGAGGCCGCGTTGTACCGCCACTTCGCCAGCAAGGCGCAGATGTTCGAGGGGCTGATCGAGTTCATCGAGCAGACCGTGTTCGGCCTGATCAACAAGATCACCCAGGAAGAAAAGAGCGGCGTGAAACAGATCGAGGCGATGATAGCCATGCTGTTCAACTTTGCGCAGAAGAATCGCGGCATGACGCGCGTGCTGATCGGCGATGCGCTGGTGAACGAGGACGAGCGCCTGCAGCAGCGCATCAACCAGTTGCTGGACCGCATCGAGGCCACGTTCAAACAATCGATGCGCATGGCCGCCACGCAGGGTGAAATGGGGGAGGCGGTGGACGTGGGCGCGTATGCCAATCTGCTGGTGTGCTATGTGATCGGCCGCTGGACGCAGTTCGCCAAGAGCGGCTTTGCGCGCGAACCGATGGCGCAGTGGCCGGCGCAGCTGGCCATTTTGTTGAACCGTAAAAACTAATGCACGTCATTCCCGCCTTTCCTTATTCCAAACTTCTCCCGGGGGGAGAGTTGGTGAGAGGGTGCGGGAGTGACACTATTTGAAAATTTGAAGGAATAAAAATGATACTGATTCTGAATTCCAACGTCACCGAGCAAGCGCCGGAATACAAGCAGCTGATGGCGCACCTGGCCAAGCTGCCGGGCATACAGGCCCGTGTGCACACCGAACGCGGCAGCGAAAAGACACTGACCGAGATCTACCTGATCGGCAACACGCAGTCGCTGGAGATCGAGGACATGCAGAACCTGCCCTGTGTGGAGCGTGCGGTGCGGGTCTCCGAGGAGTACCGCATTCTCGGACGGCACAGGGACGACCGGCGCCCCACCCATTTCGAGTACAACGGCGTGCGCTTCGGGCAGGACACGCTGAACGTGTTCGCCGGATTGTGCGCGGTGGACACCCGCGAACATGTCGAAATCATGATGAAGGCGGTAGCCGACGCGGGCCAGGTATGCACGCGCATGGGCGCATACAAGCCGCGCACCAGCCCGTATGCGTTCCAGGGGCACGGCAAGCTGTGCCTGCCCTATGTGTTCGAACTGGCCGGCAAATACGGCATCAGGGTGATCGCGATGGAGATCACCCACGAGTCGCATCTCAACGAGATCAAGGAAGCCTTGCACCAGACCGGCAACCCGACCGGCGTGATGCTGCAGATCGGCACGCGCAACACGCAGAACTTCGAGCTGCTGAAGATCGTCGGCCGGCAAACCGAGATGCCGATTCTGCTGAAACGCGGCTTCGGCATTACCCTGGACGAGTCGCTGAACGCCGCGGAATACCTGGCCTCGGAGGGCAACCGCAACGTGGTGTTCGGTTTGCGCGGGATGAAAACCAACATGGGCGACCCGCACCGCAACTTCGTGGATTTCTCGCATGTGCCGGTGGTCAAGAGGCTGACGCGCATGCCGGTGTGCATAGACCCGTCGCATTCGGTCGGCTCTCGTGCCGCTTCGCCGGACGGCATCCTCGACATGGTGCAGGTCACCGCGCAAGGCGTGATTGCCGGGGCGAACATGGTGCTGGTGGATTTCCACCCCGCCCCGCCCAAGGCGCTGGTGGACGGGCCGCAAGCGATGCTGCTGAAGGAGTTGCCGTATTTTCTGGAGGATGTGCAGATCGCGCGCGAGGCGTATCTCAAGCGCGTGGCGCTGCGGAAAAGTCAGGAATGATTTTTGAATCTGCCCGTGGCATTGATGTCGGTGACGTTTTGAGTACCCATGCGAAAGGCGGCAAATTTTCTTGATCCTTCGAGGTTCTGCACGCTGTCATCCAAGCGCGAACCGAATTTATTGGAAAATTGCCCGTTCAGCCATTTCAGGATAGGCATGAGTTCGCTCCTTTCCGCAACGGTGGCGGCCTCGTCCATTTCAAACACACCCAGGCCTTCCTCGACAGCGCGGAGATAGTTTTCCGAATCGCTGATTCTGGCCAAAAATGGCAGTTTTAGCGAATTGAGGAATCGTTCCAGCGCGCCGTAGACCGGGGATGCCGGATTGCGCACCCGGTTGGCCACTACTGCGATCTTTGCCCTGCAGGTGCGTGCGCCGCCAAACAGGAACAGCTCCTTGATGAAGTCCGCGGTGGCATGAATATCGATTGCCGACGGCGCGACCGGGATCACGATAAAGTCCGCTTTGCGCACCAGTTCCTGAAGCAGCAGGCCTTTGGTTCCGGCAGGCGCATCGATGATCATGATTTCAGTTTCGAGAGGGACCCATGCATGCGTGCTGCGCAAAGGGACCGCCCCCTTGGCCGGCGCGGCGTTGGCCCCGTGGATTTTTTGCGCATCATCCGGCCTTACCCGCAGCCACTGTATGCTGGAACCCTGCGGATCGTAGTCCATGATCGCGGTCAGGATTTTCTTGCTGGCATAGTAACTGGCGAGATTGGTGGTCAGGGTGGTTTTACCCGAGCCGCCCTTGGAATTGATGACTAATATCGTTAGCATGCCATTCCTTTCTTTCTGCCTCTACGCATCCGGGGTGCTGGCCGAGAGTTTCAGGATATAGTCTGTGAACTCCGGATCTTCCCCGCGCAACAGGGCGGGAAGCGAGGCCCTGAAATCCGCGCGGTTGCACCATTCACCCATGTAGTCTTCCCAGGAACGCCAGCGCCGCAACTGCTTCTCATTCATTTTTGCTTCGTAAAGCAGCAGGTAAGCGCGTTCAAAAAGCGAGATTAACATGCTGAAGATGATAAACATGCGCTCGCGTTGCTCTTCAGAAAGGGACGGTGTTTCCTCCCGGGCGAACAGACGCAGGTCCGGATGCTCCAGCGTGACTTTGAGGAATTCCTGGTAGTTGTCGGAAAGCAGTTGATAGACTTCCTCTTCCTCGTTGTTGCGCTCCTTGTGCTGCTCGAAGATGAATACGGAAATCGCCATCGGCAGGCCGATGACTGTTACCACATAACTCATCATTTCCCATGTTTCCAAAGCAGTCATCAGAACGATCCTTTATCGGAATGCCGAAAACGCCCGAACAATTATTGGCAGCGGAAGGAATATCAACCCTGCCCGGTTGACCGGCACAGGCTGCATGCCTATCATACAAGAATATATCATGTGTTTAACAAGCGCCGTGCGGGCCTTTTCGAATCAGTGCCGGCTTGTACGGCTTGCCTGCCGCGTTGCTGACGTCTTTTGTCGGGCTGATATGGCGGGTTGTCACAGCGGAATCTCAATTCCGGAATCAGCGAGGTGATAGTCATGACGGAACAAACAGCAAAAGCGGCCATAAAAAAAGTGACGACGGCGAAGAAAGGTGCCGCGCCGGACGTCAAGCCGAAGACCGGCAAGGTAACGGTGGCTGCAAAAAAACCGGTGGTAAAAAACCGGTGGTGAAGAAACCGGTGGTGAAGAAACCGGTAGCGAAAATTCCGGCGGCTAAAACTCTCCCGCTTTCACCGGCAAAACCGAAAACAGCCAGGCTACCGAAAAAAGTCGCCGCTGCGACCGTGGAAAATAAAGTTCCGCCTGCAAAAGCCGGGAACGACAAAGCTGAACCGGCCACTGCCGTGAAAACGGCAGCGAAACCAGCCCCGAAAACAGCAGCGAAGCCAACTCCCGAGGAGCGATATCGCATGGTGGAAACGGCCGCTTACTTCATTGCAGAGCAGCATGGTTTTCAGGGACGTTCCGATGAGCATTGGGCTGCGGCTGAACTTGAAATAGCCGCGAAGCTGGGGCAATGATTTTCTGATCAGGCAGTAATATTCGAGTGCGAATCCATCGCGATCATCAAGCCTGGGCTTGACGTGTGGTGCGGGCTCGGGACGCATTTGGACAAATGCGCATTATCCGTTGCTGAAAAATTTTGGCTTGAGAGCCACCAGCCTTCGTTGAAGGCTGGTGTATCGGCGAATGATTATTTCTTGGCGCCGTTAACTGCGGTTTTAAGCGTTGCCCCAGCTTTGAATGCCGGAACTTTGGCAGCTTTGATCTTGATAGCTTCACCAGTGCTTGGATTACGGCCGGCACGTGCAGCACGCTTGCGCACTTCGAAGGTGCCGAAGCCAACCAGAGCGACATTGTCACCTTTCTTCAGGGTGTTGGTGACGATTTCAATCAGCGCGGAAATATTACGATCAGCGTCTGCCTTTGAGCTGCCTGTCTTGTCGGCCAATGCATCTATAAGTTCTTTTCTGTTCATGTTTTTTCCTTATGTCGTTAATACTGCACGTGCAGCGGTTAAGAGTTTAGCACCAGTGGATGGTGATTTATATCTTTCTCAATCTGGCTGGATGTGCTAACCAGCCGTATTTGCGGCTACTTGGTCCGACCGTATTTTGCGGTGAAGCTGGCTTTGCCGAGCATATTTGCATGGATCATATAGCCGGTCAGCGCGGCAGTGGCATCGGCAGGGACCTCGATCTTGTCGGTTTTAAGCGCGTAAACGGTGAAAATATAATGATGCGGCTTGTCGCCCTGCGGCGGGCAGGTGCCGCCCCATGCCGCCACGCCGTAGTCGGTGCGGCCCTGTACCGCGCCTTTGGGCAGGGTCGTGCTGTTGAGCGCACCCGCGTTCGCGGCCAGTTCGGTTACATCCGCCGGGATGTTGATCACCACCCAGTGCCACCATCCCGAGCCCGTCGGCGCATCGGGGTCATACACGGTCACGGCAAAACTCTTGGTGTCTTTTGGGGCTCCGCTCCATTTGAGCGCGGGAGATTTGTTTTCACCCGAGCAGCCAAAACCATTGAATTCAAAACTCTTGGGGATCATGCCGTTGGCTTTGATTTCCGGGCTGGAAAGCTTGAAACCGGAAGCATAAGTCAAAGTGGTCAAGCCGGCTAAAGCAGCAGCGAGAAGGATACGACGCATGGGGACTCTCCTTGTATGAACGGGGGCGTGGATTGTAGCACTGTTGATTGCCGTGACAAGCCGGTTCTCATTTGCAGTGCTTGTCGATGCGTACCGGGAACCTTCAGGTTTTCGCTGAACTCCGGCTCGGCCCCGGAATTTGTTCGGCACCTCTGAATCGCAGTTCCTGCTTTGGCCGGATATTGTTTTTCTCCGGGGAAAGGCCGGAGGAAATAAAAAGGCCTGACCGAAGTCAGGCCTTGCCTGATGCTGCCGACTGGTCAGCTGATGCTTGTTTATTGATCAGGCTTTCCAGCAAACAGGATCATCAAGCTCAGTGCGATAAATGGGGTCAAGACCAGCGGGAAAAAAATCATTGTTATTGACACGATAACACCTCCAAAATGATTAAGTGATTTGCGTACACCACGGCAGATTTTTATGGTTTCGTCAGCAGGCAATCAGTCAGGTGGATCCGAGAGCCTGCAGCAGCGTGGCAATGAAATAGTGTCATCGGTTAGAAAAAAAGGCAAGAAGAATCAACAACAAAGACCATATTATTAATATGGTGATAGCGGTCGCAATCCCGCCTGAGTCACCGGTTTGCCATTGGTTTTGTGGTGCTGCCGCAGGGAAATTGAGCGTCGTTAACGGGGGGTCGGTGCGGGATTAAACGAGCACATTGCTCAGTCCGGATTACCGGTCGCGTTGCCACAATGTTTCAGGCGCAGTTCGGGCGCGGTTGATGCAGCGGCTCAGCACGAACAACAGATCCGACAAGCGATTCAGATAGGGCAGCGCGTGTTGGGGCACGGCATCATCCCGGGACAGCACGACCAGATCGCGCTCGGCGCGACGCGCAACGGTGCGCGCCACGTGGCACAATGCGCCGGCGCGCGAGCCGCCCGGCAATATGAATTCGCGCAATGGCGGAAGGTCGGCGTTGTAGTGCGCGAGTTGTTCATCCAGCCATTCGATCCTGTTTTGCGGAAACACCTCCTGGGCGGGTAGCGCCAGCGAGCCGCCCAGGTCGAACAGGTCGTTCTGGGTTCGCAGCAACACGATGCGGATGTCGTCCGGAAGCTCTTCGGCCAGCAGCACGCCGAGCTGGCTGTTCAACTCGTCCACGCTGCCCAGTGCGGCGATGCGCGCGTGGGATTTGGCCAGGCGCGTGCCGTCTGCCAGTCCGGTTGTGCCCTTGTCGCCGGTGCGGGTGGTGATCCTGGATAATCTCATGTCAATGCCTGTTCACTGCTGTTCAAGACAGGCAAAGTATACCGCCGCATCCGGCTGGGTGCGATTTCGCTGCGCCTGCCAGAGCATCTCGCTGAGGCATTCCATCATGCGGTGTTGCGCGTCATGTTCCGATTCGAAGCGTTGCGTCAGGCGCACGAAATGGCCGCGTATCCCCGGTGGCTGGTCTATGGAGATCTGTTCCTCTATGGTCAGGTGCATCATCAGGTGCAGGAAGGGATTGGTTGCACCCTGCTCCGGCAGGTAGTCCTTCTCCTGATGTTGCTGGGGATTTTCCAGCACGGAAAAGTATTCGGGATGCTTCGCGATCAGCTGAGCGGCGAGGTCTTCCAGAGGTGTGAGTAATTCCCCGGCTCTGTATTTTTGCCAGGATTCAAATAAAAAATTGCGCGCTTCATCGCGCGAGGGGTTGAACAGCATCAGTCCTCTTTCGCCTTGTACTCGCACAGGTCGCGAATGATACACGCGCCGCATTTCGGCTTGCGCGCCCGGCACACATAGCGGCCGTGCAGGATCAGCCAGTGATGCGCATCGTGCAAGAATTCTTCCGGTACGAACTTGAGCAACTTCTTTTCCACTTCCAGCACGTCCTTGCCCGGTGCCAGCCCGATGCGGTTGGCGACGCGGAAGATGTGCGTGTCCACCGCGATGGTCGGCTGGCCGAACGCGGTGTTGAGGATCACGTTTGCTGTCTTGCGGCCCACGCCGGGCAGGGCTTCCAGTTCCCCGCGGGTTTGCGGCACCGCGCCGCCGTGCCGCTCCACCAGCAGACGGCAGGTCTGCATCACATGCTTGGCCTTGGTCTTGTACAGGCCGATGCGCTGGATGTACTCGCGCAGCTTTTCCTCGCCGAGCGCAAGGATTTTTTCAGGCGTGTTCGCGGCCGGGAACAGATGCCGCGTTGCGGCATTCACGCTGACATCGGTGGCCTGCGCCGACAGCATCACCGCGACCAGCAGTTCGAACGGCGTGGAATATTCCAGCTCGGTAGTGGGATGCGGGTTGGCGGCTTGCAGGCGCAGGAAAATTTCGCGGCCTTTGGCGGGGTTCATGAAATATTGATTGGCGATTGAAGATACTTTCAGTGCTCTTCATAAATCCCGTGTTTGGGAAAAAGCAAACCAGTAACGTAGCCCTTAATGGCTCCGCGCTTCCTGATATCAGCTTCTTCGATCCATCGCGCCGAACAGTAATGCTGAATAAACAGCTTGGCTTCTGAGATGTCTGAACATTCACCAGTGTTAACAAGGTATTTTTTTAGGCGTGCGTTGGTAAGTGGCCCCATCAGATGGTTTGTATATAACCGACGACGTAGATTTTTTGATCGGCCAACGTAGTAAGCCAATTCTCGATCATCGATACGCGCAGTAATAAGGTACACACCGCTCGCAACAGGCAGTTTGGATGGCGTAACTACCGAGAATGGCAAAGGATCAGCTGTAGTAAGACGCTGGAAAGCGTCATCAACGAATTTACGCCATGCGTCCGCAGGTGAATGAATCATGTGGCCTCTAACGAAAGGAATGGAAAACTGCTCGCTCAGCGCGTCGCAGGCGCACACCCGCCATTCACTGGCGTGATTGTGGCGCTGCCGCCTTTCAGTTTTTGTTCGGCGCGCAGGTTCAGCCAGTTCTTGCCGGCGATCAGCATGCCCAGCGTGATGAAGGCGCCGGGCGGCAGGATCGCGAGCAGGAAGCCGTGGTAGTTCGGCACGACTGTTATTACCCAAGCCTTTGCCGCGTCGCCGAACACCAGGTCGATGCCGGACAACAGTGTGCCGTGGCCGAATATCTCGCGGATGCCGCCCAGCACCGCCAGCACGGCGGTCAGCCCCAGTCCCATCGCGAGACCGTCCAGCGCGGATTGCAGCGCGGGATTCTTGGAGGCGAAGGCCTCGATACGGGCAAGAACAATGCAGTTGGTAACGATCAGCGGGATGAAGATGCCCAGCACCACGAACAGCGAATACATGTAGGCATTCATCGTGAACTGGATCACGGTGACCAGCACCGCGATGATCAGGATGAATACCGGAATGCGCGCCTCATTCGGGACAAAATCCCGGATCGGCGCGATCGCCGCGCCGGACAGGGACATCACCACCGCCGTCGCCAGGCCGAGGCTGACGCCGTTCACCACCGAGCTGCTCACCGCAAGTATGGGACACATGCCCAGCAGCTGCACCAGCCCGGTGTTCTGTTTCCAGACGCCGTTGTAAAGAATGTCTTTGAATTCCTGCAGGGTCATTTCTTGTCTCCTTCGCCACGCACGGCTTTCCCCTTGCCGGGGGAAGCCGTGTTCTGTTTGAACAACTCTTCGCGGTGCTGAGCGAAATATTGCAGCGCCTTGTGCACCGCCTTGACCACGGCGCGCGGGGTGATGGTCGCGCCAGCCATGTAGTCGAATGATCCGCCGTCCTTTTTGACCTTCCAGCCGCTGTCACCGGGATTGTCCAGGGATTTTCCGTCGAAGCCGGTGATCCATTTGCTCTTGGCGATCTCGATGTAGTCGCCCAGCCCCGGGGTTTCCCTGTGGGATATTACGCGCACGCCGCCTATCCTGCCGTCGCTGTGAATGGACATGATCAGGCTGATCCTGCCGCTGTAACCGTCCGGCGCGATGACTTGCAGCACAGCGATGGATGGCTCGCCTTTGAGGCGGCCCAGGTAGGCGATGGTGGTGTCGTCGTTGCCCAGCAGTTCATCCGCCTTCAGTTCCTTGCTGTCCTTGATGATGTCATTGTCGTAAGTTTCTGGCGGTGCGATCTGCGTGACCAGCTTGAGTTTCTCCTGTTCCTCGCTGCGCGCGATAGGCTCGTGTGTCAGCTGGTAGGTGATGGCAAGCAGGGCAGTGCCGATCACCGCGAAGAACAGCAGGTTGAGCGCGGTGAGTATGGACGCCTTGGCGATGGTGCGTCTCATGGTTGACTGCCTTTTTTGCCGAATACTTTTGGTTGCGTGTACAGCACGATCAGCGGCACACAGATATTCATCAGCAGCGTGGCGAACGCGACACCGTCAGGGAAGCCCCCAAAGACGCGGATCAGGTAGGTGAGCAGGCCTGCCCCTGCCGCATAGATCAAGCGGCCATTGTTGGTGGTGGGACTGCTGACCGGATCGGTGAGAATGAAAAACGCGCCCAGCATGGACGCGCCGGCGAACCAGTGAAACAGCGGCCCGGCATAGTGTGCGGGGTCTACCAGGTGAAAAATTCCGGCGAGCACGAACAGGGTACCCAGAAATGCGGCCGGGATATGCCAGCTGATGATGCGCGAGGCGAGCAGGTATAGCCCGCCGAGCAGGAACCCCAATGCCACCATTTCGCTGCCGTGTCCGGCAAACCGGCCGTAGATCGGCATGTCGAGTATCTGCCGCATCGGCTGATCAAGATGCAGGTGTGTCTTCAGCGTGTCCAGTGGCGTTGCCATGGTCAGGGCATCCAGGGTATCGCTGTTCGGCAGCACGTCATGGAAAATGAAATCCAGTTGTTGCGGGAAGGTAAGTTCCGAAATGACCATGCCGTGCGGCGCGATCCAGTGTGTCATCTGTGCGGGGAACGAAATGATCAGTACCGCGTAACCGACCATCGCAGGATTGAACATGTTGTTGCCCAGCCCGCCATACAGATGCTTGGCGATCGCGATCGCAAATGCCGTGCCGACCACCACCATCCACCAGGGTGCCAGCGGCGGGATGGAGAGAGCCAGCAGCCACGCTGTAAGAAGCGCGCTGTTGTCTTTCAGGAAAGGCATGATGGGACGATCCCGCAGTTTGAGCATCAGCGCCTCGGTGCCGAGAGCGGTGAGGCTGGCCAGCGTGATCGACACCAGGATCGCCGGACCAAAATACCAGACGTACAACACGATGCCCGGCAGCAGTGCCAGCAGCACCTTGAGCATGATCGCCGAGACGCTATCCGATTTGCTGATGAGGGGGGAGAAAAACATGATTGAATTATTCCTGAATATCAAACCGCGAAGCGGAACCACGGAATATACGGAACACACCGGATAAAGCAAAAATTCTGTTTCCGTGTGCTCCGCGGCTGAAGGTCGTTGTCGAAATCATTTTGTAGTCCCTTCATCGGCGTGCTCGACCGCGGATTGGGCAAGTTCGCGGATATGCGCGCGGCTCGTTTCAAGTTCGGCTTGTTCCGCCTGCTGTTGCGCCGTCAATGGCTGTGCGCCGGCCAGCCTGGCGGCCTGCGCGGCCTTTTCCCTGGCAGCCAGCTTGTCGGCTTTTTCCTGCTTCTCGCGTTCGATGCGCTGTTCGCGGTAGTCGTGGCGTACCCTTGCCTTGTCGGCGAGTTGCTTGTCGTGTTCGCGCGCGTGGATCTCGCTCTTGGCAAAACGGTAATACTGCACCAGCGGGATGTGGCTGGGGCAGACATAGCTGCAGGCGCCGCACTCGATACAGTCGAACAGGTTGAATGCCTGCGCCCTGCCGAACTCCCTGGATTGTGCGAACCAGAACAAATCCTGCGGCTGCAAATCCGCCGGGCACACATCGGCACAGCGCGTGCAGCGGATGCACGGCATGACGGGCGGGGGAGGCGGAAATATTTTTTTCGAGGATGCAATGATGCAATTGGTGGCTTTCACCAGCGGTACCTGCACCGACGGTAGCGGGAAGCCCATCATCGGGCCGCCCATGATGTAGCTGTCGGTGTCCGGCAACGCGCCGCCCAGGGCGACCAGCTCGGCTATCGGCGTGCCTATCAATACCTCGTAATTGCGCGGATGCAGCACATTCCCGGTGATCGTGACGATGCGTGACAGCAGCGGTTCGCCGTGCGCAAAGGCGCGATGGACAGTGTAGGCGGTGGCGACATTGAAGCACTGCACGCCCTTGTCGGTGGAACGCACTCCGGCGGCCACCTCGATGCCGGTGAGCACGCGGATCAACTGCTTCGCCCCGCCGCCGGGATACACGGTCGGCACCGCAATGACTTCCATGCGCCGGTGTCCGCCGGCCGCGACAGCGGCACGCATGGAGGCGATCGCTTCCGGCTTGTTGTCTTCGATGCCGATAAGCACTTCTTCGGCATCCAGCATGAAGCGCAGCATTTCCGCACCCTGCACGATTTCTGCGGCGCGTTCGCGCATCAGCATGTCGTCGCAGGTGATGTAAGGCTCGCATTCCGCGCCGTTCAACACCAGCGTGGTGATCTTGTGCCTGTCCAGGGACAGCTTCAGGTCGCTGGGGAATGCCGCTCCACCCAGGCCGACTACGCCGGCCATGCGCAGCAGATGCTGGAGCCCGGCCGGGCTGTGGTCGCGGTAATCAATGGCCTTGCGCGGGACCCATTCCTCCTCGCCGTCCGGTATCAGCGTGGCGCACAGGTTCGGCAGGCCGGAAGGATGGGCGATGAGCTGCATGTCGATCGCGGTGATGGTGCCGGAAGTGGAAGCGTGGACCGCGCTCGAGACAATACCGTCGGGCATGCCGATAAGCTGGCCTTTCAGCACGCGCTCCCCCACACGGGCGACGGGTTTGGCGGTTTCTCCGGCATGCTGGTGCAGCGGGATGACCAGTTTGGCGGGCAGCGGCGCGCGCGCAATGGTGGCCCGGGTGGATTGCGTCTTGTTGCTGGGCGGATGGATGCCGCCGTGAAAATGATACAGCTTTCTCATGTTGTCATTGCCAACAGGCATACCGGGCCTCATGTTGTAGCGGTCATGGCATATACCGGATATTTCCATTTCCAGTTGGCGATCTTTTCACCGATGACCTGCATGCTGATGCAGTCCACCGGGCAGGGCGCGACGCACAACTCGCAGCCGGTGCATTCGGAGGCGATGACGGTGTGCATCTGTTTGGCTGCTCCTGCGATGGCATCCACCGGACAGGCCTGAATGCACAGGGTGCAGCCTATGCAGGTGCTTTCGTCGATGACGGCAAGGGATTTTGCTTTGGGAACCGCGTCTTCACCGAACGGCTTGAACTCCACGCCCAGCAGTTCGGCCAGTTTCCTGATGCCCTCCTCGCCACCCGGCGGGCAGCGGTTGATGTCGGCTTCCCCCGCCGCGATGGCCGTGGCATAAGGCTTGCATCCCGGGTAGCTGCATTGCCCGCACTGGGTTTGCGGCAGGACGTCGTCGATCTTGTCCACCAGCGGATTGCCCTCGGTATGGAATTTGATCGCGGCGAAGCCCAGCACCGCGCCAAGCACGGCAGCGATGGCTGACATCACCAGCAGCGCGCTTAACATTCGGGGTTTCCCATTACTTGATCAATCCGGAGAACCCCATGAAGGACAAACTCATCAATCCGGCAGTGACCATCGCGATGGCCGAACCCTTGAAGATCGCCGGGACATCAGCGCCTTCCATGCGCTCGCGCATGCCGGCGAACAACACCATCACCATCGTGAATCCCAGCGCGCTGCCAAAGCCGAAGACCAGTGATTCCATGAAGTTGTGCTTAAGCTGGACGTTGAGCAGCGGTACGCCCAGTACCGCGCAATTGGTGGTAATCAGGGGGAGATAGATTCCCAAAACCTGGTAAAGAGGGGGGCTGGTCTTTTGCACCACCATTTCGGTGAACTGGACGATGCCGGCGATCACCACGATGAACGACAGCGTGGTGAGGTAAGACAGTTCGGGTCCGAGCAGGTAATGGTTGATCAGGTAGCTTGAACCCGAAGCCAGGGTCAGCACGAAAGTCGTGGCCGCGCCCATGCCGATGGCGGCCTCCAGTTTTTTGGAAACCCCCATGAAAGGGCACAGGCCGAGGATTTTCACCATTACGACGTTGTTAACAAATACCGCGCCAAACAGGATCAGCAGATATTCAGTCATTAGCGACACCATACAATAAGCGGTCGCGGATTATCCCCCGATTCCCATGCTCCTTCAACCGCATTAGCGGTATAAGAATATAGCGAAAAGTTGGGTAGGCTAGATTTCTACCAGGGTGCCCATTTCGATGACGCGGTTGGCCGGGATCTTGAAGAAGTCTGCCGCGTTCATCGCGTTTTTGGATAAAGAGATGAACAGGCGTTCGCGCCATTTGGTCATGCTCGGATGCGGGCTCGAAACGATCAGGGCGCGGGAAACGAAGAATGAAGTGGTCATCATGTCAAAGGGCAGGCCGCGTGCGGCACAAATTTCCAGCGCAGCCGGAATATCGGGCGCATCCATGAAACCGTAAAAAACCCTCACCCAATAAAAGTTCTTGCCCATGTCCTTGATCAACAGCCTGTTACCCTTGGTGACATAAGGCTTGTCTTCGACCACCACGGTCAGCAGGATATTGCGCTCATGCAGAACGTGATTGTGCTTGAGATTGTGCAGCAGGGCAGACGGAGTGCCATCGCTGGTGGGGGTCAGGAATACCGCTGTACCGCTCACCCTGGGCATGTCGTCCACGCCGTCAAGAATGGTCTGCATCGAGACGGACTGCCGCGCTATATCCTCGAACAGTAAAGCCCTGCCGCGCTTCCACGTCATCAGCACGGTAAAGGAAATCACCGCAATACCGAGGGGGAACCAGCCGCCTTCGATGATTTTGATGGCGTTGGCCGCAAAGTAGGTCATGTCCGCGAGCAGCAGGACGATGATCAGGGGTATGGAGAAAATCAGCGGCCAGCGCCACAACATCAGGATGACAACGGCAATCAGTATCGTGGTTATGGTCATCGTCCCGGTGACGGCAATACCATACGCCGCCGCCAGGTTGGTGGAGCTTTGAAAGGAAAGAACCAGGAAAACCACCGCCAGATACAGCGTCCAGTTGGTAAGCGGCACATAGATCTGCCCCTGTGCCTTGTCGGAGGTCTGGCGAATTTCCATGCGCGGCAGGAAGCCCATGTGCACCGACTGGTTCGCCAGCGAGAATGCGCCGGATATGACGGCCTGCGAGGCGATCACCGTTGCCGCGGTGGCCAGCAGTACCAGCGGAACCAGTATCGAGGCGGGAGCGAGCAGGTAGAACGGGTTTTCGACGGCCTGCGGATTATCCAGCAGCAGTGCACCCTGGCCGAAATAATTCAACACCAGGGCGGGCAGTACAAAAGAGAACCAGGCAAGGCGGATCGGAAATTTTCCAAAATGCCCCATGTCGGCGTACAACGCCTCTCCGCCCGTTATTGCAAGAACGATGGCACCCAGCGACAGGAAGGCAATCCTGAAGTCAGAGATTAGGAAATTAAACGCATAGACAGGGTTGAGCGCATATAAGATTTGCGGGTGGTGCGTGATGGAAATTATGCCGAACACCGCCAGGCAGCCGAACCAGACGATCATGATCGGGCCGAATGCCATGCCCACTATGCCGGTGCCGCGTTTCTGAATGAAAAACAGCCCGGTCAAAATCAGAACAGTCAGGGGCAGTATGTAGATCTTGAACTGGTGCGAGACCAAATCCAGGCCCTCGACAGCTGACAGAACAGAGATGGCCGGAGTGATCATGCTGTCGCCAAAAAACAGGGCGGCCGCGAATACACCGAGTGCCGTGACAGTCCATTTTATTTTCGGGTGCTGGGCGGTCAGTTCACCCACCAGAGCCAGCAGGGCCAGCGATCCGCCTTCGCCGTGGTTGTCGGCGCGCAGTATGATGGCCACATATTTGAACGATACCAGCAGCATGATGGTCCAGAACAGCACGGATAGCACGCCGAGAATATTGGCTTCCACGGCGGGCAGCGGATGGGGGCCGGTAAAGACCGCCTGTATCGCATATAGCGGGCTGGTGCCGATGTCGCCAAACACCACCCCAAGCGCACCCAGCACGAGGGGAGGTAACTTCTGTTGCGTTGGCGTACTGCTCATTTCGATCGTCTCTGGGTTGGGAGTGGGGCGGCACTCTACGCCAGTGCCCTGCTGAAAGCAATCAGTTGCCGAGCACTCTGATTAACCGGAAGACTGGTGCGGATTACCACAAATGTTTTCCCTGAAGAACCGCAAGTGAGTGTTGTCGGGGATAGTGAAACATCGCCGCAACACGAGATCGCCTTAAGTGCGGCAGGCTGAAACGTCAATCACATTGCTTTCCACACGGGGACTTTCCGGACCGCGGCCCGATGGGGGTGATGATTTGATGCGGGCAGGTTTCGGCGCGGGGTGGCGAATCGAGCATGCGCGAGAGTTGTCGGCCCCAACGGGTCGGCAGGCTTCGCGATGTGCGCTGTTGCACGAGCCGACGCGCACCCGATGTGCGCGCCGGTTCTGCAAATCTCCTTCAACGAAGCGGGCCGGTTCATGCCCGCACATTGTGATATTGGCTGCTAAAGCTTCTGATGGGTGCCGTCGCACAATGCTCCATTGGAGCTGTGCTTGCAGCCGCAAAAATAAACGGTGCCGGTTTCTTTCGCCTTGTGTTCCACCGGGGAAAATTCGCTGCCCTTGTGGCTGCCATCGCAGAATGGCTGGGTGGCACTTTTCCCGCATGAGCACCACCAGTAGCTTTTACCCGCTTCCACTGCAACGGCATAAGGGGATTTCTGGGCAATAACCGGCTGCTTGTTTGACATTTTGAAACTCCTTTAGATATACGACATAAAATTTCCTCCGGCCCTTCGGGCATGAGGCCCAGCAAATTTTTACCCGAAACCCCCTGTGTCGACGGGTGGCGTCATGGTTTGGTTAAGACATGTGCCGCGACAAACGCGGTTCTCAAAAGACGCAGGCTGGCCGTTATTCCTTCCAGGTCGCCGGGCGAAAATCCGGCGAACACACGTTCCATGTGCGCCACGTGCAACGGAAATATCCGCCCGAACAATTTCTCCCCCTGCGAAGTCAGCCGGATGATCTGGCAACGCCCGTCGTCTGGGGAGGCGACCCGGCGCACAATTTTTTTCACCGCCAGGCGATCGATTACGCCGGTCAGGGTGCCCTTGGTGATCAGTGTTTTTTCTCCCAGTTCCTTGGGTGACATGCCCGGAGTGTTGCCAAGAGTGGCGACAATATCGAACTGGGCCGGGGTAAGGGACAGCGAGCGAACATGCGCCGACGAATAAACCTCGAAAGCCTGGTAGGCGCTGGACAGCTCGCGCAATAACGGCAGAAAAATCGAACGGGGCATGTCTCGGCAATTTAGTTCTAACTAGAACTATAATAATTCCGGCCGCAGCCAAAGTCAATGAGGCATTGCCTGCCGGGGGTTGCCGTGAATTCCGGCAGGTGTTGCGCGCGATCCGGGAAGACTGCCGCGGGCGGCGCCTCAGCCGCTATTACAGGGCCCGGATCGCCGCACAGGCTTCACCGACCAGCGCCGGGCCCCGATAGATCAGGCCGCTGTAGAGCTGTACCAATGAAGCGCCTGCCGTGATCTTTTCTGCGGCATCCGCGCCGCTCAGGATGCCGCCCACACCGATGATGGGCAGCGCGCCCCGCAGTTCAGCCGCAAGCTGGCGTATCACCGCGGTGGATCTGGACCGCACGGGCGCGCCGCTCAATCCCCCGCTTTCCGTGCCATGCGGCAGGTCGCCCACGCCATCCCGCGATACCGTGGTGTTGGTTGCAATCACGCCGTCGATACGGTGATTCATCAGCAAACGCGAGATCTGGATGATTTGCCCGGCTTCCAGGTCGGGGGCAATCTTCAGCACGATGGGAACATATTTGCCATGTGTGTCGGCGAGTTTTTGCTGTTCTGCCTTGAGCAGTCCAAGCAATTTGCTTAACGCGTCGGCATCCTGCAGATGGCGCAGGTTTTTGGTATTGGGCGAAGATATGTTGATGGTGATATAGCCGGCATGCTCATACACCTTGCGCAGGCAGGCCAGATAATCGTCCGCCGCATTTTCGATCGGGGTGGCGGCGTTCTTGCCGATGTTGATGCCCAATATACCGCGATATTGTGCGCGTTTCACGTTTGCAATCAGTGCATCCACGCCGTCATTGTTGAAGCCCATGCGGTTGATGATGGCGTTGGCCCGGGGCAGGCGAAACAGGCGGGGCTTGGTGTTGCCGGGCTGGGGCAGCGGGGTGACTGTGCCGATTTCGAGGCTGCCGAAACCAAGTGCCGCCAGGCCATCGATGCAGTCGCCATTCTTGTCGAGGCCCGCGGCGAGGCCCACAGGATTCCGGAAGGCGAGTCCCATCACGATGCGCGGATCGTCCGGTATGTGCGGCGCAACGAAGCCGCTCAAGCCCGACGAATGCAGAAAACCCAGACCGCGAAGGGCGAGACGGTGGGCAACTTCCGGATCGAGCCGGAACAAGGCGGGACGAAACAATGAAAACATTTTCTGGATGCGCCCTTTAGCTTTCACCGGGTCCGAGAGTGCGCCATATTCCATCAAGTAAACCTTGCGCGGGCTGGTATTCGGTCTTGTAGGCCATCTTGCGGCTGTCCTTTATCCAATAGCCGAGATAGACAAAATCAAGATCAAGTTTGCGGCACAGCTCGATTTGCCAAAGTACGTTGTATACGCCAAGGCTCGCCCGTGGCAAATCCGGATCATAAAAAGTGTAGACCGATGACAGGCCGTCGCTGAGCAGGTCGATCACGCTGACCATGCGCAGCACACCTTGCCCTTTCGATGCCTGTCCCGGGCCGGTCGAAGTGGCATGGTCGAAGGGCTCGCGGAATTCCACCAGCACGGAATCAACGTGGCTTTGCAGCAGGAAATTCTGATACGACTCGTGGTCGTCATTGTCCATGCCGCCGTCCTTGTGGCGCGCACGCTGGTAGCGCTGGTAAAGTTCGTAATATTCGGGTTTGTCCTGAAGCGGATGCGGTGTCGCTTCGAGATGACAGTGTTGCTTCCAGGCGCGTCGCTGCGAACGGCTTGAAGAGAATTGTTTTGCCAGCACACGAAGTGGCACACATGCGCGGCAATTGTCGCAATGAGGGCGGTAGGTGTAGGTTCCGCTGCGCCGGAAGCCGTGATGCACCAGATCGGAATATACCCGGGTGTCGATCAACAGGGCGGGGCTGGCGACCTGGGAGCGTGCCTGTAGGCCGGCAAGGTAGCTGCACTGATACGGTGCCGTCAGGTAAAAATGCAGCGCGGTGTGCGGCAGGTCGTTAAGTAAACTCATCTAAATAGGCCGGTGTCGAATTGCCAGTCGGATATCGGTGCACAGTGTATCAATTCCTGCAGCTGTGCGATAAATTCTCCACGCGGAATTTGGCGCGCCCCCAACGAGGCAAGATGGGACGTTTTCATCTGGCAATCTATCATGCCCGTTCCGGGCGGGGTCGAAGAACCGAGCCGCCAGCGTTCAAATTGTCTGGCGAGATGGGCCAGCGCGATCTTCGATGCGTTGTCAGCTTTGCTGAACATGGATTCGGCGTAGAACATTTGGCCGATACAGACACCATACAAGCCGCCGGCCAGTTCCAAGTCCTCGGTGGTGCTGCGCTGGTTTTCCGGCTGAGCTGCCGGCGATTCTACCGGGCTTTTGCAAGACGACGGCCGGGCCGCCGGACATCCGGCACTCATGGCCGAGCCTGTTGCTTGTTGCAGCCCTGTTTTGCTTTCGGTTTGAAGCCGGAATGATTTTTTTGGCATCCATACTTCCACCGAATGGGCATAACCCATTCGATGCAATTCGCAATATGCCGCGATCATGTTTTCGTGTATCCATGTGCCGTGTTGTCCGGTTCGATTTTGGGGGCGCGGAGCAGCACAACCGCGCATCACCGGTTCAAAGGCTGTATCAGTGCGTATTTCGTAGGCCCTGCTGCGCAACACCTTTGCCAGTGAGCGCGAGACCCTGAATTCCCCAGGTATCAGCACCGTGCGCGGGTCGGGGCTCCACCATAATACCGGTTCACCGGGACTGAACCACGGGAATATCCCGTGGCGGTAGGCCTCCAGCAAACGGTTCGGGGACAGATTTCCACCCGCAGCCAGCAAACCGTCGGGCGAGAGCAGCGCCTGCTCGACAGGCGGAAATGGATCGCTATCGTTCAACCAGGGAATCAAGTTAGCCCTTCAAGTGCTTTCCATAGGCAGGATTTTGTGGTTACATTGATACGTATGCAAGCGATTGATTCAAGGGGCGGGAATGTTATCTGCAATATTCGGCAAGAAATCTGATCATCCATTGGCGGACATCAAGTCCGTACAGACACTGTTGGATGATTTGGATTTGCCGAGAAATGATGCGTTCAGGTCACTTGCCGAACTGACCGAGTTGATAGAATTATTGTCCGAACAAGCCGAATTCAAGCTGGATCATCAATTTGCCGTGTTGCGCTTGCTTGACGAGGCTGCACAGCCTTACGTGCGGAAATTGGCCAGGGAGTATTTTACCCCATTCGAAATAAATAAATTCCAGGAGAATCGTCTCTGGTCGGCGCTTGGCAAATGGTCGCGACAGGTCGCGGATGCCTACTTCAAGTTGTTCACCGCCTATTGCAACGGTGCAAGGGGCAGCAGTGTCATCAGGGCGCAAGTGCCGTTGCTGACTGCCCGTGCGGTGCACGCCATAATGTGGCAATTGAAATATACCTGCTCCCATTACGACCAGATTGATAACTCGATCTGGAATAATCTTCTGCAGCTCTTCAGGCATGCCGAACGGCTGGGGTATCTTGATACCCCGGTCAGCCTTTATCCGGGCATGATAGGCAACACGGCGGTGAAATATGAAGTCGGCAATCTGATGGTGTGGTATGACAGCGGCCTTGTTGCCTTGAGCCCGCTATATATACACCTGACGGAGCGCATCGTGGCCCACTACCGTTCGGCCATAGACATTCATGCGGAGATCAGCCAGCACAGCAGGCTGGGCTTCGACTTGAACCGCCCGGCCGAGCCGTCGCGCATCAACATGGGAGCCACAACGCATCCCGCCATGCGGTTTATCGGCATGCCAGCGATGCAAGCCAGGCTGGAAGAACTGATGAAGGTGCTGAAAAAGAATATCGTCCCCGACGAGATCAGCCTGGGCGGAAACTACGAGGCGGAAGTGGTCAGGAATGCCGTCCAGTACCTGTTGAACTATGTGATTGCGCCGCCTGTCAGGCGCAATATCAGGCGTTTGGTCGATGTGAAATTAAAAGTCGTCGACAGTTTTGACAACGTGGTCGAGCAAACCGGCGCGGGGTTGAATTTCGGCGAAGACAGGGGTAAACCGGCGCAATGGGTGACCGAGGAAATCAGTGCCAGCGGGTTCAGCGCCGTGGTTCCTGCCACAGGGAATGGAATTATCGGCATCGGCAGCTTGCTGGGCATACAGCCGGAGGGTGTGCCGCATTGGGGTATCGCCGTGGTGCGGCGCATGGTGCGCGACGAGGCGAACCAGTTGCGGGTAGCCGCAGAAATTCTGTCCAATCAAATTACCGGAGTGGTGCTGAATCAAAACAGTGTGCCCGGCGGCGCGATTGAAAACGGCCAGCCCGCGCTATGGCTTAATGCAAGGCGGAACGACTCGATCAGCGAGGGTCAATTGTTGATGAGGGCCGATACATTTTCACCGGGGCGCAGCCTGCAGATCGGGATGGACGGGGAAAACTATCTGCTGATGCCCGTCGGGTTGCAGGAAAAAGGACTTGATTATGATTTGGCAAAATTCCGTTTTGTCGTGCAGGAAACAGGCGAGGAATAAAAACCTGGGACAAAACCAAGGACTGCGGTTCGGGGACTGAGGACTAAGTTAAAAACTTGGCGGCGGATTTTTGCTCAGTCCTCGAACCTTAGCCCTGTATTTTCCTTGCCAGCCAGGTTTCAATATCCCGCAGCTCTTCCTCGCACACCGAGTGTTGCATCGCATACTCGTGCCATTCGACCGCATAGCCCAAGCCCAGCAACGACTCCCGTGAATTTGCGCCCATCGAATAAGGAATGACCTGATCGCCGAGACCATGCGCCATGAAAACGGGAGTGCGCCTGCTCTGCTCCAATATTTCACGCGGTGCGGTTTCCGCCAACGGCAAATAGGTGGAGAGCGCCAGCACGCCGCCCAGCGGAGCGGCCTGGCGCAATGCGGTGTGCAGCGCAATGGCCCCGCCCTGGGAAAAACCGGCCAGAAAGATATTTTGCGGTGCAATGCCGTGCACCGCTTCCCGTGCGATCAGGGCTGCCACCAGCGTTTGCGAAGCGCGGATGCCTGCGGCATCCTGCTGCGCAGTCATATTCTGGCCTGTGATGTCATACCAGGCACGCATCACGAATCCGCCGTTGATCGTGACCGGGCGCATCGGCGCATGCGGGAAAATATAACGTACCGCGACGGGGAGTTTCAGTTCCTCCGCAATAGGCACGAAGTCCTGTCCGTCGGCACCCAGTCCATGCAGCCAGATGATGCTGTGCCGGGGATTTTTGCCGGTTTGAAGGATTATCGGGGAGTGCGCGTCGGCCATTTTTTATTACGCGGGTTCGGGGATGATCTCTCTCAATACCTGAAAGATCTCCCTGAAATTTTTCGGGGGTTTTCCCGTCTCGATTTCCTTTTGCGCATTGCGTATCAGCGTACGCAGGCGTTGCGCATCGGCACCCGGATGGGCGGCTAGCAACTCGGTGAGTGCCGCATCGCTTTCCATCAGCCGGCCGCGCCAGCGTTCCAGTTGGTGCATGTAGGCGATGTGATGCTGCGACTTGCCTTTCCATGCATCCAGCCTGGCGAGTATCGGTGCGGTATCCACGTCGCGCATAAGCTTGCCGATATATTGCATCTGGCGGCGTTGCGCGCCGAATTTGTTGATGTTTTTCATCTCGCGTATTGCATCGCGCAGGTTTTCCGGGATGTCGAGCTGTGCAATCTGGTCCTTGCCCAGTTCGGTCAACTCCTTGCCGAGGTCGCGCAACTCATGCATCTGTTTCTTGATTTTGGTCTTGCTCGGGGGCAGGTCCTCCCCGTCATCCTCCGGCACAGGCTGGTTGCGCAGGCCGCGTCCCCTGGTAGTCTGGCTATCCGACTTGCGCGGTTGGGTTTCATTGCGCGCATGAGGGCGGATGACTTCTACGCCGTCGTCGTCATGTGCATTGGCGCCGTCATGCTCTTCGGCATCATATTCGTCGCCGTCTTCATCTTCGTCATCACCGAGATGAATGTGCAGGGGTTCATCTTCGTCGTGGTCTTTTTTGTGCTTGTTCATGGCAATGGATGTGTCGTTAACCTAAGGTGCCTGGCTGGATCGAATCCTGATGTGCCCAGCCTTTGAATGAATACCGGCGATGCTGCTATGATACCGCCTTTCGCCAATCGCCCGCTTTGCTTATGAATACCCTGGTAACCTCATCACCCCGTTCCCTCGATTCGACTAGGGACAGATTTTCCCATTCCGGGGACAGCCTGCGCGATATCGCGCAGTCCATGCTGAACTATGCCAAACAGCGCGGCGCTTCTGCCGCCTCCGCCGATGTGTCGGTGGGTTTCGGCCAGTCCGTCACGGTGCGCCACGGCGAAGTCGAGACCATAGAATACAACCGCGACAAAGGCCTGAGCGTCACGGTCTATCTGGGGCAGCAGCGCGGCAACGCCAGCACCTCGGACTTTTCCCCGCAGGCGGTGCGCGACACGGTGGATGCAGCGCTGTCGATAGCGCGCTATACCGCCAGGGACGATTGCTCCGGGCTGCCGGATGAAGACATGCTGGCGCGCAATTGCCCCGACATGGACCTGTATCACCCGTGGGATTTGCCGGTCGATGCCGCGATAGAGCTGGCGCAACGATGCGAGCAGGCCGCGCTGGATGCGGACAAACGCATCAGCAATTCCGAAGGCGCGACCGTCAACCTGCATGAGGCGCAATTCATCACCGCCAATAGCCTGGGTTTCATCGGCGGGTTTCCGACTTCGCGGCACAGCCTCAGCTGCGCGGTGATCGCCGGAGAGGATGACGCGATGGAGCGCGACTACTGGTATGCCGTGGCACGCGATGCCGGGGACATGATGGATGCGCAACAAGTCGGGCGCATTGCCGCCGAGCGTACTGTGCGCCGCCTGAATGCGCGCCAGATAGATACGATGCAGGTTCCGGTGTTGTTCGAAGCGCCGATCGCATCCGGCCTGCTGGGCAGCTTTGTCGGCGCGGTGAGCGGCGGCAGCCTGTATCGCAAATCTTCTTTCCTGCTCGACCGGTTGGATCAGCAGGTGTTTTCGCCGCACATCAACATCAGCGATGTGCCGGACATCCCAAAAGGCCTGGCTTCCAGCCCGTTCGATGACGAGGGCGTGCAAACCAGGCGCCGCAACATCGTCGAGAATGGCGTGCTGCGCGGTTATTTCCTGGGCAGTTATTCCGCGCGCAAGCTTGGTCTGCGCACCACCGGGAACGCCGGCGGCAGCCACAATCTGATCCTGCAGTCCGGCGAGCTGGATTTCGCCGGGCTGCTGAAACAGATGGGGCGCGGCCTGCTCGTCACCGAATTGCTCGGCCAGGGCGTGAACCAGGTGACCGGAGATTATTCACGCGGTGCGGCGGGCTTCTGGGTCGAGCACGGCGTGATCCAGTACCCGGTGCAGGAGATCACGATTGCCGGAAACCTGAAGGACATGTACCGCAACATCGTCGCGGTCGGCAACGACGTGCTGGTGCAGGGCTCGAAGCAGTGCGGGTCGATCCTGGTGGAAGGCATGACGGTGGCTGGGCGGTAAGATTTGGAGTGCGGTGACGTGTCGCCGCGTTCTTGTTCGTGGAGAGGTCGATTCGCAGCAACCCCCTCGCTTGCCCGGCATCGTCTGCCGGGTTATAAGCGACGGCTTATGCCATCGTCTTTTGGTGACGTGGCTTTAGGGAATTATCCGAATGCGAAGATGACAAGGCGGTTGATGGTATAGCCGCCGATGGTCAGAAAAGCAAACAACAAGGTTGCCAGCAACAGGGGTTTGACACCGGCCTGGCGAATCGCGCCGACATGGGTACGCAAACCCAAAGCAGCCATTGCGGTAGTGAGCAGCACATTGTCGACCTGAATCAATGCATTCACCAGTTGGGCGGGAAGGAAATGCAGCGAATTCACTGCGCTCGCGGCGATGAAAAGCACGGCAAACCACGGGATCGTGATGTGCGGCTTGCTCCCCGCTTTTTCATCGCCTTGCGAGAATGACGACAACACCAGCAGAAACGGCGCAAGCATCATCACGCGCAGCATCTTCTCAATAACGGCCGTCGATGCCGCGGCATCACTGACACTTCTGCCGGCAGCGACTACCTGTGCCACCTCGTGGATGGTGGAGCCGACAAAGATGCCATAGTACTTTTCGGACAGGTGCAAATAGGGAAACAGCAGCGGGTAAGTGAACATCGCCAATGTGCCGAATACCACTACGGTGGCCACCGCGACTGAAACCTTGTGCGCTTGGCCGCGCACGACAGGCTCGGTGGCCATGACCGCAGCGGCACCGCAGATGGCGCTGCCCGCCCCGATCAGTATCGAAGACTGGTAATCCAGCTTGAACACGCGTTTGCCCAGCTGTACCGCGAGAAACAGGGTAAGGGTCACCATCAGCAAATCGATCAGGATACCTTCCCATCCAACACCCGCGATCTGCTGAAAAGTGATGCGGAAACCATACAGGATGATCCCGGCGCGCAGCAGCATGTTCTTGGAAAAGTCCACCCCCGTTGCGGTGTGTGGGGCGATCATGCTGAAAATGGTGTTTCCTGCCACGATGCCAAAAACGATGGACAGGGTAAGAGAGCTCAAGCCCAGATGCAGCACCCACGGCAATTGGGCCGCGACCAATGCGGCAGTTGCGATCGCCCCCGCCAGCAGGATGCCAAGCCACCAGGCGCGGTCTTGCAAGCGTCTGGCGATGGGGCTGGTAAGGTTGGCATGGGTCATGGTCGGGTCCCTGGGTTGAATTGCGGCAAATGAAACTTCTATCGAGGGCGCAATATTAGGATTTGCTGTAACATAACTCCAATACATATATTTCATTCAGATATGAGAAATAGTTATGAATCTGCATTTGCTTCGCGTTTTTTTTGAGGTTGCCGACAAGCGCAGTTTTTCCCGCGCCGCGGAAGCTTTGTATATCAGCCAGCCTGCGGTCTCGAAGGCTGTGCGGGAACTGGAGCAACAGCTTAACCTGCCCCTGGTCGAACGCGGTGCTGGGGGCAACAAGGGTGCGAGGGGAATTCGCCTGACCGAAAGCGGCCAGGCAATGTTCGAGCATGCGCGCGGCATTTTTGCATTGGAGCGTGCTGCAATTGAAGATGTCCGGGCACGGATAGACCTGAAGCGCGGGCAATTGATAGTCGGCACCAGCACCACCATTGCAGGTTATTGGTTGCCGGCCTATGTGGCCAGGTTCCTTCAGCAATTTCCGTCAATTCAACTGAAAGTCCATGTAGGCAACACCATGGAAATCAGCGAGGCGCTGATAGACTGCAATATCGATGTGGCCCTTGTGGAAGGCATGGTTGACGATAAGCGCATCATTTCCACCCACTGGCGCGACGATGAGTTGCGTATCATCGCCCATCCGGACTCCAGGATTGCCCGAAAACGCAAGCCGGACGTGGCAAACCTGAATGAAGAGGTCTGGCTGATACGCGAGCCCGGTTCCGGAACACGCGAAGTCAGTGAGCGGGTGATGCGTGCGCACGACATCCAGCCCGGTCGCATCATCGAGCTTGGCAGCAACGAAGGTATCGCGCGCGCGGTTGCTGCGGGGCTGGGAGTGGCCATGGTGCCAACGCTGGTTGCGCGGGAGTTGCTGATGCTGGGCGAGGTCAAGGCTTTGCACTATCCCCCCAATGCACCCCTGCTCCGGCCCCTGTTTTTTCTGAAATTGGGGGAGCGCCCCTTGTCGCCCCTGGCACGGGCTTTCTACGAAATGCTTCAGTTGCAGAATCAGGGCAAATGATCACGTATGCATAGCGGCGGAAATCGTGGCGAGCGGTTTGGCGGCGGGGACGCGCAACAGGGTTGTGTTCCTTGCTTGGTTCATTGATGTTCCGGCCGGCCTGTTCCGGGTGAAGCCCAGGGGCCCGGACTGAACGGCCCGGGCAAGGCAATATCCGCGCCGGGATTCCTGCCGGCCCCGCCTGCATGGTAGAATTCGCGCCTTTCCAGTTCTCACAATTCAGGAATCAAGCCATGTTCTCCAGCCAAAAAACCATCGCCCTCACCGATCCGGAATTATGGGCCGCCATACAGAATGAAAATCGCCGCCAGGAAGACCACATCGAGCTGATCGCTTCGGAAAATTACACCAGCCCCGCCGTGATGGAGGCGCAGGGCAGCAAACTGACCAACAAGTATGCCGAAGGCTACCCGGGCAAGCGCTATTACGGCGGTTGCGAGTATGTGGACGTCGCTGAGCAATTGGCCATAGACAGGGCGAAGGCTCTGTTCGGCGCGGAATACGTCAATGTGCAGCCGCATTCCGGTTCGCAGGCGAACCAGGCGGTGTATGTGTCGGTGCTCAAGCCCGGCGACACGATACTGGGCATGTCGCTGGCGCATGGCGGCCACCTGACCCATGGCGCATCGGTGAACATCAGCGGCAAGCTGTATAACGCGATCCAGTACGGACTGAACGCGAATGAGGAAATCGACTACGACCAGGTGCAGGCGCTGGCAACGCAGCACAAGCCGAAGATGATCGTCGCGGGTGCATCCGCTTACTCTCTGGTGATCGACTGGAAACGTTTCCGCGCGATTGCCGACAGTGTGGGCGCATACCTGTTCGTGGACATGGCGCACTACGCCGGCCTGATCGCTGCGGGTATATACCCCAGTCCGGTCGGCATCGCGGATTTCGTCACCACCACGACACACAAGACCTTGCGCGGTCCGCGCGGCGGGCTGATCCTCGCCAGGGCCGAGCACGAGAAGGCGCTGAATTCGGCGATCTTCCCCGCGCTGCAGGGTGGACCGCTGATGCACGTGATTGCGGCCAAGGCGGTGGCGCTGAAAGAAGCGGCAAGCCATGAATTCAAGGTTTACCAGCGCCAGGTGGTGGATAACGCGCGCGTGATGAGCAAAGTGTTGCAGGAGCGCGGCCTGCGCATCGTGTCCGGCCGCACCGACAGCCATGTGTTCCTGGTCGACCTGCAAGCCAAGCACATCACCGGCAAGGAAGCGGAAGCCGCGCTGGGGCGCGCGCACATTACCGTGAACAAGAACGCGATCCCCAACGATCCGCAGAAACCGTTTGTCACCAGCGGCATCCGCATCGGCAGCCCGGCGATGACCACACGCGGCTTCAGGGAACTGGAAGCCGAAAAACTCGCGCACCTGATAGCAGACGTGCTGGACGCGCCGAATGACGATAAGGTGATTGCGCACGTGGTCGGTGAGGTGAAGAGGCTCACCACGCAGTTTCCGGTTTATGGAGCCTGAACAGGACTGAGGACTAAGGGGCGAGGACTGGGTTAGATGGAACATCGTTTTACTCAGTCCTCAGCACTCGCATCCCAGGCCTGAATTAAATATGAAATGTCCTTTTTGCAAAGGCGAAAAAACCCAGGTGGTCGACACACGCGAAAGCGAGGACGGCGACAGCATACGCCGCCGCCGCCGCTGCCTGACCTGCGACAAACGCTTCACCACCTACGAGATGGTGGAGTTGCGCATGCCCCAGGTGGTCAAGCAGAACGGGATGCGCAGCGAGTTTGACGAGGAAAAGCTGCGCACCAGCTTCAAGCGCGCGCTGCACAAGCGCCCTGTTTCGGCGGAGCTGGTTGAAGCCGCGATAGACAATGTCACACAGAAACTCCATGCGCTGGGGGAACGCGAGATCGGCTCGCGCCAGGTTGGCGAGATGGTTATGAAGGAATTGCTCAAGCTCGACAAGGTTGCCTACATCCGTTTCGCGTAGGTGTACAAGAGTTTCAAGGATGTCGGCGATTTTACCGAGGCCGTGGAGGCGGTGCGCAAGTCGCCCGCGCGCAGAATCACGGCCGGCAGCGGCAAGCGAAAGAAGCCCTGATATGCCCGCTGCGCAAGACAGCCGGTGGATGGCGCAGGCGCTGCGCCTGGCCGAGCTGGGTTTATACAGCACCAGTCCCAACCCGCGCGTCGGCTGTGTGCTGGTGGCGGATGAAAAATGCGTGGGCAGCGGCTGGCACAGGCGTGCCGGGGAACCGCATGCCGAGGTGCTTGCCTTGCGCGAGGCCGGAGACAAGGCGCGCGGCGCGACGGCATATGTGACCCTGGAGCCGTGCAGCCATCATGGCAGAACGCCGCCCTGTGCCGGGGCGCTGATTGCAGCCGGTGTCGCGCGGGTGGTGGTGGCGGTGCAGGATCCGAATCCCAAAGTGGCGGGAGCGGGCATCGCGAGATTGCGCGCCGCCGGCATTGCGGCCGAGTGTGGCCTGATGGAAGCGTCGGCACGCGAACTGAACGCCGGGTTTTTCGCGCGCATGTCGCGCGGCACGCCGTTGCTGCGCAGCAAGATCGCGATGAGCCTGGACGGGCGCACAGCCCTGGCGAACGGGGTCAGCAAGTGGATCACCGGGGCTGCGGCGCGTCTGGATGTGCAACACTGGCGCGCGCGTTCCTGCGCGGTGCTGACCGGCATAGCCACCGTGCTGGCGGACGATGCGCGGCTGAATGTGCGCGACATCACGACCGGGCGGCAACCGTTGCGTGTGGTGCTGGACAGTCGCTTGCGCATGCCGCTGACCGCACGCATGCTGCAGGGTGAAAGTGTGCTGATTTACACCGCCGTGCGTGATGCAGAAAAAATCGCGGCGCTGGAACAGGCGGGCGCGGCGGTGAATGTGCTGCCGGGCAGCGACGGGAAGGTGGATTTGAACGCGGTGTTGCGCGATCTGGCGCAGCGTGAATGCAACGAAGTGTTGCTGGAAGCCGGCAGCACATTGAATGGCGCAATGTTGCGCGCGGGGCTGGTGGATTAGTTGCTGCTGTATGTCGCGCCGCAGTTGCTGGGTGACAGTGCCCGCGGCATCGCACAGTTGGGGGGGCTGGTGAGTCTGGACCAGCGCGTTGATTTGAAATGGCAGGATGTGCGGCAGGTCGGGAACGATTTGCGCATCACGGCAAGGGTGGAAGGATGCCTTTAGAAATTCACTTTTACGGGATGAGGCACAAGAAGCCGCGCAGCGAATGACGAAACATATCAGGTTAGATAGACAAGGAATGAGCGAGTACGCGACGCAGTGATTCGCCCGTAAAATGGATTTACAGAGGTATCCGAATGTTTAGTGGAATCATCGCCGATATCGGCAGCATCAAACAGGCGAGCGACCGCGACGGCGGGCTGCGCCTGGAGATTGCGACCAGCACGCTGGACCTTGACGATGTGCAGCCCGGCGACAGCATCGCGGTGAATGGCGTGTGCCTGACCGTGGTTAAAATCGACGGCAGGCATTTTTCCATTGATGTGTCGCGCGAGACACTGAATTGCACCGGGGGTCTTGATGCGCCGGGAGCCCCGGTGAATCTGGAAAAAGCGCTGCGTCTGGCCGACAGGCTGGGCGGGCACATGGTCAGCGGCCATGTGGATGGGGTGGGGGAAGTAGTGGCATTTACCGACCTCGGCGAAAGCTGGAAACTGTCGGTGCGCGCCCCGCAGGCATTGGCGAAATACATCGCGGTAAAAGGCTCGATCACGATCAATGGCGTCAGCCTGACTGTCAACCGGGTGGCTGATATTGAATCGGGGGCCAGCGAGTTCAGCGTCAACCTGATCCCGCACACGCTGCTGATGACCAACCTGAAAAATCTGCGCGCGGGCAGCCACGTCAACCTCGAAGTGGACATGATCGCGCGCTATGTGGAGCGAATGATGCAGGCCAAGACAGAACAAACCGGGAAAGGACAGTCCAAATGACCGGAATATCCCCCGTGCAGGAAATCATCGAGGAAATACGCGCCGGGCGCATGGTCATCTTGGTCGATGAGGAGGACCGCGAGAACGAGGGCGACCTGGTGTTCGCCGCGGAATTCGTCACCGCGGAAAAAATCAACTTCATGGCCACGCATGGCCGCGGGCTGATCTGCCTGACGCTGACCGAGGCGCATTGCAAGCAGATCGATCTGCCGCTGATGGTGCGCGAAAACGGTTTGCCGCTGGCGACCAACTTCACGCTTTCGATCGAGGCCGCGAGCGGTGTGACCACGGGTATTTCGGCGACAGACCGTGCGCGCACCATCCAGGTCGCGGCCGGCAGGAATGCCAAGCCGTCCGACATTGTGCAGCCTGGCCATATCTTTCCGCTGCGCGCGCAGAACGGCGGCGTGCTGGTGCGCGCCGGACACACCGAGGCGGGTTGCGATCTGGCCCAGCTGGCCGGGCTGTCGCCCGCCGCGGTGATCTGCGAAATACTCAAGGACGACGGGGAGATGGCGCGCCTGCCGGACCTGATCGTGTATGCCAAACAGCACGGGCTGAAGATAGGCACGATTGCCGATCTGATCGAGCACCGCAGCCAGAACGAGAAGCTGGTCGAGCGCGTGGCGCGGCGCAAAGTGCAGACCGCGTACGGCGAGTTCGACCTGGTGACCTACGTGGACAAGACCACGCAATTTACCCATCTTGCCCTGGTGAAGGGCGACATCAGCCGGGATGCCGAAACCGTGGTGCGCGTGCACGAGCCGCTTTCGGTGATGGATTTCCTCGAGCAAACCGACCATGCGCATTCGATCAGCGTGAATCAGGCCATGGACAAGATCGGACAGTCGGCGGCCGGCGTGCTGGTGCTGCTGCATCGCGGCGAGAGTCCGCAGGATTTGCGCGCCCGCACCGTTCCGGCAATTGGCGGCCAGCACACCGCACACTGGGACCCGCGCAGTTACGGTATCGGCGCGCAGATATTGCGCGACCTGAATGTCGGCAAGATGCGTTTGCTGGCCACGCCGCAAAAGATGCCGAGCATGACCGGTTTCGGTCTGGAAGTGGTTGGATATGCCGGCCACAAAAACCAAGGAGTGAATCAATGAAGGAAATGGGGCAGGATCTTGCGGGCCGCGACCTGCGCGTCGGCATCGTGCAAAGCCGTTTCAATACCGAAGTGTGCGAAGGTCTGCTGGGCGCATGCCGGGCGCAACTGGTGCAACAAGGCGTGCGCGAAGACAATATCACGCTTGCGACAGTGCCCGGCGCGCTGGAAATTCCACTGGTGTTGCAGCGCATGGCAATGAGCGGCAGGTTCGACGCACTCATCGCGCTGGGCGCGGTGATACGCGGTGATACTTATCATTTTGAGATAGTGGCAAACGAATCCGCGCGCTGTGTGGGTGAAGTGCAACTGCATACCGGGGTGCCCATCGCCAACGCGATACTGACCACCGACACTGACGAACAGGCAATCGAACGCATGCACGTCAAGGGTGGCGAAGCCGCGCTGGTGGCGATCGAGATGGCCAACCTGCTGCGTGGACTGGCATGAGCGCCAAAGACATGAACGCCCGGGAAACCAGTGCGGGAGAAGGCAAAAAATCCCCGAACAAGAGCCCGCGCCACCGGGCGCGCGAACTTGCCCTGCAGGGTATCTACCAATGGCGCGTCACTGCGGGTGACGAGGCGAAAATCGAAAAACAGATCCATGCCGAAAAAAATCTGGGCCGTTACGACAAGGAGCTGTTTTCCAGATTGTTGCGCGGCTCATTAAGCCTGCACGACGAATTGGAGGGGCTGCTTGCCCAGCACATCGACCGGCCGCTGGAGGAACTGAGTCCGGTCGAATTCGCGGTATTGTTGCTGGGCGCGTTTGAATTATCCCGGCAGGTTGAAGTGCCCTACAAGGTGGTCATCAATGAAGCTGTCGAATTGGCCAAGACTTTTGGCGGGACCGACGGCCATAAATTCGTCAACGGCGTGCTCGACAAGCTCGCTCCGCAATTGCGCGCCCTGGAATTTGCTGTTCATGGCAAAGCATGAGAGGTTCCTGAATTTTTTTGGTGCGCAGACAGATCTGCGCTTTGGATAAAGCGGCGACAAGCCAGCGCACCCCAAAACACCGATATTTCCGCATGACTGAATTCGATCTGATCCGGCGCTACTTCACCCGTGCCACACCGGGGGCATTGCTCGGCGTGGGCGACGATGCGGCTCTGCTTCGGGTAAGCGCGGGCAGTGTACTGGCGGTATCCAGCGACATGCTGGTCAGCGGAACGCATTTTTTTCCGGATGCCGAGCCGTTTTCGCTGGGACACAAGACACTGGCGGTGAATCTTTCGGACATGGCGGCGATGGGCGCGCAACCGCGCTGGGCGACACTGGCGATCGCACTGCCCGGTGCAGATAATACAGGGGCGGATGAGGCGTGGCTGGAAAAATTCAGCGCGGGCTTCTTTTCATTGGCGCAGCGCTACGGGGTGGAACTGGTGGGCGGCGATACCACGCGCGGCCCGCTCAACCTGTGCGTGACCATCATGGGCGAGGTTCCGCAGGGCGGAGCTCTGTTGCGCAGCGGGGCACAGGCGGGTGATGAAATCTGGGTGTCGGGATATTTGGGAGACGCGGCCCTGGCCCTGGCGCATCTGCAGGGGCGCATCGCGTTGTCGGAAGCCGATCTGGACATCTGCGCGCAGGCTTTGCATCGCCCCGAGCCGCGTGTCGAACTTGGGTTGGCCCTGCGCGGCATCGCCTCCAGCGCGATCGATATTTCCGACGGCCTGCTCGCCGATCTCGGGCATATACTCGAAGCATCGCGAATGGGTGCGCAGATTGACCTTGTTAAACTGCCGGCCTCCCGGCTGGTGTCCGGATATCTCGGGCAGCAGACGGGCATCCAATGTGTGCTGGCCGGAGGTGATGATTATGAATTATGTTTTACCGCGCACCCCGCGCGCCATGCCGAAGTATCGGGCATCGCAGCCAAACTGAAACTGCCGTTGACGAACATCGGAACTATCGTTGCGCGGCAGGGGTGCATCGTGTTCGATGCGGCGGGAAATCCACTCGAGCTTGAAAGGACAGGTTATGAACATTTCAGATGAGTTGTCCGGTGAGCTGCTGGTCAAGCCCGGTTGGCGATTTTTGTTCAGTCATCCCGCGCACTTTGTGTCATTCGGTTTTGGCAGCGGTCTGGCCCGCAAGGCCCCGGGCACGTTCGGCACGCTGGCGGCATTTCCGCTGTATTGGCTGACCGCGCCTGTCCTGTCGAACCGGCAGTTCATGCTGGCATTGGTGCTGGCTTTTGCCATTGGTGTATGGGTGTGCGGTTACACCGGAAAAAAATTGGGCGTGGCGGATTACGGCGGCATAGTCTGGGACGAGATCGTGGCAATGCTGCTGGTATTGTTTTTCACGCCGCCCGGCTGGTATTGGGCGCTGCTGGCCTTTGTGCTGTTCCGTTTTTTCGATATCCTCAAGCCGCCGCCAATACGACACTTCGACAGCAACTGGCATGGCGGCCTGGGCGTCATGTTTGACGACCTGCTTGCTGCCGGTTATGCGCTGATGTGCATCGCCCTGCTCAAGAGTGCGCTGATTTGAGACGGTTCGCCGCGCAATGGATTTGTATTGCACTGCTGAGCGCAAGCGTAACGGCCCTCGCTGATACCTCCCGTCCCGCGCCAGACTCTGTGCCTGGCCTGGCGAAGCATCAGGCAGATCCTGTACGGGAATTCTCTGCCAGAGTGATTGTGGTGCTGGACGGTGACACGGTATTGATCCGGCGCCCGGGCGGGCTGGTAAAGATCCGGCTGGCCGGGATAGACGCACCGGAGAAGGATCAGGCTTTCGGCGCTGCTTCCAGAAATTCCTTGTCCGATATGGTGATGGGCAGGCGGGTGAAAATCGCCAGTCAGGCCGTGGACCAATACGGGCGCATGGTCGCGAAGCTCAGCGTGGACGGACTGGATGTGAATGCCGAGCAGGTCCGTCTCGGCATGGCATGGGCTGCGGTAGGGTGGCGGCAAAGCCGCCGGGCACCCGCCGGCGTCCCCTTTGCGGGGGAATATTCCAGCCACCACGACAACCGGGCCTTGATCGTGCTGCAGGATGAAGCCAGGCATGCCGCGCGCGGCTTGTGGGCACAGAACGATCCGGTGCCTCCCTGGCGATGGCGCAAACTGCATCCTGCGACACAGCCCGGCGCGGTTGTTGTATCTGCTTCACCAGCAGCGACACTTGAGGCCGGTACAGGCTGCGGTAAAAAGCGCCGTTGTTCGGAGATGATTTCGTGCGAGGAAGCGAAACATTATTTCCTGGAATGCGGCGTCAGGTCGCTGGACGGCAACGGTGATGGCATGCCGTGCGAGAGATTGTGCGCGCCGCGGGAAAAAATCAAAAACTGACGGGTCGGCACCCCTGCGCGTCGCAGCGCAATGCCGAGGCCTGCTGATCCCAGTCGCTTAATACCCAGCGTTCGCAAAGATGTCCGTCCACGGTGTGTTCGTGCCGTTTTGGGCGGTGAGTGTGGCCGTGGATCAGGCGAGGGTAATGATGTTCCCGCAGCAATGCTGCGACCGCGTCGCCGTTCACGTCCATGATCGCGCTATCCTTGTTCTGCTTCGCCGAAGTGCTTTGCCGGCGCAGCTGTTCTATATAGGATTTGCGCGCCGCGAGCGGCTGGGCGAGAAAGTTTTTCTGGAATTCCGCATCATGTACCTGTGCGCGAAATTTCTGGTATTCGACATCATCGGTGCATAGCTTGTCGCCATGGCTGAGCAGCGTCGGTGTGCCATAAAGGTCAAGCGGGGTCGGGTCTTCGAGCAGGGTTGCGCCGGCTGCCCGTGCAAGCGCATTGCCCATCAGCAGGTCGCGGTTGCCGTGCATCAAATAGATTCGGGTGCCGTGCGCCGCAAGGCCATGCAGCGCATCGATCACCCCGGCATGAAAAGGATCGTGCCTGTCATCGTCGCCGGCCCAATATTCAAACAGGTCGCCGAGGATGTAGAGCGCTTCGGCGCGCGGCGCGGGCGACGCGATGAAGCGCCGGAACGCAGCGATGCTGTGCGGGTGGTCGGCACTGAGATGCAGGTCGGAGATGAGCAGTGTGTGTAACATTTACGGTGGGGAATAAAAGTGCCCTCTCCCCCAACCCCTACCCCGCATGCGGGGGAGG
>DAICZN010000143.1 GCA_027311105.1 Gallionella sp.
CAATTGCCGTGCCCAAAGCCGCGCGTGCCGGCCAAATTCGTCGCGCGCCGCAACGAAAGACGACCAAGCCAGATTTGTGCTCTCCGGCGTCACCCGCGCTGTTTCGCCCGAGTTCCACGCCTGCCACAAACCATCCACCGCCCGGCTTGCCGTGCGGCCGAGATTCCTGTTGTGCAACATGAGGAAGGCTTGCAGCTTTTTCAAGTGCACGCCGTCGTGCTGGGGATAAATTTGCCAGACGAACGGGCGTCCGGCCCATTGCGCGCGGACGAAGGAATCCTCGCCGCGCACGAAATTCATATCGCATGCCCACAGCAGCAGGTCATAGCGCTCCTGCTCGACGAACGGCAGCACGCGAACTTGAAGATTGCCCAGGGTATAGCCCTTTCCAGTGAGCGGCGCGTCATCGCCGAAATATTGCCCGACCTGGTGCAGGATGCGGCCTTCCGGCACCAGGCACAACACCGGCTGCCTGCCGCCAGACCAGGCATCGAACAGACTGCCCAGCATCGCATTCTGATAGCCGAACAGAGACACTTTCAGCGTTTCCGCCGCAGGCATCTCTACACCGACGGACTGCCAGAATGCACGCTGCTGTCCTGCATCGTCCTGAAAAACATCGCGCCTTGCCAACAGGTCCCGTTCCAGTATCAGACCCCCAGTCTGCGCCGTGAACCCGGGAAAGAAAAAGTACTTGGTCAGCGGCAGGTCCGGATGCGGCGAAGGCAGCTTGTGGCAGCCATGCACCCAATCTTCTGCACTCAGGTATTCAAGGTTGATCCAGACCGGTTGCCGGACTTGCACAGCCATCGCGGCGACATATGAGTCCGGCAACTGGCAGGCAAAGGCCTCGATCACCAGATCGGCGGGCTGCACTGCGGGAAAGTCCCTGCCCCAGCGGCACACTTCCACACCGCGTCGCTGCTGGCGACCCGATGCCACGTCGAGATCAGGACACAGTTTGGCGAGGGCGCCCGGATCATCCACCCACAATCTGACTGCCAGGCCATGCTCATTCGCCAATTGCCGCGCCAGCCGCCAGCACACGCCGATGTCACCGTAGTTGTCGATGACGTTGCAAAAAATATCACAACGATTTTTTGTATTTTTCATTCCGGATAATGCATGCGCAAAAACGCAACATTCGTGACTGAAACGGATTGCGTGGCGGCCAGATCATTCCGCATGCAGTGCCTCAACCGGGTTCAGCCTTGCCGCTCTTCGTGCCGGAATCACTCCCGCCAGCAAACCGATGCTGACCGCACTCAATTCCGCGAGCACGGCGAACAGCCATGGGGTGTGCACCGGCAATGCCGGAAACAACAGATGCAACGCCTGGGTAATGCCGACACCGAGCGCCAGCCCGGCCAATCCGCCCAGCGCGGACAACAACATCGCTTCACCCAGGAACAGCGTCAACACCTGCCGTTCGCGTGCCCCGAGGGCGCGCAACAAACCAATCTCGGCAGTGCGTTCGGTGACCGCCATGGTCATGATGGTCAGAATACCGACCCCGCCCACCAGCAGTGATATGCCGCCCAGGGCGCCAACCGCGAAAGTGATCACGTCCAGTACCGAACCGAGCACTTCAAGGGCCTTCTCCTGCGGAACCAGGGTGAAATCTACTCTTCCGTGCCGTTCCTTGAGCAGCGCGGTGATGGCGTTCAAAACGCCCTGCAAATCGGCATTGGCACTGTAGCTCAAGTGGATTTCCATCAGCCCCGAGCGATTGAACAACTCCAGCGCGCGCGCGGCAGGAATTATCACGGTATCGTCCATGTCAAAACCGAGTATCTGCCCCTTGGGTTCCATCACACCGATCACTCGGTAGCGTTGTCCGCCGATGCGCAAATAGCTGCCCAGCGGATTCAGCCCGGCGAATAATTCCTGGCGGACTTTCGACCCGAGCACGACCAGAGCGCGCGCCTGGCTGGGATCCTCATCGGGCAGGAAACTGCCGGTCTGCACCTTGCTTGCCAGCACCTTGGTGAAATCGTGTCCGGCACCGTAAACCGTGGTTCGTCGGGTCTTGCCGTTGAAGCGCACCTCGGCATTGCCGGTGACGCTGGGATCAACATACTCGACATTCGGCAGGTGACGCAACGACTGCGCATCCTCGATGGATAATTGCCTGACTGACCCGAAGATACCCACATTGCCGCCCTGGGTCTGGGTCTTGCCCGGCTGGATCGAGATCAGGTTGGTCCCGAACTGGCTGAATTCCGCCAGCACAAACCGGTGCAGCCCTTCGCCTATCGAAGTCAGCATGATTACCGCGGTGATGCCGATGGCAATACCCAAAGCGGTCAGGAAACTGCGCAGCCGATAGGTGGTAATGCTGGAAGTGGTAAGACGGATTAGATCGGGGAACAACATGTCCGGTCATTCCGTGGGTTCAAATTTTGCCGGGTGACAATCAGACAGACGGATTGGCTACCGCCTGAATCTCGGGAGAGTGATGACGGGGCTTGTTAGCACCATCGAGACGTCCCGTGAGGCGATACATGACCATCTCTCCTTTACCCTTGACATGAATGGTTGCGGGCGGTTCAAAGGCGTAGTCGTAACGCAATCTGTTATAGGTGGTCTTGTCCACCTGGATCACGTCCTGCACTGCCTCATCGGTCAAACGACTGGCAATATTCACCGTGTCGCCCCATAGATCATAGATGAATCGTTTGGTGCCGATCACCCCGGCAACCACGGGTCCGGTAGCGATGCCGGTGTGTATGCCCAGTTTGTACCTGGACAAACCCGGGTTTGCGATCACATACTGGCGCATCTCCAAAGATAAGTCCGCGATATCCCGCGTGTAATCGGTATTATCCTGGCTCAGTCCGCCCACCACCATATAGGCATCGCCTATGGTCTTGATTTTTTCCACGCCATACTTTTCACACAATTCATCAAAGCCGGAAAAAATAGTATTCAGCAAGCCGACCATCTGATCCGGGGACAGCGACTCCGTCAGTTGCGTAAAATTAACCAGGTCGGCAAACATCACTGTCACGTCGGCGTGCCCGTCCGCTATCAGGCCCTGATGATTTTTCAGTCGCTGGGCGATACTGCTCGGCAGCACGTTAAGCAGCACGCGCTCGGATTTTTTCTGTTCCTCTGCCAATAATTGGTGCTGCTGGTCAAGCTGGTTCTTGATCCTGTCCATTGCCACGACAAAATAACGCATCAGGAAATACATGATCGAGGACATAGCGGCAAAATTGAGCGCAAAGAAAAAGCCGATGGTTTTCATCGACATGCCGTTGCTATCGTTGGTGCCCAGGTAATAGTCAAAAGAACCGGACACCACCGTCATCACGATATACGCGATGAACCAGGGCACGGATTCCCTCCAGCCGGAAACCACCAATGCGCCAATCGGCGCCAGCAAGGCCCAGAGCATCACACCGCTGGCCGTGACGGAGTTGCCAATACTCCATTGCATGATGAATGGAACAAACAGGAACAACGACAATTGCACAAAACGAAATATCCCGAACTTTTTGCTTTTCAGGTAGTACACCAGCGAAGCGACCGAAACAAGCTGGTAGACCAGCGGAACGTTGGCAGAGAAATGCAGCCCCATAAACCAGTAGATGGCCAACCAGAGCACCACCCCCAGATTCATGAAGGCGCATGCAAAAATCAACAAATCCCTGTGCAATTTATCTTCTTGCGCGTAGGTGTTCTCTGGAATGATTTCAGGAAACTTTGCCATATTCAGGATTTTCCACAAGTGCCAATAAGAATTTAAGCTCTTGGATACAGAGTCGCAACCAGCCTTTATCATACCCGAATCAACCAATAAAGAAATATATCTCGTTGCCCGAGCCTGCATCTTGTTTCGTTGCCGGCAAGATTTTATGCTGCTTCTTCATAAATCCGCTGTAACACGCTAGAATGGCCGCTTTGCAACTGAACCACATCAAAGGAATCCCATTATGTCGATGTCCGACCGCGACGGCTTTATCTGGTACGACGGCAAGCTCGTGCCGTGGCGCGATGCCACCACCCACGTACTGACGCACACCCTGCATTACGGCATGGGCGTGTTCGAAGGCGTGCGCGCATACAAGGCCGCGAAAGGCACGGCGATCTTCCGTCTGGAAGAACACACCGACCGGCTGTTCAACTCGGCACACATCTTCCAGATGAAGATGCCCTACGACAAGGCCGCCATCATCGAGGCGCACCGCGAAGTGGTGCGCGCCAACAAACTGGAATCCTGCTACATCCGCCCGATTGCTTTCTATGGCTCCGAGGCGATGGGCATCGCCGCCACAACACTGTCCACCCATGTCGCGGTCGCCGCCTGGCCGTGGGGCGCATACCTGGGTGACGAGGGCATGCAAAAGGGGATCCGCGTGAAGACTTCCAGCTTCACCCGGCATCACGTGAACATCAACATGTGCCGCGCCAAATCGGTCAGCTCCTATTCCAATTCCATCCTGGCACACCAGGAGGTCGCCAACGACAACTACGACGAAGCCCTGTTGCTGGATGTGGACGGCTACGTTGCCGAGGGCGCCGGCGAGAACATCTTCATCGTCAAGAAGGGCAAGCTGTACACCCCCGATCTGACTTCCTGCCTGGAAGGCATCACGCGCGACTCCGTCATCACCCTGGCCAAGGAAATGGGCATCGAGGTGATCGAGAAGCGCATCACCCGCGACGAGGTCTATTGCTCAGAGGAAGCCTTCTTCACCGGAACCGCAGCGGAAGTCACACCGATACGGGAACTGGATCGCCGCACCATAGGCAGCGGTTCGCGCGGCGCCATCACCGGCAAACTGCAACAAGCCTTTTTTGATTGCGTGGCGGGCAAGCATGCGCAGCATGCCGGCTGGTTGAACTACGTTTGAGGAGAGCCGCATGAGCAAACAGGACATCACCCAGCGCTATATCGAAATCACAGCCAAGGATCTGCCGCTGACCTGCCCGATGCCGGACATGAATCTTTGGAACGCCCATCCGAAAGTGGTGATTCCGCTCGGCCAGGGCGGCGAAGCGCGCTGCCCTTACTGCGGCACGCTGTACCGCTTCAAGGGCGAGCTGCCGCGCGCCCATCACTGATCACGCCAACCCCGGGCGCAATGTACAAGATACTGATTATCGGCCCCAGCTGGGTGGGCGACACCATGCTGATGCAGCCTATGCTGGCGCGCCTGAAACAACGCCACCCCGACAGCCAGATCGACATCCTTGCCCCGCCGTGGACAGAAGGGCTGCTGCGCGCCATGCCGGAAGTGCATGAAATCGCCAGCAATCCGTTTCCGCATGGCGCACTGGCACTGGGACATCGCTACCGGCTGGGCAAGCAGCTGCGCGAGGCGCGCTACGACCAGGCTATCGTTTTGCCCAACTCGCTGAAATCCGCGCTCGTTCCCTTTTTTGCGCACATACCGCTGCGCACCGGATTTGTCGGCGAGATGCGCTTCGGCCTGCTCAATGATGCGCGCAGCCTGAATAAAACCAGATTGCCGTTGATGGTGGAACGCTATGCCCAGCTCGCCGAACAGGCCGGCGATGATATCCCGCGCCCGTTACCCAACCCCGCGCTGTCAGTGGACACCTCGCAACGTGATGCCACGCTGTGCAAACTGGGCTTGACCCTGGACAAACCCGTCGCAGTGTTTTGTCCCGGTGCCGAATACGGCCCGGCCAAGCGTTGGCCGATTTCCTATTTCGCGGAGATCGCACAGCGTCTCCAGAAGTATGGCTTTGCGGTATGGATAGTCGGCTCTGCCAAAGACAGCGAGATTGCGGAAAAAATCGTCGCATTGGGTAATCAGTCATGCCGCAACCTGTGCGGCAGCACCGATCTGGGCGATGCTGTCGCCCTGCTTTCCTGCGCCCAACTGGTCCTCAGCAACGACTCCGGATTGATGCATCTGGCGGCCGCGCTGGACAAGCCCATGCTCGCATTATTCGGCTCCAGCAGCCCGCAGTTCACGCCGCCACTTTCACCCCGTGCCGAGGTCATCAAACTCGACTTGAAATGCAGCCCCTGCTTCAAACGCGAATGTCCCCTGGGACATTTCAACTGCATGGTGCAACTCACGCCGGAACTCGTCTGGCAAAAAATCGAGCAGATGTAGCTCAATATTCCGGAAGCACATTCATGTTGAACAAACTCCCCAGGGAAATTTTCAAGGCATATGACATACGCGGTATCGTCGGCAAGACGCTGACGCCCGAGATTGTCGAGGCAATCGGCCATGCCATCGGTTCCGAAGCACAAGCGCGCGGACAGCACACCATCGCCATCGGGCGCGACGGCAGACTGTCGGGCCCTGAGTTGATCGCCGCTTTGGCGCGCGGCATCCTCAAAAGCGGCATCAACGTGATCGATGTGGGCTGCGTGCCGACGCCTATGGTGTATTTTGCCGCATACCAATTGCAGACCAACTGCGCGGTGATGCTCACTGGCAGCCACAATCCTCCCGATTACAACGGCCTTAAAATGGTGCTGGCTGACGAAACCCTTTCCGGCGAAACCATACAGGGATTGCGTCTGCGCATAGAGCAAAACAACCTGATGCATGGCAACGGGAGCTATGAACAACGCGATATCAGTGCGGCTTACATCGCGCGCATAGTCTCCGACATCAAGCTGGCGAGGCCCATGAAAATAACCGTGGATTGCGGCAACGGCGTGGCGGGCGCTTATGTCGCCAACCTCTATCGCCAGCTAGGCTGCACCGTGCAGGAAATGTACTGCGAAGTCGACGGGCATTTCCCCAATCATCATCCCGACCCCTCCGACCCGCACAATCTTGAGGACCTGATCGCCGCATTGCGCGACAACGACAGCGAACTGGGCCTGGCTTACGACGGGGACGGCGACCGGCTTGGCGTGGTCACCAGGGATGGCAGGATCATTTACCCGGATCGCCAGTTGATGCTGTATGCCGCTGATGTATTAAGCCGCAATCCCGGGGCAGAGATCATCTTCGACGTCAAATCCACGCGCAATCTGTTCGACTGGATACGATCACACGGCGGCAAACCCACTTTGTGGAAAACCGGGCATTCCCTGGTCAAGGCCAAAATGAAGGAGACCGGCGCACTGCTGGCCGGGGAGATGAGCGGTCATGTGTTCTTCAAGGAACGCTGGTATGGATTTGACGACGGGCTTTATACCGGCGCGCGCCTGCTGGAAATCCTGAGCAAGGTGAAAAACCCGGGCGCCACGCTGAACGCGTTGCCGGATGCTTTCTGCACGCCGGAATTGCATATACACACCAGGGAAGGCGAGAACCACGCGCTGCTCGAACAGCTTAAGAGCACCGCAAACTTCACCGACCCCAAAGAGATCATTACGCTGGATGGCCTGCGTGTGGAATACAGCAATGGTTTCGGCCTGGCGCGTCCCAGCAACACCACGCCTGTGATCGTGATGCGATTTGAAGCGGATAGCGAGCTCGCACTGAAGAATATTCAGGACGATTTCCGCAGGATCTTCCGGCAAGCTGCGCCGCATCTGCAGCTGCCGTTTTAAGACAGCACCCGCTAAGCTACACCAGCGTACGCAGGGTCGATATCCGCGTCAGTTCACGGACGACAGTGGGGCATCCAGTGTTCCAGGTGCTCGCGAAAGAATTCGGTGAACTGCTCCAAATCTGCGGGCTTGGCCACAAAGCTGTTTGCGCCGGCCCGGTAGCTCAGCAACACATCTTCATGCGTGTACTGGGCTGAAAACACCACGATAGGGATATTGCGCGTGGCAGCATGTGTACGCATGCTGCGCAATGCCGCCAGCCCGTCAAGTTTAGGCAATTGCAGGTCCAGCAGGATCAGGTGCGGCATCTGCTCCGTTTTGACGGCACCTGCGCCAAACCAATCCAGGGCGGCATCGCAACCCTCCACTATCGTCAAAGATATCCCGGCACGGGACTCCGCAGCGGCTCGGCGCGCCAGATCGATTTCAAACAAATCGTCATTAACCAGCATCACGTTACAACGGGATTCGTCCACTTGTATCGCCCCTTATGTGTGAGCCCTGATCCGATCCTGAATTTACATTGCCGATCCTGCGTTTAAATCATTTACGTTACTTTATCCGACCCGCGATGGAAGCAAATATTTCGACCAATAGTTCCGGCTGCGAACACAAGCGGTACACTTTCTCAATCTAGCAGCTCAGGTACGAGCTTTCCTTTCACCCAGGCCGGAACCGAGGCCAATGCAGATGCAAGATGCTCGGGTTGCGTGCCGCCCGCCATCGCCATAGAGGGGTAGCAGTCGCGCCACGGTAGGCGAAGCCCCGGTGCGGGCGCGACTAGCAAAGGCCGGACGCTCCAAACTATAACTTCGCCTGAACCCAAGTTGAAACTGAGGCCAGCGCCTTAGCCAGATGCTCCGGTTGCGTGCCGCCCGCCATCGCCATGTCCGGCCTCCCCCCGCCTTTGCCGCCGACCTGCTGCGCGACAAAATTCACCAGCTCACCCGCCTTCACTTTCGCAATGGTATCGGCTGTCACGCCCGCGATCAGTGAAACTTTTCCATCTGCCACGGATGCCAACACGATCGCTGCGGACTTGAGTTTATCCTTGAGTTTGTCCAGCGTCTCGCGCAACACCGCCGCATCCGCTCCTTCCAGCAGCGCGGCCAGCACCTTGACGCCGTTGCAATCCACCGCCTGACTGACGAGGTCATCGCCTTGCGCGCTGGCGAGTTTCGATTTCAGCCGTGCCAGCTCCTTTTCCATGGCCCTGACGTTATCGAGGATCTGCGCGATGCGCGCAGCGGCTTCATGCGGTTGTGCTTTCACAGCATCGGCCACCTGCCGCAATTGCAGCTCCTGTTGCTGCACCAATGCCAGCGCACCCTCGCCGGTCACCGCTTCCACGCGTCGCACGCCCGCCGCAACACCGCTTTCGGCCACAATCTTGAACAGCCCGATGTCGCCGGTGCGTTTCACGTGGGTACCACCGCACAGTTCGCGCGACGCCCCGATGTCCAGCCCGCGCACTTCGTCGCCGTACTTCTCGCCGAACAGCATCATCGCGCCGGTCTTCTGCGCGTCCTCGATGGCCATCACACGCGCCCGGGTTTCCGCATTGGCAAGGATTTCTGCATTTACGATATTTTCTACTTTGCGTATCTCAGCATCAGTCATCGGCTGGGTATGCACGAAATCGAAGCGCGTCTTGTCCGGGTCGACCTGCGAACCTTTTTGCTGCACATGGCTGCCCAGCACTTCGCGCAAGGCCTTGTGCATCAGGTGCGTAACCGAATGGTTGCGCTCGGTGTGCGCGCGCGCCTGCATGTCCACCCGCGCCGTCACGCCGTTGCCGACTGTCAATTTGCCGGTCTTGACCACACCGTGGTGGCCAAACACGCTGGCCTGTATTTTCTGAGTATCTTCCACCGCAAAGATACCGTGCGCACTGCGCAACTCGCCGCGGTCGCCGACCTGCCCGCCGGACTCGGCGTAGAACGGCGTATCATCAAGAACCGCAACCCCAGTATCGCCCTCGTTGAGCTCGTTGATCAATATGCCATCTTTATACAAGGCCAGCACCTTGGCCTTGCTCTCCAGCATCTGATAGCCGTGAAATACAGTGGCCGGCCCGCTGTACTCCAGATTCGCAGCCATCTTGAACTTGCCCGCCGCGCGCGCCTGATCCTTCTGCTGTGCCATTGCACTGTCGAATGCCGCAGCGTCCACTGTCACGCCGTGTTCGCGGCACACGTCCTGGGTCAGATCGAGCGGAAAGCCGAAAGTGTCGTGCAGCCTGAAAGCGGTTTCGCCGTTGAATACCCTGCTGCCCTGCTTCGCCATCCCGGCCAGGTCGGCTTCGAGTATCGCCATGCCGTGCTCGATGGTCGCAAAGAAACGTTCTTCCTCCAGCTTGAGTATTCCCTTCACGCGCACCTGTTCTGCGGTCAGCTCGGGAAATGCGACACCCATTTCGGCAACCAGGTCCGGCACCATCCTGTGGAAAAACGCGTCGCGCGCGCCGAGCTTGTAGCCGTGGCGTATCGCGCGGCGGATGATGCGACGCAGCACATAGCCACGCCCCTCGTTGCCGGGGATCACGCCGTCGGCGATCAGGAAGGAACAGGCGCGAATATGGTCGGCCAATACCTTAAGTGATGGCGAACCCAAATCGCTGCAGTGTGTCTCGCGCGCCGCGGCCCTGATCAGCGCCTGGAACAGGTCAATCTCGTAGTTGGAGTGCACATGCTGCAACACCGCGGAGATGCGCTCCAGCCCCATGCCGGTATCCACCGAAGGCTTGGGCAGAGGGTGCATCACCCCCGCCTCGTCCCGGTTGAACTGCATGAACACGTTGTTCCAGATTTCGATGAAGCGGTCGCCGTCTTCGCCGGGGCTGCCGGGCGGCCCGCCGGGAATATGTTCGCCGTGGTCATAAAAAATCTCGGTGCAGGGACCGCAGGGGCCGGTGTCGCCCATCATCCAGAAGTTGTCGGACGCGTAGCGTGCTCCCTTGTTGTCCCCGATGCGTATCACGCGTTCGGCTGACACGCCGATCTCTTTGGTCCAGATATCGTATGCCTCGTCGTCCTCGGCGTAGACGGTGACCCAGAGCTTCTCGGCGGGCAGCTTGTAGACCTCGGTCAGCAGTTCCCAGGCGTAGGCG
>DAICZN010000002.1 GCA_027311105.1 Gallionella sp.
ATTTAGTATCAATCCGTTTATGGCTGTGCTTCAATGGATTTCGACCCTTAATAATTCAAGGATACTTAAGTTATGAAAAAAATAGTCGTTGTTTTGGCCTCATTGCTGATTGTGGCCTGTGCCAGCACTCCTAAACCAGAATCTCAAGCAGCCGAAAAAAATACGCCTTCAGTATCTACTGCAACTGTTTCAGCAACAGAAACGGAATCTCACAAATTGGCTGCTGAAATACAAAATCTGCAACAACAAAGCGTTTTCTTCGATTTAGACAAATCCAACATTAAGAAAGAGTATCGGGATGTTCTTCAAGCGCAAGCCAAATTCGTCAAGGCGCATAAAAATGACATGGTCACAATCGAAGGTAATTGCGACGAACGTGGCAGCTCCGAATACAACCTTGCGTTAGGTGAGAGGCGTGCCAACACTGCTCGAAAGAGCCTGGAATTAATGGGTGTTCCTGCAAATCAAATCAAAACTGTAAGCTTTGGATTAGAGAAGCCCCGTCTTACATGCCATGAAGAGAAATGCTGGAAAGAGAACCGCAGAGACGATTTTGTCCATAAACTAAACTAAATGCCGTAATAAATGGGCTGTTACCTGGTTATCCGAGTTGTAGTGAGGGAGTTGCAGTAAGCTCAGTCTTAGCCCCTCGCAAGAGGGGATTTTTTATTATCAAGCCCAGATTAATTTTGCGTAAAGGCTTACCGATGAAAAACTCCATCCTGGTTGCCGTTGTAGCTGTTTTCCTAGGCGGCGGTGTTGCCGCTTACTGGTATTGGCAGGATAACCAACCGAAACCGGCGCCTGTGAAGGTGCAAGTTCCGGCCCCTCCATTACCATCGCCCAAGCCCGAGATGCACCAGGTTATCGAGCCTCCTCCGAGTTCGCCCCCGCTACCGGCGCTGGCCAACAGTGACAATTTCATGCTCGACGCCTTGACTGGACTGATCGGCGATAAATCATTGATTAGGTTTATCCATGCAGGAAAAATAATTCACAACATTGTCGCCACCATCATTAATCTGACTAGCAATCGTGCTCCGATGAGCGTAATGCCAGTCGAGCAGGCGTCCGGTGTGTTTCTTACCGCTGGCAAGGAAGAGTACCTGATCATCAGCCCGAAAAATGCAGCTCGCTATACGCCCTACGCAAAAATCGCAGAAACGATTAATGCCAAGAAGCTGGTAGAGGTGTATGTTGGTCTCTACCCACTGTTTCAGCAGGCATATGAAGAACTTGGTTATCCGAAGAAATATTTCAATGACCAACTGATTGAGACGCTGGACAATCTGCTGGATGCACCGGTCATTATAGAACCGATCAAGCTGGTTCATCCCAATGTGCTCTATCAGTTTGCCGACCCCGATCTTGAATCACGTTCCATCGGCCAGAGAATGCTCATGCGAACAGGCAGTAAGAACGAGTCAATATTCAAGTCCAAGCTGCGCGAGATCAAACAGGAACTCAAGCTCCATACGCATGAGATAGAAGTCGAGAGAGCCGGGTGAAAATGGCCAGATTATTAACTATTATGCTCAACGTTAAATGTGTGTCGTCTGAAGGAAAATATACTTTTCCTTTGGGACGAACCGGCTAATCACACCAGTCCTGCCCAAAAAAGTGATCCAAGTTAATTTGTGATTTCGGTGAAAATAAGAAGCATCCCATGGAATATCAACCTGCATGAAGCGGTCTGACCTAATCACACGCTTGGCCGAGTCACACCCGCCGATTTCCGCCAAAAATGCAGGAAGCGTAGTCAAGGAAATTCTGGGCGCCATATCAAACACGTTGTCGAAAGGTGGGAGGGTCGAAATACGTGGCTTCGGTATTTTTGAATTAAATTTCCGACCGCCATGTCAAAGGCGCAATCCAAAAACTGGTGACAAGGTAAAAGTTTCAGCCAAGTGCGTGCCGCACTTCAAGGTTGGCAAAGAACTCAAGCAACGTGTAATCAAGGGAAGGTGCAATCGCATTTCTGCATCGTCGCAAGAATTTACTGAGCCGGTTATCCCCGCCAACCAGATACAGAACCATGAATTGTCCCAGCAATTGCGAAAAACCTGAAGGCTGTCTGGAGGAAATCTGAGCGTATCCATCGTCGAATTGCACCCATTGCCAATATTAAGTTCCAATGGGTCTCTGCAATCGGGATGAAAATTCAGAGGATCCAATGTCTCAAAATGGGTTTGGAGAAATGAGTCTCACTGAATTGGGCACCCTTTAGTTGTCTCGCCAAGGACAGTAACGTGTCGGGAAGCGACTGTTTGTGGTTGCTAACGGCTATCTCCGCTTTACCTCAGGAAGCTCTGCCGTTCGCGATTACGTCGATCCTTGATGTTGATCCTAATAAAATATCCTACTGATTTCCTAACAAGGTATTTTTAACCCCAAATCACCTTCAATTAATCAACACACTTTCAGAGGGGCTTGGGTATGCTGTGGGGGATATGGCGCGGATTGTCTGGTGGAGCGCGCGTCGCCGCACTCCATTGTTGGAATCATCCGGATCAGGTTCGAATCTTCAAAACAAACCGACAATCACCCCGTCTTCATTGACGTCGATTGAATGCGCAGACGGATTTTTGGGCAGGCCCGGCATGGTCATGATCTCGGCACACACCACGACGATGAATTCTGCGCCGGCCGCCAGCCTGATCTCGCTGATATTCAGGATGTGATTGCCCGGAGCGCCTCGCAGGGTCGGGTCGGTGGAAAAGGAATATTGGGTCTTCGCGATGCAGACCGGAAAATGTCCGTAGCCGGCTTTTTGCAGGGATTCCAGGCGCGCGATGATTTTCTTGTCGGCGGAGATATCGGAAGCACCGTATATTTTCGTTGCGATGGCCCTGATCTTGTTCCAGAGCGTCTCGCTGTCTTCATAGACAAATTTGAAATCGTTGGGCTGTTCGCACATCTTGACGACCGCGTGCGCCAGATCGACTGCGCCTTTGCCACCTTCGGCCCAATGCCGGGCGACGATCACCTCTGCCCCGTGTGTTGCCGCGCTGGCCTTCAGCAGGTCGATCTCCGCGGGTGTGTCCTCGGTGCGGTGATTGATCGCGACCACGCAAGGCAGGCCAAAATGGTTGCGTATGTTGTCGATGTGGCGCTCGAGATTGACCAGGCCTTTTTTGAGCGCCGCCAGGTCTTCCTTGCCGGTATCCTTGACCTCGACCCCGCCGTGGTATTTCAGCGCGCGCACGGTTGCCACCAGCACGACCGCCGAGGGTTGCAGGCCGGACTTGCGGCATTTGATGTCGATGAATTTCTCCGCGCCCAGGTCGGCGCCAAAGCCGGCTTCGGTCACGACGTAATCCGCCAGCTTCAATGCGGTCGATGTGGCGATCACCGAGTTGCAACCATGGGCGATATTTGCGAACGGTCCGCCGTGTATGATCGCCAGGTTGTTCTCCATCGTTTGCACCACATTGGGGGAAAAGGCATCCCTCAGCATGGCCGTCATCGCGCCGTGCGCATTCAAGTCTCTCGCCAGCACCGGCTTTTGGTCGGTGGTATAGCCGATCACTATATTCCCCAGCCTTTCCTTCAGGTCTTCCAGGCTCTTCGCGAGGCAAAATATCGCCATGACTTCCGACGCGACCACGATATCGAATCCGTCCTCCCTCACATAACCGTTGCCGGGGCCTCCCAGACCTATCGTGATCTTGCGCAGCGCGCGGTCATTCATGTCTATGACGCGCTTCCACGTGATGCGCCTGGTATCGATATTGAGTTCGTTGCCGTGGTGTATGTGGTTGTCGATCAGCGCGGCGAGCAGGTTGTTTGCCAGCGAGATCGCATTGAAATCGCCGGTAAAGTGCAGGTTGATATCTTCCATCGGCACGACTTGCGCAAATCCGCCGCCGGCAGCTCCGCCCTTCATGCCGAATACCGGGCCGAGCGAAGGCTCGCGCAGGCAGATTATCGCGTTCTTGCCGATCTCGTTCAGGGCGTCGCCCAGGCCCACCGTCGTCGTCGTCTTTCCCTCGCCGGCCGGTGTGGGCGAAATGGCTGTAACCAGGATCAGTTTCCCGTTGGGTTCTTCCGCAATCCGGGCCGCATATTCAAGGGAAAGCTTGGCCTTGTAATGGCCGTATGGTTCAAGTGCTTCGGGCGGGATATTGGCCCGCTCCTGGGCCAGCCCGATGATCGTCCGTTTCGAGGCGGATTGTGCGATTTCAATATTGCTTTTCACGATTGGATACTCCTGGCGCCTGTTCCTGCATTGCAATAAATTCTGGTTCCGGTTTTAAGCAGGACACGGTTTTTTCCGGTCTGCTGTGTATGCCCGCCGGCGGTCAGCTTGCCAGCAGCCGGTTGGCTGCCTCCACGCCGACGCCATGCCTGATCGGCGCTTTCAGGCGCACCAGCACATCGTCCAGCGCGTTCAGGCACAGCCGCACGTTGCTCGGGCTGCTGGAGTGTCCCATCAGGCCGATGCGCCATACTTTTCCGGCCATCGCACCCAGGCCTGCGCCGATTTCCAGCTTGTGCTCGGACAGCAGGAGCGAGCGTACCGCGGCTTCATCCACGCCATCCGGCACAATGATCGCATTCAGTTGCGGCAGGCATTCCGCTTCGGGCACCATGAAGTTGAGCCCCATCGCTTCCAGCCCGGCACGCAGCGCGAGATGATTTTTATGGTGACGCGCCCAGGCATTTTTCAGGCCTTCCTCCTGCAGTATCACCAGCGCCTCGTGCAAGCCATACAGCGCGTTGATCGGCGCGGTGTGGTGGTAGGCGCGCTTGGTCGCGCCTCCCCAGTAACCCATCACCAGATTCAGGTCCATGAACCAGCTCTGCACTTTGGTCTTGCGATTCCTGATCTTTTCCTGCGCTTGCGGATTGAAGCTGACCGGGGAGAGGCCGGGCGTGCACGACAGGCATTTCTGCGTGCCCGAATACACCGCATCGATGTTCCATTCGTCAACATTGAGCGGGGTGCCGCCCAGTGAAGTGATCGCGTCGACAATGGTCAGGCAATCATATTTATGCGCGATTTCGACCAGTGTCTTCGCGTCAGACTGTGCACCGGTGGAGGTTTCAGCGTGCACGAAAGCAACGATTCTGGCATCGGGATTGGCTTTGAGCGCGTCCTCCAGTTTTTGCGGATCAATCGCGCGTCCCCATTCATCCTGTACCATCACCGCGATGCCGCCGCAACGTTCGACGTTCTCTTTCATGCGTCCGCCAAACACGCCGTTCTGGCACACGATGACCTTGTCACCCGGCTCGACCAGATTGACGAAGCAGGTTTCCATGCCCGCAGAGCCCGGTGCCGAGACTGGCATGGTCAATTCATTTTCGGTCTGGAACGCGAATTTCAGCAGCGTTTTCATCTCGTCCATCATGGTTATGAAAACCGGATCAAGGTGGCCTATGGTCGGACGCGACAGGGCTTCGAGAACACGCGGGCTGACATCGGAGGGACCTGGCCCCATCAAAACGCGTTGCGGCGGGTGGAACGATTTGATTGCCATGCTGTTGTCTCTCCTTGTTTGAATAAGTATTATTTAATTCCGGCCCTGTTCCAGCAACTCTATCCAGTGTTTGACCGGCACATCGCTCGCGCCGGCCAGGTGCATCTGGCAACCGACATTGGCGGAAGCGATCACCTCCGGCTTGCCTGCACCCAGCGCGGCCAGTTTATTGTCCAGCAGTTGCCGGGACAGCTTGGCTTGCAGCAGGGTGTATGTCCCGGCTGCGCCGCAGCACAGATGGCTGTCCGCGACAGGCGTGAGTTCGTAACCGCAACGCCTGAGGATTGCTTCCACTGTCCCGCCGAGTTTCTGCCCGTGCTGCAGGGTGCAGGACGAGTGGTAAGCCACGCGCGTGCCCCTGCCGATGTGCGCCCAGGTATCCAGGTTCTCGCGGCCCAGGATTTCGGCCAGGTCGAGCGTGATCGAGCTGATGCGCGCGGCCCTGTCCGCATACCCGGCATCGTCTTTCAATGCATGGCCGTAGTCCTTCACCATCAGCCCGCAACCGCTGGCGGTCATCACGATAGCCTCGACGCCGCTCTCGAGGTATGGCCACCATGCATCGATGTTGCGGCGCATCATCGCGCGCGCGCCCTCGCTGTCGGACAGGTGCTGGTTGAGTGCGCCGCAGCAGCCTGCATCCGGTGCGCTGACCAGCGAGATGCCGAGCCGGTCGAGCACGCGCGCCGCGGCGGCATTGGTGTTCGGCGTGCCCAGCGGCTGGACGCAGCCTTCCAGCACCAGCATGCGCCGCGCGTGGGCTGTCGCCGGCATCACGGCGGCGGCCTGTTTGGCCGGTATCTTTTTCCCGAGTTCTGCCGGCAGCAGCGGGCGGACCAGGCGCGCCAGCGCCAGCACGACCGACATCCGGCCGGTATGGGGGATGACCGCGAGCATGGCCTTGCGCAACAGTCGTTCGGCAAGCGGGCGCGGCGCCAGCTGTTCGACCATCTCGCGGCCGATGTCGACCAGTCGCCCATAGCGCACCCCGGACGGGCAGGTGGTCTCGCAGGAGCGGCAGGTCAGGCAGCGATCCAGGTGCAAACGGGTCTTGGCGCCGGCCTGCTGAGTCTCGAGCATCTCCTTGATCAGGTAAATGCGGCCGCGCGGACCATCCAGCTCCGACCCGAGCAACTGGTAGGTCGGGCAGGTCGCGGTGCAGAATCCGCAATGCACGCAGCTGCGCAGGATGTCATCTGCTTCCGCGATATCGGGATTCTTCAGCAGTTCGGCGGAAATGGAGGTTTGCATGTCAGAGTCCGGCGTACAGCCGGCCGCGGTTGAAAATGTTCTTCGGGTCGAAACTTGCCTTGATCCGCTGGTGTATCGCCAGCAGCGGTGCAGGCAACGGGTGGAAAATTTCGTCTGCTTGTTTGCCGCCGCGAAACGCGGTGACATGGCCGCCAACGCTTGCGATGCGATGGCGTAACGATGCCGGATCTTCAGTGCTGTACAACCAGCGCTGCGCGCCGCCCCAGTCCAGCAGCCAGGTGCCCTCGATATTTAATGGCGGAGTCGCGGGCTTGACCATGACGCGGTACAGCGCGCCGTTGCGCTTGAAGAAAGGCAGCTGATGCTCGCGCAGCGCATGCCAGAAGTTATCCGCATCCGGCAGCACGCCGCCGGCTATCTTGCTGCGCGCCTCCCGGACCGCCTGTGCGCTGCCGGAGAGGCGTATATACAATTGTTCGCCGTGAAAGCACGCGCCGTCCACCGGAAGCGGCTTGCCCAGCAAGGCACTCATGCTCGAGACTGCACCAGCCGCGCTGCATACTCTTGTAACGGTGATGCTGGCCGCCGGGCGCGGCAGCACCTTCAGGCTGAGCTCGAGCATGACGCCCAGCGTGCCATGGGCGCCGACCATCAGCCGCGAGACATCGTAGCCCGCGACGTTCTTCATCACCTGCCCGCCGAAGCGCAGTATCTCGCCCCGGCCGTTGATCAGTTTGCAGCCCAGCACGGAATCGCGCGCGGATCCGCAGTAGGGGCGGCGCGGCCCGGACAATCCGCACGCAATCGTGCCGCCCAGCGTGGCAGCCTCGCCGAAATGCGGCGGTTCGAACGCCAGCATCTGCCCGGCTTCGGCCAGTGCGGCTTCGATCTCGTGCAGCGTGGTGCCGCTGCGCACCGTCAGCACCAGTTCGCTCGGATCGTACTCGACGATGCCGCGGTGTCCGGTGACATCGATAGCCTGCCCACGGCTTGCGTTGCCGAGAAAAGCCTTGCTGCCGCTTCCGCAAATATTGAGCGGCGTCCCGTTATGAAACGCGTCCAGCACCTGTTGCTGCAGCGCAGTGCTGATATCCATTCCGCCCATCAGAAGCGCTCCAGTTCGGGATGTGGGAGTTGTCCGTGGTGCACATGCATCGCGCCGAATTCGGCGCAGCGGCGCAGTGTGGGCACGGCCTTGCCCGGATTGAGCAGGCCGGAGGGATCGAATGCGGCCTTGACTGCGTGGAACTGGCTCAATTCCGCGCTGAGGAACTGGACGCACATCTGGTCTATCTTCTCGACGCCGACCCCGTGCTCGCCGGTGATGGTGCCGCCAACTTCCACGCACAGCCGCAGGATGCTGCGGCCGAATTCCTCGGTGCGATGCAGCTCGCCTTCCTTGTTGGCGTCGAACAGGATTAGCGGGTGCAGGTTGCCGTCCCCGGCATGGAACACGTTGGCGACCGCCAATCCGTATTCGGCCGACATCTCGCCGATGCGGCGCAACACATGCGGCAACTGGCGGCGCGGTATCGTGCCATCCATGCAGTAATAATCAGGCGAGATGCGTCCCACGGCGGGGAAGGCCGATTTGCGCCCCTTCCAGAACAGCTGCCGCTCGGCCTCGTCCGCCGCGGTGCGCACTTCGGTCGCGCCGCTGGCTGTCAATATGTTGCGCACCGCGAGGATGTATTCGGATACCTCGGCATGCGTGCCGTCCAGTTCGCACAGCAGGATGGCCTCGGCATCGCGCGGATAACCCGCATGCACGAAATCCTCCGCCGCCCGGATGGCGAGCTTATCCATCATTTCCAGACCGGCGGGGATGATGCCGGCGGCGATGATGGAACCGACCGCCTCGCCTGCCTTCATCACATCGTCAAAGGCCGCCAGCACGACCTGTGCGCGTTCCGGCTTGGCCAACAGCTTGACGGTGATTTCGACGATCACGCCCAGCATGCCCTCGGAACCGGTCATCAGCGCCAGCAGGTCATAGCCGGGCGAGTCCAGCGTCTCGGCACCTATGGTCAGCAGTTCGCCTTCCATCGTCACCACTTTCAGCATCAGGATATTGTGCACGGTCAGGCCGTATTTCAGGCAATGCACGCCGCCGGAGTTTTCCGCGACATTGCCGCCTATCGTGCAGGCGATCTGCGACGAGGGGTCGGGCGCGTAATACATGCCGTAGGCGGCCGCCGCTTCGGATATGGCCAGGTTGCGCACACCGGGTTGCACGGTAGCCATCGCGTTATGCACATCGATATTCAGGATGCGGTTGAATTTTGCCAGGCTCAGCAGCAGTCCGTCCGCCAGCGGCAGTGCGCCGCCGGAAAGACCGGTGCCCGCGCCGCGCGCCACTACCGGCACCCCGTGCGCATGGCACAGGCGCAGGATGCTTTGCACCTGTGCCACGGTTTCCGGCAGCGCCACGACCATGGGCAGCTGCCGGTAGACTGCCAGCCCGTCGCATTCGAACGGGCGCATATCCTCGGCATCTGCAAGCACGGATTCAGACGGCAATAAGCCGCGCAGCGCACTAATCAGTGCGGTATTGTTTTCGCGTAAATGAGGCAATGGAACTCCGGGAAACTGCGTTTGTAAAATTTATTTATGCAAGCATATTAAGTTAGTCGGGTATAAAATTCCAGCGGAATGAACGGCAGGGTTCACAACGGGGCAGGCAGGATAATACAGCCCGAATCCGTATTCTTGCCGCAGCCATGGAATTTGCCGTTGGCGGAAGCAGGTGGCCGGTCGATACCGGGCTGCAGCCGCTGCAATGTTTACGGGATACTTTACAAAGGAAATATTTTAGTCATGAATAAATGGGATGAACGTTACGCCAGTGAGGAATTCTATTTTGGAACAAAGCCGAATGCTTTCCTGGTTTCGCAGCAGCTTCTGCTGAAGCCGGGCATGAGCTGCCTCGCGGTGGCGGACGGAGAAGGGCGCAACGGCGTGTGGCTGGCGCAGCAGGGTTTGCGGGTGCTGTCGGTGGAAGCGTCACCGGTGGCTCTGGAAAAGGCGCGCAAGCTGGCCGAACAGCGCGGCGTTACTGATGGAACCACTAGCCATCTGACTAGGCTGCCCAACAACGCCAGCCAAGTCATTGGTTACGTGGAATTCGAACAGGCCGATCTAAGCCAGTGGCAATGGGGCGAGAACCGCTTCGATATGGTGGCGGCGATCTTCATCCAGTTCGCGCATCCCGCATTGCGCGAACAGATGTTCGCGGGCATCAGGCGCTGCCTGAAACCGGGCGGGTTGCTGTTGCTGCAAGGCTACACGCCGCGCCAGCTCGAGTACAAGACCGGCGGCCCGCCGGCGGCGGAGAACATGTACACCGAAGCATTGTTGCGCGAGGCGTTCGGCGACATGGAGATCACTCACCTGCGCGAGCATGACGATCATGTCAGCGAAGGCGCGGGACACAGCGGCATGTCGGCGCTGATCGACCTGGTGGCGCGCAAGGTTGCTTGAGCGGGACAAGCACTGCTTTTTCTGCAGTTTTGGTGGCCGGTCCGGTCACCAGCCATGGCCGGCAAGCTGTTATTCCTGGCCCTCCCGGCACTATCGTATAGTGGTATGTCCGGAAAAAAATGTGGTTTAATATGCCGCGAGCATGCGTTTTTAATTACACCATGGCCGTGTGTGGCAGCGGTGAATGCTGCAAGGGGGGATGATGAAATTAACCAAGCCGGCAGGTTTGATGTTCTCCGGATTGTTGTTGGCATCGAGCGGAGTCTATGCCCAGAAGGCCGGCGATAGTGAAGCCGGCAGCGCTGCGGCAAGCTCAGCTCAAGCCAGGCGCGAGGCCGAAGACAGAAAAAAAGCCGAAAGCGAGGCACGGGGGAAATTGCTGTCCGACGCCGAAGCGCTGATCAAAAACGGCAGGCCGGAGGTGGCCTACAAGCTGCTGGAAGCGGCAGAGTTTGAACGTTCCGGCGAAGTGCGCTTTGATTATCTGCTCGGTGTCGCCGCGCTGGACAGCGGCAAGCCGGACAAGGCGACACTCGCCTTCGAGCGGGTGCTGACGGTAGACCCGAATTTTGCCGGTGCGCGCATGGACATGGCGCGTGCCTATTACCAGTTGGGCGACCTGCAGCGCGCCAGTTTGGAATTTGAAACAGTATTGAAGCTGAATCCTCCCGCAGCGGCGCGCGCCACGATCCGCAAATACCTGGATGCGATTGCCGCGCTGGATACCAGCAGGCAGACGCGCATCAGCAGCTATGTCGAGGCGACTGTCGGGCGTGACAGCAACGTCAATAACTCCACCGACCAATCACAGATCAGTATCCCGTCCCTGGGCAATATTGTCGCCACGCTGAATCCCACCGATGTAAAAGCATCCGACAACTATTATGGTGTGGCTGCCGGAACCGGGGTTGTTCACAGCCTGGATAACAACTGGGGATTATATGCGGGAGCGGATCTGCATCAGCGCGGCTACCACACGCAAACCAGCTTTGATTCGGTCGATTTGGGTGGGCGCGCCGGCGTGATGTACGGCACGCAAGGCAACCGGGTGCGCGCGGGCATGCTGGCTGAGGAGAATACACTGGGCAATGCGCGCAACTTTAATGCCGCGGGTCTGGATACGGAATGGGCACATGCGCTTGATCCGGGCAATCAGGTGAATTTGTTCGGACAGTATCTGCAGTATCGCTTTGCGCAAACTGTTATGCAGGTGAACGATTTCAATCAGCAGGTGATCGGCGCGGGCTGGCAGCACGTTCTCGCCGGCGGGAAATCAGTACTGTCGGGCGCGCTCTATTACGGCGCGGAGCAGGATGTCTCGACGCTTATTACACCGGCCACTCCCGATGGCGGGCGTATCGACGGCGCGATGCATTTCAAGGGATTGCGCGTCGGCGGCCAGACGGATACTTTTGAAAAAATGACCCTGTTCGCCAACGCGGGTGCGCAGGTGGGCGACTACAGCAGGGTCAATACTTACTTCCTGAACCAGCGCGCAGACAAACTGTATCAATTCACGCTGGGTTCGAATTGGCATGTGTACAAATACTGGACGGTGCGCCCGCAACTGGATTACGCGCGCAACGACTCGAATATCGTCATCTACAGCTACAATCGCACCGATGTTTCGCTGACGCTGCGGCGCGATTTCCAATAGGCATACTTGAGCGGGGCGTGACATGAAAATTCCGGGCAAAATACTCCACCTGACGGCTGCGCTGGCGCTGGCATTCGCTTGCGGCAGCGTTTATGCCGCTGTCGCGGGACATGTGCAGTTCGTATACGGGGCGGTTCAGCTGACAACCGGGGCCGGAAAGGCACATGCGATACAGAAAGGCGACGCGGTCAGCGAAGGCGATACCCTGACCACAGCGCCAGCCGCCTCAGCGCAAATCAGCATGGAAGACGGCGGTTTTATCGCAGTGCGTCCGGACACCAGCCTCAAGTTCGACAGCTTCAGGTTTGCCGGCAAGCAAGACGGTAACGAGCAAAGTTTTTTTTCGCTGTTCAAAGGCGGATTCCGCGCCATCACCGGCCTGATCGGCAGGATCAACAAGGAGAAATATCGCATTTCCACGCCCTTCGCCACCCTGGGCATCCGCGGCACGGACCACGAAATTTTTGTGGTTGCACCGGGCAGTGCCATGGCCTTGCTGGCGCCCATCGGCACTTATAACAAGGTGAATCTGGGCGAGACCACCCTGACCACCGGCAAGGGCACGCTGCCCATATTACCCAACCAGATGGGTTACGCCGGCGGGGCTGATCAAATGCCGCAATTGCAACCGCTCAACCTCAAGATTTTCAGTGCGGTGCCGGCCCCTGCAGCGCAAGCCAGAGGCGGCATGGAAGATCAGGCCATACGTGACAATGCAGTGGTGGATAATGTTTTGCAGGTACCGGGCGGCACACTTCTGCTCAATACCGGCGTTATGCAGGGGCAGGGTCTGGTCGTGGGTAGCATGGCCAATACCAACTTCATATTGCAACCCATCACGGCCACGGTGACAACGACGACGACAGGTCTTTCTGTGGTCGGACAACCAATTACTACGACTACGACCAAGATATTGAGTTTATTCTAACGCGCCTCAAGTTTTGTCTCCGGGCGAAACCCCGTTTTGTTTGCACCTGTCTATGCGGCGAGATCAAGCCTTGCCGCGTGCCCATCGCACGATGCCGGCGGCATCCATCGCGCCCGCTTGCCGCGCCAACTCCTTGCCGCCCGCGAACAGCGCAAGGGTGGGAATGCTGCGGATGTTGTAGCGCGCCCCGATCTCCCGGGCCTCCTCGGTGTTCAGCTTTGCCAGGCGCATCCCGGGTTCCAGCTGTTTGGCGGCCTGCACAAAGGCGGGAGCCATCATTTTGCACGGGCCGCACCAGGGTGCCCAGAAATCCACCAGCACGGGTATGTCGTTGCGACTAATGTGCAGCGCAAAATTGCCGCTGCCCAGTTCTGCGGGATGCGCATCGAACAGGGGCTGTTTGCACTTGCCGCAAACGGGCTGCTCGCCAAGCTTGGCGGCAGGCAGGCGATTTACGCCATCGCAATGCGGGCAGACAATGTGCAGGGAAGCACTCATGATCATTTCCTTTCAGGTTACGAGCCGTACTATTGATCTTTCCATAATTCACGACCTACATACCGTCATTCCGGCGGGAATCCAGCAGGACAGAAAAAGCCTTGCCGGCATTGCGAACGAAGTGAAGCAATTTAGCGGTGTGCTGTTCTGGATTGCCGCGTCGGCTTCGCCTCCTCGCAATGACGGGGAGTGTTAAGGTGAAACTCGGAAATCCAAAATGCCGTCATTGCGAACGAAGTGAAGCAATCCAGCAAGACAAAGATGCATTTTGGTTAAATCACCTGCATTCCCGCTTCCTTTTTCTCCAGGCGACCCTGGAAATCCTATCCAACATTCCTGTCGGCCGTATGGCCAGCCATCTTATTTCCTTGGTCCGGCCCGGAACGATGCCGCGCTGGCTTCAATTACTGGAGGACTAATAGATTGGGGCACGGCAAGGAAATTCAAACCCCCTGCAGCGAACTGACCGGGCTGGGCAGGGTAACAAGACTGGCCACTGCCTCGCCTTCATGGAACATCCACAGTGTGCCGGGTTGCATGGCCAGCCAGGGCTCATTGTCGGTGAGCGGCTGGGTGGCAATGATAGACACGCGGTCATTCTGCGTGGCCACCCGGCTGAAATCCACCGTGACATCTTCGTCCTTCAGGTGCGCCATATTGAATGGCGCGCGCCTGGTCAGGTAGCTCAGTTCGGTGGACGAGTGTGCGAACAGGCAATCGCCGTTGGAGAGCAGGTAGTTGAAGATGCCCGTGCCGGACAGCGGATAAGTGAGTTCATGCAAGGCACTGAACAATACATCGCGCGAGGGCGGTGCATCACCGAATCGCTGGCGCAGGCTCTGCAGCAACCAGCAGAAGATCAGCTCGCTGTCGGTGTTGCCGACCGGCAAGTAGCAGCCGTCCAGTGCGGGCAGGAATTCGGGCAGGTTGCCGTTATGCGCGAATACCCAATATTTGCCCCACAATTCGCGCATGAAAGGATGGGTGTTTTCGAGTGTCACGATACCCTGCGTCGCCTTGCGGATATGCGCGATGACATTGAGGGAGCGGATCGGATAGTTGCGCACCAATTCTGCGATGGAAGACCGCACCGAAGGTTGCGGGTCGAGGAACAGGCGCACGCCCTTTCCCTCGAAGAAAGCGATGCCCCAGCCGTCTGCATGGATGTCCGTTCCGCCGCCGCGCTGCTGGAATCCGGTGAAGGAAAAACAGATGTCGGTGGGGGTGTTGCAGTTCATGCCTAGTAGCTGGCACATGACATGTCCAATTATGTTTTGAATCGCATCGACAGATCGAGCGCTTCGACATCTTTGGTCAGGGTTCCGATCGAGATGCGGTCCACGCCGGTCATCGCAACCTCGCGCAGGTTGTCCAGCGTGATGCCGCCGGATGCTTCCAGTTCTGCGCGTTTGCCGGTGCGCTGCACGGCGGCGCGCAGATTATCCAGGTCAAAGTTGTCGAGCAGGATCAGCTTTGCTCCGGCATCCAAAGCCTCATCCAGTTGCGCCAGGTTCTCCACCTCGATCTGCACGCTGATGCCGGGTTTTGCCAGATGGAATGCCTGCGCCAGCACAGCCTGGATGCCCCCGGCTGCGGCAATGTGGTTTTCCTTGGTCAGGATACCGTCGAACAATCCGATGCGCTGGTTATGGCCGCCGCCCATCCGCACCGCGTATTTTTGTGCCTGCCGAAGGCCGGGCAGGGTCTTGCGCGTATCCATGATCCGGACATTGATTCCCGCCACGGCATCCACATATCTTCTGGTTCGCGTGGCTGTGGCGGAAAGGGTTTGCAGCAGATTCAGCGCGCAACGCTCGGCGGTAAGCAGGGCACGGGCATGACCCGTGACTGTGCACAGGGTTTGTCCGGGGGTGATCGGGTCGCCGTCCCGCACCTGCCAGTCTGTTTTGCAACCCGGATCCAGCAGGCGAAAGCATTCATCGAACCATGGCGTGCCGCACAACACACCTTGCTGTCTCGTGATGACTTGCGCGGATGAAATTTGTGCGGCGGGCAGCAGTTGCGCTGTCAGGTCTACGCTGCGAACATCTTCGTTGAGGGAGTTGGTGACATTGTGGTGTACCAGTGCCTTAAATTCTGGCTCAAGCATGTGTATCTTTCTTGCCGGCTAGAAGCCATATGAGGCAGCGGCGCCGACAGTGCGTTCCGGGTTGCCGTTGGAAAAGTCCTGCAACAAGTAGCCTCTGGCTTTGAAGTTGTTGTTGATGTTGTGGCTGACATAGGCGCTGACCTGTCGCTGCCCTTGCGCCGGTGATGTCGGGCTTTGCGATAACCTGAAATCGATTCCGCCGCTCATTTGGTCGCTTAGCCGGTAAGTCCCCCCGACCGATCCATAGAACACTTTGTTGATGTTTATCCCGGGTTCTCCCGGATGAATACTGTAGCCCAGCGTACCCAACGCCTGGAACCTGTCCAGATTTCGATAGGCTTCTGCCTGAGCCGCATAGTCGCTCAGTCCCGGGCTGCTGCCGGGAAATGTATCCGCAAGGTTGAGTTTGATCTTTCCGGTCAAGTTAACCCCGAAGGTGGAAGCCGCGCCCCTGTTGATGTTATAAGTAGCCGCCGCTTCTGAGTCAACCGGCCCGAAATGAGTGTTGCTGGCCGTGCTCATGGCAATACCATGCCCGATCTCCGGGTCTCCCGTAGCCGGGGTACCGGAATAAGGAGCCGTCAATTTGAATGCCCATGAACCGTTTTCGTACTGGCTGATCGCCGGAGTGGAGAGAGTATAGGTGGCTCCGGCGATGCCATATGCGCCGGTGCTGAGGCCGGAACCGCCAGACAGGCTGAATGGCCCTTGGCCGGCCCGTGCTTCCGGTGTCATGAATATCGCTACAGCGCCGCTCAAGGCGCTGGCCAGCAAAACCATCAACACCGCATTTTTCATGTTCCGCTTCTCCAGATTCCCTGTCTTTTCAGCCGGGTAACGTAGGCAACCCGGCGTTTTGCTATATGCGCGGAACGAATTTTACCATTATTCGCCAGGATGGCTTGTTACTTCAATGGCTGGTTGGGGCGGCCTGCTTTACATCATCGCCCTGTTCCCGGATACGAATCAAATAATCCTCGAAGCTCCGGGCCACATTGAGCGGGGCTTTGACGGTGTCATCGATAAGGCCATACAAGGGATAGGGGGCGGTATCAAACAGCCGGTAGCGCGACACCGTCTCCAGTGTATGTATACCTTCGCCACGGATGGCTTGTGTATCGCCTCTGGCAAGTTTGCGTCCCAGTTCATGATGATGTGATCCCGGGCTGGTAGCGGTCGTGACGAGGTCACCGAGTCCGGCAAGACTCTGCGCCGCATCTGCTGTTCCACCCATCCGCCTGACAATAGCATTGAGTTCTGCCAACGCGGTTACCGTGAGGAATCCGCGCATGTTGTCGCCGAGACCAAGTTCATCGGCCATGCCGAAAGCGATGGCATAAACGTTTTTCAGGATAGCCGACCACGAAATACCCGCAATATCGGTGCTGTGCCTGATATGCAGCCTGGTGCCCTGATAAAGGCCGCGGACCCTGAGGTACGTGGAAGTATCGGTACAACCCAATTCGGCGAAGGCATACCGGCCGGCGCGAATTTCCTCAGAGATCATCGGGCCATAGAGCAGGCAATGGGGTTGCCCACCGTTGAATACCTGCCGGTAAACTTGCGCCGGTGTCAGTCCCTGGTCATCCAGGCCCTTGGCGATGCTGAGGCAAATGGAATGTTTTTGCAGACAAGGGGCGAGCTTGCCAAGCACATCACGAAGGGGAGACGCCGGAACGCAGAGCAAGACAAAGTCGGCTATTGCCGCTTCCTGCTCGACGTTGATGGAAGGCAGGCCTTGTCCGGGACGAATGTCATGGATGGCTAATTGATGTTTTTCCTTCAGCAGGTGCTCCATCGCATGGCCCATCTCGCCATAACCGATAATCAATACTTTTGACGGCGGGTACATGGATTGGGATTGCAACGGGCCCGGTTAACCTTGATTGCCTTCAACTGCCGCATATCCTTTTTTTTCTATCTCTATGCTTTTTGCAGCCAGAAATATTTCGCGGAGGAAACACAGCAGGCCGGAAATCAACGTCAGCATCGCTGAAATGAACAACAGTGAAACCGTACCCGAAGGATCGATGCCTATCTCCGATCCTACAAAAAGTGCCGCGATCACGATACAGATGAAAAGTGCGGACAGTGTGCAAAAACTGACCGCCCAGTGGACCCACCGCGTCCTGCGCGCGAGCATCGACATTTCTTCATTTGACGAGGGATGCTTTTGTTCGCCCGGCAGGCCCAGCACTCTGGTGCGATCCACGATGCGGGCAAGACGATTTGTGACCACGTTGAGAATCGCGCCGACACCGGTCAGCAGAAAAACGGGCGCAACGGCCAGTTGTATGACATGGGAGACCGTCGTAACGTCAGCAGGGCTTTGCATGGCAGTTTCTCATTCTTCAATCATGGTCAACGGGGGGAAGTGTAACCCATTGTTCATATTATCCGTCCGCTGGATTGACTGCCGGATGCTTCGCCTGGCTGCGCAAGCCTGCGGGTGCTTGTTGTTCCTTCATGCTGCAAGCGGGGCGGACTGCTGTATAAACATACCGGTACAAAACCGGTATTGCCCAGGCAAAATTAGACGCTTTATTTTGTTGCCGGGCAAGCGGGTTTCAGGCGCGCATGGGCATGGGGGGATCGATAGCATGCAGGCGAAAAAACAGGGCGGAGATTCCGCCCTGTTTGTGTTGCGCCAGATTTTTGGCGGGAAGGCTAAAGCAGCGGCACGATCATCAGCGCGACGATGTTGATGATCTTGATCAGCGGATTTACCGCGGGTCCCGCAGTATCCTTGTACGGGTCGCCCACGGTGTCGCCGGTCACGGCAGCCTTGTGAGCCTCCGAGCCCTTGCCGCCGTAGTTGCCTTCCTCGATGTATTTTTTCGCGTTGTCCCAGGCGCCGCCACCGGTGGTCATCGAGATTGCGACGAAGATGCCGGTGATGATGGTGCCGACCAGCACGCCGCCCAGCGCCTGTGCGCCCAGTGTCAGGCCGACGATCAATGGCACTGCAATGGGCAGCAGCGACGGGATGATCATTTCCTTGATTGCGGCCTTGGTCAGCATGTCCACGCAAACGCCATATTGCGGTTTGCCTGTGCCTTCCATGATGCCGGGAATTTCCTTGAACTGGCGGCGCACTTCCACCACCACTGATCCGGCGGCGCGCCCGACCGCTTCCATGCCCATCGCGGCGAACAAATAGGGCACCATGCCGCCGATGAACAGGCCGATGATGACCATGTGATTGGACAGGTCGAAAGTCGTTACCACGTCCCCCATCTTGACCTGCAGGGCGTGGGTGTAGTCGGCGAACAGAACCAGTGCGGCCAGACCGGCGGAGCCGATGGCGTAGCCCTTGGTGACAGCTTTGGTGGTGTTGCCCACGGCATCCAGCGCATCGGTGATCTTGCGCACGTCAGGCGGCAATTTGGCCATTTCGGCGATGCCCCCCGCGTTGTCGGTGATCGGACCGTATGCATCCAGAGCCACGATAATGCCGGCCATGGACAGCATCGAAGTTGCGGCGATGGCGATGCCATAGAGTCCGCCCAATTGGTAAGCTCCCCAGATTGCCAGGCACACGGCCAGCACGGGAGCGGCGGTAGCCTTCATCGACACGCCCAGGCCGGCGATTACATTGGTGCCGTGGCCGGTGGTGGAAGCTTGGGCGATATGGCGTACCGGTGCGAATTCCGTGGCGGTATAGTACTCGGTGATCCACACCATGGCTGCGGTCAATGCCAGGCCGATCAGCGTGGCATAGTACAGATGCAGCGAACTGACCAGTTCGCCATGCACTGTCACACCATCACCGAGCAGCATTTTGGTGATCGGATAGAAGGCGATCGCGGCCAGAATGGCGGAAACGGTGAGGCCGCGATACAGCGCGTTCATGATCTTGCCGCCCTCGCGCGCCTTGACGAAGAAGGTGCCGACGATGGAGGCGATGATGGAGAAGCCGCCCAGCACCAGAGGGTAGATCACTGCTTCGGGGGAGCCGGTGATCAGCAATCCGCCCAATACCATGGTGGCGATGATGGTGACCGCGTAAGTTTCGAACAGGTCGGCAGCCATGCCGGCACAGTCACCGACGTTGTCACCGACGTTGTCGGCGATCACGGCCGGGTTGCGCGGGTCATCTTCGGGAATGCCGGCTTCCACCTTGCCCACCAGATCGGCGCCCACATCAGCGCCCTTGGTGAAAATGCCGCCGCCAAGACGTGCGAAGATGGAGATCAGCGAACCGCCGAACGCCAGACCCACCAGGGCGTGGGTTGCCTGCTCGGTACTGGTGCCCAGCACCAGGGTGAGGAAAGCGTAATAGCCAGCCACGCCGAGCAGACCCAGTCCCACTACCAGCATGCCGGTGATCGCGCCACCCTTGAAGGAGATGTTGAGAGCCGCGTTCAGGCTCTCTTTGGCGGCTTCAGCGGTGCGCACATTGGCGCGCACCGAGACATTCATGCCGATATAGCCGGTCAACCCCGACAATATCGCTCCGATGGCGAAGCCGACGGCGGTCGGCCATTTCAGCGCAACAAGAATAACGACAAACAGGATTGCACCGACTATGCCTATCGTGGTGTATTGCCGGTTCAGGTAGGCAGAAGCGCCTTCCTGTATTGCGGCTGCTATACCGCGCATTTTTTCGTTGCCGGTGGGTTTACCTACTATCCATTTGATGGAAAATATGCCGTACAAGATTGCAACTACAGCGCAAGATAAAGCGAATCCCAGACCAACTGACATAATACCTCCCTATAAAGATAATTCAGCCAACTGCTCCAGCATCCAGATACATGGCATCAAAAATGCCTGCGAGAGCATCCATAAACAACTACAAGCAACAAGGATACTTTGAATTTTGAATAGGTATCGTGCATTTGTTGGCTATAGAGATATACCCTTACTAGCTATATGGGTATGCACTTACGGGTTATATGTGGTGCAGCCCGTCGGCATAGCGAGCTACAAGTTCCACGTAGTGCTTGGCGTTGGCCAGTAACGCCTCGATTTCCGCTCCAGTCAGGGTACGCACCACTTTGCCTGGCGAACCAATCACCAGCGAATTATCGGGGATCACCTTGCCTTCGGTAATCAGGGTATTTGCGCCGATCAAACAATTCCTGCCGATGATGCTGTGGTCAAGTATCGTCGCTTTGATACCGATCAGGCTGCCTTCGCCTATCGTGCAGCCATGCAACATGGCCTGATGTCCAACCGAGACATTTGCAGCGACAGTCAGTGGCCTGCCGTGGTCGGTGTGCAGCACTGCACCATCCTGGATGTTGCTGTTTGCGCCGATGTGGATGGTATCGTTGTCGCCGCGTAATACCGCGTTGAACCACACGCTGACATTATTTTCCAGAATGACCCGACCGATAACCGAGGCGTTGTCCGCGATGAAATGCTGTTCACCGCGCAGTTCGGGACAGCGTTTGTCCAGGCGATAAAGCATGGCTAATCTACGGCCAGGGCTGCCAACCCTGCCGCCGCGATTTGTCCGTCCTGGAAAGAGCGCACGCCGCTGATTCCCAGGCCGCCGACAACCACGCTACCGATTTGCAGTGGTACACCTCCTTCGGCAGGGATCACGCCGGGGAGGGACAGGTGTATCAGCCGACCGCTTAGCACTGCATCTTCCGAGACTTTGGTGGGACGTTGAAATGCCACTGCCGCGTGGGCTTTCCGGATAGCCGTTTCAACACTGCCAAATTGGGTGTCGTGACTGCGCTGCAAGTACATCAAATGGCCCCCGTCGTCGACTATGGCGATCACCACGCGCCAGTTGTTGCGCAGCGCCTCGGCTTGGGCCGCCGCGGCGATGCGTTTTGCATCTTCCAGGGTAAGAATGGGTTTTTCGGCCATATTCAACTGGCGCCCAAAATCGCAAAGATCTGGCCGCGTACTTGTTCCACACTCCCCACCCCGGGAATTTTGACGCATTTCGGCGCTTTCGCGTCGCCGGATTTTTGCCATGCGGTGTAGTAATCGACCAGGGGTTGAGTCTGGTCATGATAAACGCTGAGTCGTTTGATGACGGTATCCTCCGCATCGTCGGGACGCTGCACCAATTCTTCACCGGTGACGTCATCCCTGCCTTCCACTTTGGGAGGGTTGAATTCCAGGTGATAAGTCCGGCCGGAAGGCAAATGCATGCGGCGTCCGCTCATGCGCCGGATGATTGCACTATCGGCCACTTCGATCACGACCACGAAGTCGATCTGAATGCCGGCATCTTTAATCGCCTGAGCCTGCGGGATGGTGCGCGGAAAACCGTCGAACAGGAAGCCGTTGGCGCAGTCGGGCTCCTTGATGCGCTCTTTTACCAGACCGATGATGATGTCATCCGAGACCAGATTCCCCGCGTCTGCCACCTTTTTTGCCGCGAGGCCCAGGGGTGTGCCCGCCCTGGCGGCGGCTCTTAGCATGTCGCCGGTGGAAATTTGCGGGATGTTGAATTTATCCTTGATGTAATTCGCCTGGGTGCCTTTGCCTGCACCCGGGGGGCCTAGCAATATCAGTTTCACTTTTTCATTCCTTCGGCTTTAACTGGGATTCGAAGATTTTTCGCGCCACATGCAGGTCCTGCTCGGTGTCAACCCCGCTTGGCGGAGCTTGTTCAGCGATGACCACGCCGATCTTGTATCCATGGTAGAGCGCGCGCAGTTGTTCCAGCGCCTCGAAGTGTTCGATCGCTGCCGGTGCAAGCTGTCCGTAGGCGCGCAAAAAACTTGCCCGGTAAGCATAAATGCCGATGTGGCGTAATATCGGCAAGTCTGAAGGCAATGGCTGGAGGCGGGCAAAGGCATCGCGCGGATAAGGGATGGTTGCACGGCTGAAATACAGCGCGTTGCACTGCTTGTCCAGCACTGTCTTGACAATGTTCGGGTTGCGCATAGCCGTTTCATCGTGAATCGGATGGCAAGCCGTGGCAATGGCACACTCCGGGTGGCCATTCAAGTGCTCGGCGACCGAGCGTATCAGTGCGGATGGCATCAGCGGTTCATCACCCTGCACGTTCACCACGATGGTGTCATCCGGCCAGCCCTGCAGCTCGACCACCTCGGCGATCCGGTCCGTGCCGCTGGCATGGCTTTCCTTGGTCATGCACGCCTTGAATCCGTATTCGTGCACAGCGTTGGCGATCGCATGATGGTCGGTGGCGATCCATATCTGTTGTGCGCCGCTTTGCGCCGCCTGTTCTGCCACCCGGACCACCATGGGCTTGCCGGCGATCAACAGCAACGGCTTGCCGGGCAAGCGCGTGGACGCGTGGCGTGCCGGAATGACGACGTGAAAATCGGTCATTGGACCTTTTCGGCTTCTTCGGCAGTCAGCTTGCGTGCTTCGTCGACGAGCATCACGGGAATGTCGTCGATGATTTGGTAGGCCAGCCGGTCAGCCCTGCAAATGAGTTCTTGCGCGGATTTGTGATAGATCAGCGGCGATTTGCACAATGGGCAAACGAGGATATCAAGCAGTTTCGGATCCATGGGTTTCGATCTTCCTAAGTATACGTTCGAGCAGGTCCGAATCGATCTGGGCTTCAACACGCAGCACCCAATATCGTGCATCGGCGAATGCCGTGCATTTTACCGCATCTTTTTCAGTCAGGAGTATCGCATCGCAATCCGTGAAGTTGAAGTTGTCTGCGCGGAAAGGATGATGATCCGGGAAAGCATGCGGCGTGAATGAAACGCCCAGGGTTTCCAGATGCTGAAAATAGCGCTGCGGATTTCCGATTCCCGCAACGGCATGGTTGCTC
>DAICZN010000008.1 GCA_027311105.1 Gallionella sp.
GGAATGATGAGATCGTCAAACCTGCTGGCCAGCCCCAGGCATCGAAGCCCGCCGCCCATGTGCTGTACGTCGAACCAGACTGGATGCGTAAATAAGTGCCATGAGAGGTAGAAACGAAATGAACACCCGTAACGAAGACCAGAAAATACAGGATATTATCAACCAAATGCCGCCTCCTGAAATCGTCATGGCTGCAAACAGTGTTTATGCTTGGTTTGCTGAACGGAATGTGCAGTATTGGTGTTTAGGTGGTTGTGCAAGTCGGACGTATTACGAAGAACGCGAAACTATCCGGCATAGTTTGGCGCGTGACGCGTGAAATGCCCACAATGCAACGAATGGGTGCGCGACGGCTTGGACGAGTGCCAGAGTTGCTGCGCGCCCCTGTACCGCAAGGATCGCGGCCGCCAGGTCGAATCACTGGCCATCGCCCAGGACCAGCAGTTGCGGACCGCCACCCTCGAGGCGCGGCGTTTTGGCCTGCCGGGACGCATGGCCACGGAGAGCGTGCGCGAGTTCATCAACCGCGTGGATCGGGACAAGACGCCGGTCATGCTGGAACGCTGGAAAACTCAGGGGAGAAAAATATGACACACCGCAGCGGGATGAGGACGTGCAAAATAGGCGGCGAACATTGGGCCGGCCCTGAGGAATGGAAAACGATCTGTGGCTATCAACTCCCGATCCACTCAATCTCGCAGCGCCTTTAGAAAACTCAACAGTGATCGTCCAACGCCTGTTCAAAAGGCTAAAATTCACGAGCCACCACGATGAACACCGCCGTCCAACAACTCGACTTTGCTTTGCAGGCCGACACCCCTATCGCCCGGCGCGCGGATCCCATCACCAGCACGCTGGCCGCGACTGAGATTACCGCCAGCGGCAAACGCGGCGCGCAACAGTGCGCGGTGTACTCATGGGTGCGCCAGTATCCCGGCCATACCGCACTGGAGCTGGGTGATAAATGCCTGGCGCACGGTGGCTCGATGGACCGTTATGTATTTGGTCGGCGTCTCAGCGAAATCGCGGCCGATCATGACAAGCACGGTCACACGCTGACCCCGCTGGTGTATCCGGGCATCGATAAACGCCGCTGCAGCATCAGCAAAAAGCTGGCGCTGACGTGGTATGCGTACTAACCACACAGGAGAATTGAAATGTTAACAACTGAAAGTGACGCCAAGCTGCGCTTCTGTCCCTTCGGGCGCGGCGCGTTCATGGATGCCCACACCAGCAAGTTCATGACCGGCATCAATCAAAAGCCGGGCGCACCACTGACCCTGTGCATGGGCACGCAATGCATGCTGTTTCACGTGGTCGGTGAGGACCGGCGCGTGGACAAAAAGAAGAAATGCCCGGTGTGCCAGGGCGTCTCGCCGGCCAAGGACAACTGCAAGGCGTGCGAAGCCAGCGGCGATCTGCACCACGTCGAGCCGGTGGGATTTTGCGGCGGCGGAGTTGATATCAGCGTGTCTTTGCAATTTCAGGGACTGCGAGAAACGCTCGACAAGATGCTGAAGGCATTTGAGATAAGCAGGTGAGGCAAGGCGGGGCCAGCTCATGTACGGAATAAAACGGTTTCGAATACTAACGCATGACCGCCAGATTCTTGAGCCGATCAGCCGCACGGTATCGGATTTTGTGTGTAATTTAACCTGGCGCTACATGCGAAGGCACCATCGTCGGTCACGCAAGGACTGGAATGCAGAACGCGCACTTAAAGGTGATTTACCAGCGCAGGATGGCAAGAACCTTATTGGACTAGCCAATCAAATCTCGCACTCGATGGCTATTGAATGCAAGGTCAATGAATTACAGGCCAGACTTGGACACCAGGCTGAGAAGTTTGGGCAGCTTGCACTTGATTGAGCCTAAAAGCGGGACCGGGGTGCGTGGGCGTCGGGAATCGTAGCCTTAAGCCCTGCCGTCCACCCCGGTCAATCCTTCCGCCGTCGACAGCGTTAATCTTATAACAAGTCTAAGGCGGCGGCAAACTGCCTATCGCCTTGAGCTGCCCATCACAGGTCTGCAACCGCGCCTGTGCCGCCAGGAACGCCTGCAGCAGGTCAGCGTTGGTCTGTATTGCCTGGGTGTCGATGCGTGGGCACGGAGCCAGTAGGGGCTGCGGTACGGGCACGTACTGGTTGAGGGTGACCGTTTGCACCCGCACCGCCGCCGGTTGAACCGTTGAGCACCCCGCGAATATCAACAGGCACGGCAGAATCCAGCCAAGCCTTGTCGTGTGGCACATTTTCATAACCTCTGAGTTTGAACTGCGCTGATGCCAGCGATTGAGAAGCGATAGCGGCGCTCGCCTGGGCCGCCTGGGTGGCGTTTTGGGAGGCTTTGAGTAAAGCGGCATCTTGGGCGCGCTGCTGGTTGATCGCGGCGCCCTGGGCAGCCAGGGCAGCGGAATCGAGCTTTGAGACGGTTTCGGCCAGTGCGGCCTTACCGGCGGTGGCGCCGACATGGTCCCCGTAGAAATACCCGCCTATCCCAGCCGCCAGGATCAGCGCGATCCCGGCCAGCGCCTGATACAGCCCGGTCATGCGGATTCGGTGAGGGTCAGGATTGTGCCGTTGGCCGTATCCAGCACCAGCTCATCGCCGATGCCGTTGGCAACGGACGGGTCTGGCGTGATGGGATTGCCCTCGCCATCCACAGCGCCGGACTGCTGCACAGTGACGGGGAAGTTGGCGATGTTGAAATTCAAACTCAGCTTTGCCATGAGAGTCTCCTGGTTACGGGATGCGCATTTGGAACGCCGGCCAAGTGAGGCCGGCTGGGTAGACTGGATCGAAGGTGGTAAGCACGGCCTGATAATACGCCGCCGTCAGCGGGAAATCGGTGCCGGCCACGACCGGCTTGTGCAAAAACCGCACGATGCCGACGATCGTGCCAAGGATTGTTTTCTTCGAGGTGCCGGTGCCAAAGTCAAAGGCGGTGCTGGTGATGGCGGAGTCGTAGAGCTTGATTAGATTGCCGGCGGAGTCTGAAAACTGCAACGTGGCGCGGGTGACCGACGTCAGGTCATACAGCACAGTATCGATCAGGCCAGCCAGATCGGTGCTGTTGCTCGTGCCCGGCCAGATCGGTTGAATCTCCATGTCCTCGGCTCCCAGCGCCAACAGGCGCCGTGTGGTGGCGATTATAAGCTGATAAATCATAGCGTGTGTCCGTACTTTTCCCGCATATACAGTTCATTCAGGTGGCGCTGCTCACGCTTCGTGGCGAGCCGGTTACCGATTTTTATAACCAGAAATGCGATGATGGCATAGGCCAGCGCACACCAGAAAAGTAGCCACGCGCTCATGATGCTTCACCGTGCCATTTTACACCCAACCCACTACCGCCCATGACCGCGCCCGCACCAATTCCGAAACTTTGCCAGTCGAATATCTGGCCCTTGAACATCGACCACAGGCTCTGTCCGATGAACGCCAACATAGCAAGCGCCATCAGCACACGGCTCAAGTCCAGCGTGCCATCCGCTTGATAAAGAGCGTCATGCCCCCATTTTTTCATGGTGGTCATCATGGTTTCTTGCACGCCTCCACGGATTGCTGAAGTTGAACAACGGCGGTCTCCAGATCGCTGATCTTGTCCTGCATTACCGCTTCGTTGCTTTTTTCGGAAACGTAATTGGTGAACATCGTGCCCCCCATCACCGCCATCAGCGGAATGAATACCGCCAGTATCGGCCACCAGCGCTGCCAGTGATTACGGCGGTTGGGGCCGCCATACCTCTTCATGCCGGCTCCGCGATGGTGATGGTGTGCCCGGTTGTACCGGCGCCGCCCAACTCACGGTCCAGATGCTCAAACGCGCCATGCGATGCACCGATGGATGGGGATGGCGGCACGGTGTTGCGCGAGTTTTCAGCGCCCACCATGATGCAGCCCTCGGAGTCCTGCGGCCAGTTGCCGTAATGAATGCAAAGGCCGAAGCGCATCGGATAGCCGCCCGGATCAACGTAATCGGGATTCGGATACGCAAAGCAGCCGAGATCGGGATTGACCATGGCCCAGGTCTCCAGCCCGTCCAGTGCACCGCCCTTCATGGTGTGCGGGACAAGCTGGTAGGTGCCTGCGGGGTTGGGATCGCGCTGCAACGTCTCGAGGATGGTGCCATCCTCAAGAACCAGCAATCCCTGTGCAACGTTGGGTGACGGATAGGTATCGCGGGTGTTGATTAAATTCATTTGCTGTCCACCTTGTCCTCGATGCGGTTTAATTGCGTATTCATCTGAATCAGCGTCGCATTGATGGAACTCAGTTGTATTTCGTCAAGCGATTTTGCGTTTTCGAGCACCCCCAATTGCGTCGTATCGTTGGTCAGTTCCTGAACCTTGGTGCCGCTGATGTAGGCGATGTAAAAGCCCTGCACTACCATCATCAGACCTAACCCGACAACGCTTAACCACATGCCCTTGACGGTCTTGGCGATGTGGCGCTCAGTGATATCGCCCACCAGTCGGTGCAGTTCCTGCGTCTGCGGTTCGGTCAGATCGAGTGACATGGCGGCTCCTATTTGTCGAATTGGGCGATGAAGATGCCGGTCCAGTAACCGAACAAATCCTTGACACCATCCGGCCAGATTTTCTGCGGCGGGTTTACTTCGTGCTTTGGATCAAAAAATATCTCTTTGTAAAACGTCACCGCAGCAGCAGCTAGTCCGGCAACGATGCGCGCCGGCCCTTTCGGGAACCGACTGATGGTGTATTGCGCCGCGCCCGCGTGCGCGAAGAAATAACCAAAGTCAGGCGCCTGTCCGATCTTTGCGATCCATGCGGATATGCCGGATATCAATGCAGTCAGTTTGATCATAAATCCTCCTACGTTTCAGGGTCGAAAGCCGGATGAACGGCGGCAATCTTAAACGCGGCAATAGCCATAGTATCACCCGTGACCACGCCGTAGTCAGGCGCCAGCAGCGTGACGGCCGCCGCCGATAGCGGTGTATGGTCCATCAACCGCCTGAGCCTGTTCCAGCCAGCAGGCGCCCCGCCGTTGGCATCGGATCCAAAATCGGTGTCATGGGTAACCACCACCGCGTGCACGCCGTCGCTCATGTTGTGAAAGTGATGCCCGGCAGGCGCAGGCAGCCCTGGAGCCAGTGCGGCGACGTTGACGATGTAGTAGCGTTTAATCATAAAATACCTTATAAATCAATAACTTGCTTCATGGCTTTTGATTGGGATTATGACTGACCGCGCCGCCCTGTTTGTACGCGCACAGCAGATGCGGCTCAGGCATTTCCAGTTTCACCGGCGTTGCTGTCCAGTCCAGAATTTCCAAGCCGGTCACGCGCACGAAGCCGCCGCTGCCGCATTGCAGGAATTTCCCGAGCGCCAGGTCCTTGGCCGCGATCAGCGCACCGTGCGCCGCAATGAAGCAATGCGCCGGCGTCACGATCTCGTTGTGGATGGTGCCATCATCGGCCTTATAGGTGACGCGCCGCCACTCCTTTTCCTCGGTGGCCGGATGGCGTGTCGGTTGCACCCAGCCATCAGGCGTCCAGACTTTATCTGGCCGCTCAAGGATACCCACCTGGGCAGCGCAGGTCGAAAACTCAAACCCCTCCACATCAAACTCCTGCATCGGATGCCAGCAGTTGCCGCTGTACCCACCACCAGAACCACCACCCGATCCCGTGGCCGGGATCACCACGCTGAAATTGCCGCTGGAACTGACGGCCACCAATCCCTGCCGCGTTTGCAGCGACACGGTCGCCTGGGATTTTGTCGTGTAGAAACAATGGCCAGATGGTTGGTTCGTAT
>DAICZN010000023.1 GCA_027311105.1 Gallionella sp.
GCGCATGGCTCAGGGTGTGCGCCGCTCCGGCCTGCTGGGCAAACAGCAGGGAGAACGCGCACAGCAATGGCAGAAACAGGCGGGCAGACTTCATGGCGCGCATGATAACCGCATCAAGGCCGGGAAACAACGGCAATGGGCTCGGCACGGCTGTATGCTGAAATGCAGCCCGCTGAAATCATTGCCGGGAGATCATGGTTTGGCGCGCTGGTATTGCGGCGGCCAGGGAATATCCACGCCCAGCTTCTTTGCAGCATGCAGCGGCCAATAAGGGTCGCGCAGCAGCTCCCGGGCGATAGATACGACGTCGGCCTGTTGCGTGACCAGGATATGCTCGGCCTGGACCGCGTCGGTGATCATCCCGACCGCGCTGATCGCCATCCCGGTTTCTCTGCGCAATTCGGCGGCGAACGCGGTCTGGTATCCCGGCGCGGCCGGTATCACCGCGCCGGGGACCAGCCCGCCGGAAGAGACGTCGACCATGTCTATGCCGATCGATTTCAGCCTGCGCACCAGTGCCAGAGATCCCGCCATATCCCAGCCTCCGTCAACCCAGTCGGTTGCGGAGATCCGCACCATCACCGGCTTGTCGTCGGGCCACAGGTCGCGCACGGTTTGCGCGACCTGCATCGGGAAGCGCATCCGGTTCTCCAGGCTGCCGCCGTAGGAATCGCTGCGGTGGTTGCTCAACGGGGAAAGGAACTGGTGCAGCAGATAGCCGTGCGCCATGTGGATCTCCACGGTTTCGAACCCCGCGTCCAGCGCCAGTTTTGTGGATGCGGCGAATTCCGCTGTCACCTTGTCAATGTCGGCCCGGCTCATTTCCACGGGCATATTGTAGTCGGCAGAAAATGGTATGGCACTGGGCGCGGGAGGTTGCCAGCCGCCATCCTTGAGGCTGATCCCTTTTCCGCCCTTCCAGGGTTGGGTGCACGATCCCTTGCGGCCCGCATGGGCGAGCTGGATACCGGGAGTCGCGCCCTGCTCCCTGATGGAAGCGATGACGGGGTGCAATGCCTCCACCTGTTGTGCCGACCATATGCCCGAATCGTACGGGGTGATGCGCCCTTCGGGAGAAACCGAGCTGGCCTCTATCATCACCAGCCCGGCCCCGCCCACGGCCCTGCTGCCGTAATGGACGCGATGCCAGTCGTTCAGGATGCCGTCATGCGCGGAGTACTGGCACATCGGCGACATGAAGATGCGGTTCTTGACAGTCAATCCGCGCAGCTGGATGGGCGAAAAAAGTTTGCTCATTATTTACTCCGTTATTTATCGGTTGTGCGTTCTATCGGATATTCCCGTGGCGGGAATATTGCCGTGCCTGGATGTTCCGGCAATCAATTCAAAAAATTGGACTGCAGCTGATCAGTCCGGCAGTCGCGGTCCGGTTCAGTCCTCGAGCAGGCTGCGCAGCATCCACGCGGTCTTCTCGTGCACATCCAGGCGCTGCGTCAGCACGTCGGCGGTCGGCTGGTCGTGCGCGGCATCGACCAGCGGGAACAGGTTGCGCGCGGTGCGCGCGGTGGCTTCCTGGGCGGCCACCAGATGGCGGACCATGTCCATCGCCCTGGGCACGCCCTCGACTTCCTTGATGCTGGCCAGCTTCACAAATTCCCTGTAGGTGCCCGGTGCCGGATGGCCCAGCGCGCGTATGCGTTCCGCGATGATGTCGAGCGCATTCCACTGCTCGGTGTACTGGGCCATGAACATCAGGTGCAGGCTGTTGAATTCCGGCCCGGTGACATTCCAGTGGAAGTTGTGCGTCATCAGGTAGAGCGTGTAGCTGTCGGCGAGCAGTCCGGAAAGTCCCCTCGCGATCTTCTCCCTGTCCTTGTCACTGATGCCGATATTGATGGAAGTTGCCTTGCCTTTCTTTGTGCTCATGTCCGGTTCTCCTGGTTGGTTGTTGATCAGTTGGTAAAAGATGCTGTTCGAATCAGGACATCAGGCTGCAGGGCATATTCATTGCCACTGGTTTGATATTCCGGTGGCAGCCTGTTCCGATTCGTGTGCGATGAACATGGTATCTGCTTTGTCCCGCACGATTCAATACCCCAGCGCCCTCGCGCCCTGGTAGAACGCCAGGCTCACCAGCCATGCCAGCCCCAGCGACCAGGCCAGCGACAGCAGCGTGAAGCGGGTCTGCTTGGATTCGCTTTGCAGCGTCGCGACGGTGGCGAGGCAGGGGGTGTAGAGCAGCGTGAACAGCATGAAGCTGTAGGCCTGCACCCAGTCCAGTTGCTGCCCGATCGCGCTGCCCAGCGCCGCGCCGTTCAAACCGTAGATCACCGCGAGCGCGCCGATCACGATCTCCTTGGCGATGAAGCCGAAGATCAGCGCGATGGTCAGTTGCTGGTTGATGCCGATCGGGGCAAACAGCGGTTGCAGCGCGCCGCCTATCATGCCCGCCAGCGTGCCGGGACCGGCCGGGACGGCGGACAGCGGCAGATGGGTCAGCAGCCACACCATCACCACGCCGGCGATGATGAATTTGCTGGCGCGGCGCAGGAAGTGCCGCACCTCCAGCCAGCCGCGTAACACCATCTGGCGCAGGGTGGGGAAGCGGTAGGGCGGCAGTTCCAGCACGAAGGGCTCGCTGTTTTTGAACCTGTTCTTGAAGATCAGCGCGGTGAGTATCGCGGTGGCGAAACTGAACAGGTACAAGCTGAACAGGACTACGGGCGCGGCCCCGGGCGAGAACAGCGCGGCGGTGAAGAAGATGAACACCTGCAGGCGCGCCGAGCACAGCGAGAACGGGATCACCAGCATCGTGAGCAGCCGCATCGCGCGCGAGCGCATCACGCGCGTGCCCATCAGCGCCGGAACGTTGCAGCCGAAGCCCATCAGCAGCATCACGAAACCGCGCCCGTCCAGGCCCAGCTTCGCCATCAGCGCGTCCATCAGGAATGCCGCGCGCGACAAATAGCCGCTGTCTTCTATCATCGCCATGAACAAAAAGAACAGGATGATGATGGGCACGAACGCCGCGACAGTGGCCACGCCGTTATAGATGCCGTCCAGCAGCAGGCCCTGCACGGCATGCGGCAGGCTGGCCAGCAGCGGCACCAGCGCGGACTCGCGCAGCCAGGTGAGCGCGGCGGCGATGCCGGTTTGCAACGGCTGGCCGAAGATGAAGATGCCCTGGAACAGCAAATACATCACCGCGAAGAAGATCGGCAGCCCCAGCCAGGGATGCATCAGCACGCTGTCCAGTTTTTCGGTGAGGCGGTCCGACAGCCGCGCCGGAACCTGAACGGTGTGCTTCAGCACGCGCGCCATTTCCGCTTCGATATGCCGGTCCTGTTCGAGCTGGCTGCGCAGGTGTTCCGCCATGCCGGGCGTGGGGTAGCGCAGCGCCCTGGTGACTGCCTGCATCGCCTCCGGATAGCCGCCGCCGTATTTTGCGCTGAGCATGAAGATCGGCAGCCCCAGCAGCGCGGACATTTTCGCGACATCCACGCTGATGCCGTATTTCTTCGCTTCGTCCGCCATGTTGAGCATCACCACCAGGTTGATGTCGAGCAGCTTGAGTTGCAGCAGCAGGCTCATCTGCCGTTCGATCTGGGTGGTGTTGAGGATGACCAGCGCGAGGTCGGGCACGTTGTCGTGCAGGAAATGGCGCACCACCTGTTCATCGTCGGAATAACCGTGCAGGTCGTAGATGCCGGGCAGGTCGATGATCTCGACCATGTCGTCGCCCAGCAATATCTTGCCGCTGAGCAGCTCGACGGTGATGCCCGGCCAGTTGCCGACCCGCGCCGCGCCGCCGGTCATGCGGTTGAACAACGTGGATTTCCCGGTGTTGGGCATGCCCAGCAAGGCGATTCGTTTCATGTTTTTTGCACCCTGATCCTGGCCGCCTCGGCGCGGCGCAAAATGACATCGGTGGTGCCGACGCGCACCTGCAGTGGACCGGAGAAACTGGCTTTGCGTATCAGTTCGATCTGCTTGCCGTTGCGGAAACCCAGCGCAAGCAGGCGCAGATGCAACGCTTCTTCCGCGTGTATGGAAACAATGGTGGCGATATCGCCGGGAAGCATGGCGGCGAGGGTTGATGCAGACATGGCGGTGGGCAAATTCAACAGGTTGGCATTATTCCACAGTCGCGGGGCTTTTGTCGCGTTGCCAAACCGGCAGATGCCGGCGCCAGGCCATCAGATTTTTGCGCAGCAATTTTTTATATGCTCTAATAAACGGTTGTGAAGAACCGTGTGATGTTGCCTGGCACCAGTCGCATCCGCCTTTATGGACACAAAAACAAGGGACAAAGTTTTGAATGCTTTTTTGAAAAACATGAAGACCGCCATGCTGTTTGCGCTGGCGGCGCTGCTTGCCGGTTGCGGCGGTGGTGCCCAGTATGTAGGCTCCCCGTTCAGTCCCTTGACCGGGGTGATCTCCGATGCCCCGGTGACCGGCCTCGATTACCGGACTACCTCCGGTGCCGCCGGCAAAACCGATGCCCAGGGGCATTTCAATTTTGCCTACGGCGATGCGGTCACGTTTTCCGTGGGCGGCCTCATGCTGGGCAGTGTTGTTCCCATCGTCACGCAAGCCGGGACGGCAACGGTCACGCCTGTCGATTTTTACGGATGGCCCGCGTCATATCCGCTGACCCAGTTGATCGGCCAGACATTGGGAACCCTGAACAGCATTGCCGTTGACAGAAGTATGACGTCTGCGAGCGGCGTGCCCCCCTCCAGCGGCGTGTTCACGGTCCCCGGCGACGTCGCAACAATGATGGCGCCGCTGGTGGATCTGTATCTGTTCCCGCCATATTATTACCCGTTCCCCTTTCTTTCCCTGTTCAGCTTTACTCCGGCTCAGGTGCTGGCGCAATTGCAAACCGTCGCCAGTGCTGAAGGCGGTATAGCCTTTGTTCCCTCCGCCGCGGATGCCACGCTGAACATGAACCAGGGCGTCAACGCCGCCAACGTGATCGGCACGGTGTGGAAAGCAACTTCCATGACCAGCGGAGGCCTGAGCGGGACTTTCTATTTTCAGCCCGACGGCAACATGACGGGGTTTACTTCCGACGGAAACATCATGGCGGGAACCTGGGCCGCCTCGACCACGCCGGGTGCGCCGGTGCAGTTTGCGCTGATGTCTTCATCCGGCAATTATTCGGGTACGATAAACAGCGGCGCCGGCACCGCCACGATCATCAGTGATGGCAGCAGCACCGCCGCATACACGATCACAAAAGTCACCGTGAACACCCTGATCATCAGCAATCTTTACCAGGGCGGCTGGTATGGCGTGTATACGCCGGTAGGGAACAGCACAAGCGTGTATGGCGCCGGCACGCCGGTGTATTTCATCCTGTCTCCGGACGGAACCTTCTCCGGCATCATGGACGGGGACCCGGCGAACACCGGCATCATAGGCGGCACATGGAATGCCGGCAGCTATACTGTCACCGGGATTCCGACCAGCGGCATCGGCACCGGCAAATTTCTGGGCTCCGCAAACACGGGCACGTTTTCGTTCAACATGGAGTCGCAAACGGGTAATTACTCGATCAACGGCGTTGTGGCCGGCACGATTTCGTTCAGCCGCACCGGCGTGCTGGCGATGAACAATAGCACCGGCACGATGACCAGTTTGCTGCTGCCGGTGAATATCAGCTGGCCGGCCAACCCCGCCGACCTGCATTCCAACTTCGCGCTGGAGCTCAGCATAACGGGTAGCAGCGGCGTGGCCGCCAGCGGCATCAAGGCTGTAGTCAATCCGCTGGGCAACGGGGGGCCGGGTTACACGATGGCGGACAGTATTTCGGTTCCCTATCAGGGAACTGCCCAAAACTATACGCTGACTGTCAATCCGATCGCCACTCCAGCAAACTGCAGTATTACTGGAAGTACCAATACCAGTACCACGGGAACGTTTCCTCCTGCCTCGCCAGTTTCCATCACATGCCAGTGACAAAGCAGGATGGCGGTACGCCTGCCTGAAGGTCTGCGCCATGATCGCCGGCTTCCATCATCCGCAGCGGCTCCGGCGCCGCTGATTTTGCGGAAAAGTTCCCGGCAATTAGCGTATCGGGACAGCCAGTCCGGAACTTTTCTCGCGCAGCCCTTTGGGGTGCGGCCTTATTACGGTAGAATGCGCCTTTTATTTTCCGGCGAAGATTCCAAATGATGCAGGGCAGTATTGTTGCAATCGTCACTCCGATGCGCGAGGACGGCAGCCTGGACATGGATGCGTTCCGCGCGCTGATCGACTTTCACATTGAACAGGGCACGGACGGCATCGTGGTGGTCGGCACGACCGGCGAATCGCCCACGGTGAATGTGGAGGAGCACGAGCTGCTGATTGCCGAGGCGGTCAGGCATGCCGCGAAGCGCATTCCGATTATCGCCGGGACAGGCGCGAACTCGACTGCCGAAGCGATCGAACTGGCCGCGTTCTCGAAAAAGGCCGGTGCGGATGCGTCGCTGTCGGTGGTTCCCTATTACAACAAGCCGACCCAGCAGGGTCTGTATCTGCACTTCAAGGCCATCGCCGAAGCGGTGGACATGCCGCACATCCTGTACAACGTGCCGGGGCGCACGGTCGCCGACATGGGCAACGACACGGTGCTGCGCCTGGCGCAGATACCCAACATCGTCGGCATCAAGGACGCGACCGGCGACATCGGGCGCGGCAGCGAACTGTTGCAGCGCGCGCCGAAAGGTTTTGCCGTGTACAGCGGCGACGACGCCAGCACGCTGGCATTGCTGCTGCTGGGCGCGCACGGTTCGATCTCGGTGACGGCGAATGTCGCACCGGCGCTGATGCACGAGATGTGCGCCGCCGCGCGCAACGGCGAAGTTGCCAGGGCGCGCGAAATCAATTTCCGCCTGCTTGGCCTGCACAGCAGGCTGTTCGTCGAGGCCAACCCGATCCCGGTCAAATGGGCGGTGGCGCGCATGGGGCTGATGAAGAACGCGCTGCGTTTGCCGCTCACTCCCCTGTCGCAGGCCGCATATGCCGCGGTCGAGGACGCGATGCGCCAGGCCGGCGTGCGCATCGGGTAGGCCGGGTTGCCAGCCATCGAATATTTTTGTCCAAAGAGAGATGCAATGAGAGTTGTCCGTATCGGTATTTCCACCGCGGTGCTGGTGTCGTTGATGAGTTGCAGTTCGTTTGGGGGCGATTCAAGTCATATTGATTACGGTGCCGCCGCGGCAAAATTGCCGACACTCGACCTGCCGCCCGATTTGACCACGCCCCTGGGCGACCCGCGTTTCAAGATGCCGGATGCCACTGCCGGGAATGCCACGACTTTTTCGGATTACAGCAACAGCAGCAAAACCAGGTCTGCCGGCGCAACCGGTGTCTTGCCGGACATTCCGGGCGTCAGCCTGAAGCGCAGCGGCAATCAGCGCTGGCTGGTGATCAACGACAAGGCGGAAAACGTATGGCCCATCGTCAAGACTTTCTGGCAGCAGAGCGGTCTGGAAGTCAGGAAACAGGACCGGGCGGCGGGCGTGATGGAAACCGGCTGGTACGAGATGAAAGGCCTGTTGCCGAAATACGATTATTCGAATAATAACGAGAGTCCGCTCGACGATGACACGTATGTTGTTGGTGAGCGCGACCAGTACACAACGCGTCTGGAGCGCAGCCAGGACGGGGCGAGTACCGAGGTGTACATCACCCAGCGCGGCATGGTGGAGGTATTCTCCACTGACAGGAAGATTGCCAAGTGGCAGCCCAACGGCAATGATCCGGAGAAAGAGGCGATCATGCTGCAGCGCTTGATGGTGCGTTTTGGCGGCAGCGAACAACGGGCAATGGACGAGATTGCAGACAATCAGCCCGCGGCAGCGGCCAGTTCGGTGGCCGCGGTCAGCAGCATGGCGGCCAGCGCGGTAGCGGCTGCAGGGCCGGCAGCCATTACTGCACCGGAACTGCCGGGGTCCGCCGTCCTGCGCGAGATTTCCGACGGCAACACCATTATCGTGATCAATGACACCTTCGACCGGTCCTGGCGCAAAGTCGGGCTGGCCATCGAAAACGCGGGCCTGGGAGTGGAAGACAAGGATCGCGAAAAGGGCATCTATTACCTGCGCCCGATCAAGATCGAGACCGGCTGGTTCGACAGCCTGAAGTTCTGGAAAAGCAACGTGGATACCTCCAGGCACTATCGCGTGATCGTCAAGGACGGCGGAACAAGCTGCGTGGTGTCGGTGATCGACCAGAGCGGCGCAAGCAACAAGGCAAGCGGAGAGATGCTTGATGCCATCTATAAAACCGTCAACAAGCAATGAAGTGAATTCTCGGCTCCATGCGCTTTGCATCCCTGGGTAGCGGCAGCGAAGGCAACGCGCTGCTGGTCGCGGCCGGCAACACGCTGGTGCTGATGGACTGCGGATTCGGATTGCAGGATACGCTGATGCGCTTGGCGCGCCTGGGCGTTTCCCCCGGGCAACTCGGCGGCATCGTGGTCACGCACGAGCACGGCGACCACATCGGCGGTGTGGCGCGTATCGCGCGCAAATTCAATCTGCCGGTCTGGCTCACCCACGGCACCTTGCGCAGCCAGGCAAAGGCTTTTGCCGGCATTGCCGGCATCCGGGAAATCGACTCCCATGCGGCGTTTGCCATCGGCGGCATCGAGGTCATGCCCTATCCGGTTCCGCACGACGCCGCCGAGCCGGTGCAATTCGTTTTCAGCGACGGGGCCCGCCGCCTGGGCGTGTTGACCGATACCGGAAGCAGCACGGCGCATATCGAACAGACCCTGAGCGGTTGCGATGCGCTGGTGCTGGAATGCAACCACGACGCTGAAATGTTGATGAACGGCGATTACCCTTACAGCCTGAAGCAGCGTGTGGGCGGCCGTTTCGGCCACCTGAACAACCAGCAGGCCGCCGCCATTCTGTCCCGCCTGGATCTGGGCAGATTGCAGCACCTGATCGCCGCCCATCTCAGCCGCACCAACAACACCCCCGCGCTTGCGGTGCGGGCATTGAGCGCGGCGGCCAATTGCGAGGAAAGCTGGGTGGGTGTGGCAACACAGGAAGACGGTTTTGCCTGGCGTGAAATCAGCTGAGTGCCGGATCGGCGGGGAAGATGGAAATAAAAAAGCCGGCTTGCGCCGGCTTTTTTATTGATGAAAAAGTTTTGATTACTTCTTCATTGCATCGGCGGCCGGAGCAGCGGCAGGCGCGGAAGCGGCGGCCGGGGCGGCTACAGGAGCGGGAGCGGCGGCAGGGGCGGCAGCAGGAGCTTCAGCAGCCTTTTGGCCGCAGGCGGCAAGAGTCAGCAGGGCAACAACAAGAGCAATACGTTTCATTTTAAATATCCTTGAGGGAGTGAGTTGAAGTAAAAATATCTATTTGCCTGGATTTGAACGCATTCAAAACTCAAACAGGAATGCAGCAAAAATCTAAATGGCGGCGCATTCTAGCAGTTGCGCAACGGAATTCCATCTAAAAATGAAA
>DAICZN010000026.1 GCA_027311105.1 Gallionella sp.
GAGATCAGTGCCACCTTGTGCTGTTCAGCCAGCCTGGCGAGCGTGTGCAGCGATCCGGCCCAGTCGTTCCTGGGCTGGTGCGGATAGATGACCGCGGTGTCGAGCACCTTGCCGGTCGCATCCACGACCGCAACCTTTACCCCGGTGCGGATTCCGGGATCCAGCCCCATCGTGGTTCGCGGCCCGGCCGGCGCGGCAAGCAGCAGGTCTTTCAGGTTGCGTGCGAATACCCTGATCGCCTCGGTCTCCGCCCGTTCGCGCAGCGCACCCATCAGCTCGGATTCCAGGTGCAGGAAACTCTTGATCCGCCAGGTCCAGCGCACCACATCCGCCAGCCACTTGTCGGCAGGACGGTTCTGGTTGGCGATGCCAAAACGTCTGGCGATGCGCATTTCGCAGGGATTATGCGGCGCATCCCAGAGCGGTTTTTCCGCCTCGCTGTCGAGGCGCAGGGTGACGTTCAACAGCCCCTCGCGGCGACCGCGGAACAGCGCCAGCGCGCGATGTGAGGGAATCCCGGCCAGCGGTTCCCGGTAGTCAAAATAATCGGCATATTTCGCGGCAGCTTCTTCCTTGCCCTCGGCGACCCTGGCTTCTACCACGCCATGCGCCTGCAGGAATTCGCGCAAACTTTGCAACAAGGGCGCATCCTCGGCAAAGCGCTCCATCAAAATATAGCGCGCGCCCTCCAGCGCGGCCTTGCTGTCCGGCACACCGGGGTTGTCGCCCTGTTCGGAACTGAAGGCGGGGATCAGGTATTTGGCCGCCTCCGCTTCCGGGTTGAGCATCGGGTTTTCCAGCAGCGAGTCGGCCAGAGGCAACAGTCCAGCCTCCAGCGCGATCTGCGCCTTGGTGCGGCGTTTCGGTTTGTACGGCAGGTACAGGTCTTCCAGACGGGTCTTGTCTTCGGCATGGCTGAGCGCATCCAGCAATTCCGGCGTCATCTTGTTCTGCCCGGTGATCGAGGCGATGATCGCGGTGCGCCGCTCCTCCAGTTCGCGCAGATAGCCCAGGCGCTCCTCCAGCAGGCGCAGCTGGATATCGTCCAGTCCGCCGGTCGCCTCCTTGCGGTAACGGGCGATGAACGGAACGGTGGCGCCTTCATCGAGCAGCGCGACTGCGGCGGAGATCTGGACGGGTTTTGCGGAAAGTTCGGCGGCGAGGCGTTGTTCTATGGTTGGCAGCATGACAGTCTGGTGAGTGGCAAATGGTTGCAGGTTTGGGTTGCCCGATAAACGGTGCTGTTTTGCGGGCGGCGTGATGGGCGATCAGAATTTTTTGATTATGCTTTGCGTCATGAAAGATATGCAAGAGAAAAATCAGCCGGAAAAACCGGCCGGCCGACCGGCATGGTTTGGGTTTAAACTTGCCTCCCGGTTTACCGTCCCAGCGTGAAACACATGATCCCCTTTTCCATTCTTGACCTGGCTCCCATCAACGAGGGCAGCGATGCCGCCCGGTCGTTTCGCAACACGCTGGCCCTTGCGCAGCACGGCGAGCGCTGGGGCTACCGGCGCTTCTGGCTGGCCGAACATCACGGCATGCCGGGCATCGCCAGCGCCGCGACGGCCGTGCTGATCGCGCATGTGGCCGGCGGCACGGCTACCATCCGTGTCGGCGCCGGCGGGGTCATGCTGCCCAACCATGCGCCGCTGGTGATCGCCGAGCAGTTCGGCACGCTGGAATCGCTGTTTCCCGGGCGCATAGATCTGGGGCTCGGTCGCGCGCCGGGTTCGGACCAGCTCACCGCGCGTGCCTTGCGGCGCAATCTCTCCTCCGACCCCAACCAGTTTCCCAATGATGTCGTCGAGCTGATGGGCTACTTCGCGGCGACGCAACGGCATGCGGTGCGCGCCGTTCCGGGCGCGGGGCTGAACGTGCCGGTATGGATACTGGGCTCGAGCCTTTTCGGTGCGCAGGTGGCTGCTGCGCTGGGCCTGCCCTACGCGTTCGCGTCGCATTTCGCGCCTGAGCAGATGATGCAGGCGATCGCCTTGTACCGCTCAACCTTTAAGCCGTCGGTTCAACTGGACAAGCCATACGTGATGCTGGGTTACAACGTGTTTGCGGCGGATACGGACGAGCAGGCGCAATTTCTCGCGACCTCGATGCAGCAGGCCTTCGTCAACCTGCGCAGTGGCCACCCCGGGCGATTGCAGCCGCCGGTGGCAGGATATATGGATAGCATAGCGCCGCATTTCCGCGATATGCTGGCCGATGTCCTGTCATGCGCGGCGATCGGCTCGCGCGACACCGTAAGGCGTGCCTTGCAGGATTTCATCGGGCAGACCGGGGCGGATGAATTGATGATCACGTCGCAGATATTCGATCATGCCGCCCGTCTCCGTTCCTATGAAATCACTGCGGAGCTGCGCGCAACCCCGGGTTGACGAACTGCACTTGCGCATTGATCGCCGGTCGCGAACGGATTTGAGCGATGCTTTCCTAATGATTCTTGCCAGTGTTGTTTCCCTGGCCGCCCCGGACCGAGAAACTCTGCGGCGATCCGGGAACGTCACCGGGCTGCAAAGGACGTTCGGTGATCTTGATTTCGGTATCAAAGGTTTTGCCATCACGAAAAACTTTCAGCCGGACACTGGAACCGATCTGGATCAAATCCAGCGCGCGTTGCATGCTGTCGCCGTCCCTCAGCGGGATATCGTTGATTGCGACGATGACATCCCCGCCCAGGATCATTGCCCGCAGCCCGATCTTTACCGGCAAGCTGCCGCCCGTGATGCCTGCGATTGCCGCCGGACTGTTTTGTTCGACCGCCTCGACGAGGAAACCATCGGCAAGGGGCAGGGCAAATATCTTTCTCAGGCTCGCATCGACCAGGCTTCCGTCAACGCCAAACCAGGGCCTTATCACCCTGCCCTTGGTAACGAGTTGGGTTACGACAGAGCTCGCCAGATTGGACGGGATTGCAAAGCCGATATTCTGCGCATGGCCGAGTATTTCGCTCGCGATACCGACCACCTCGCCGCAATCGTTGAGTATCGGGCCTCCCGAATTGCCGGGATTGATCGGTGTGTCCGTCTGTATCATTGGCAGGGAGAGCATGCGCGGCCGCTCCGGCAGGATACGGTTGATGGCGCTGACTATCCCGCTGGTGATGGTCAGGTTCATGCCCATCGGATTCCCGATGGCAGCGACCTTGTCACCCGGGCGTATTGCATCCGAGTCACCAAAGGTCAATGCCGGCAGTTTTCCAATCTTGGGGACGGGAATTTGCAGAATCGCGAGATCGAAAATCGGATCGGCACCCAGCAGCTTCGCCGCCAAAGTCGTTCCGTCATCGAACGTCACGTTCAGCGCCTGGGCCCCGAACACGACGTGCGAGTTCGTCATGATTAATCCCTTGTCATCGAAAATGAATCCCGAGCCGGTTGTCAGCTGGATGCGGTCATCCGTGCGATAAGGGTTGATGGTAAGCGCGGTAATGAGCACCACTGCCGGCGCCTTGCTGGCGTAGAGATCCGAGTTGGACTGCTTGCATTCCCTTGCGGCAAGCGCGGGTGCGGCGGGGATCAGGGTAAGGGCGGCGAGTAACGCCGCCATCTGCAGGGACCGCTTTTGCGGCATCCGCAATTGATTGCTCAAAAGGCATGCCAGGCTCGCCAATGCGCCGGCGACGATTGTCATCTTGCCGGATTCTTTCAGTGTATTCATTCTATAGTCCTCGTGTATGAAACAGGGCACACATAACCTTATGTCATCTGTATGTAAGTCGGTTCGGTAATTGCCCGGTGAACCTAGCGTTCACGTTTTTCATGGTACCCGTTAGCCGGTACCGGTGGTAAACACCCCCCGGCACGTTGCGTGCCGGAGGGTGAACGGTAACTTCAGAATTTGTAACTCAGTCCCAGAGTATAGACCGGAAGCCTGCCATAAGCAGATTGGCCGGTGTCATAGGAATCCGCGTCGGCCCGGATCGCCCAGTTCTGGTCGACGTCGTATCTGGCACCCAGGCCGAACGTAACTCCTTTTTTTGAATAATTCGGCGACGTTGAAAAAATGGTCGGGATCGTAGCCGACCCGTTCGCACTCGATCTGACCTGGGCGATGCCAAACTTGGCCAGGAAGGAAAATCCGTTATTGCCGAAGTTGTCCGGGACATTCCATGTTCGCACCGCAGTCAGGCTGGCCGCACTCGATTTTGTCGACATGTTCGCGGTTCCTGTTGCCCCGCCAACGGAAATATTGCCGGAATAGCTGGACGTTCCGATGTCGACATAACCCCCTTCGATCGCCCACTTTGCATTAAATTGGTATCCGAGGAAAAGCGAAAATGCATCCTGGTTTTCATTCGTGATCGTGGATTTCCGGGATTGACCTGCTGCGCCGAAGACGTATACGCCGCTATCCTGCCCCGCAGTGGCCGCGGCAGTGAATCCTAAGCTACACAACACCAATATCCCCAAAAGCAGCTTGACCATGTTTCGCCTCTCCCTTCCTTATGGTTGACGCGCTTATTCTACATCCTAACCGCGGTCTGCACTCAAGGTCGGCTGCTTGTAGGAGCGGGCCATGCCAGCGAACAGTCTGATCGCGGGCATGGCCCGCTCCTACATCTGAAGTTCCTCAAAATAAATCGGAATGAAGCGGAGCAGACCACGCGCCTATGCCGGCTCGTCGGCCACTATCGTGACACCCCTGCTGACATTCTCCCCGTCGGTGGCGCGCAATGTCCAGAACGACAGTGACGAGATAAAGGTCAGGCCGCCCAGGGTCAGAAATGCGTAGTGCAATGCCTTGGTGACCGCTGCCTGATCGGTCTGCGGCAGATTGCCGAGAAACCACGCGGTTATCAGCGATCCGCAGGCCAGACCGAAGCTCATCGACATCTGCTGCATCGAACTGGCGAGGGTGCTGGCCATGCTCGAGTCGGATTCGCCTATGTCTGCATAGGCCATGGCATTCATGCTCGAGAATTGCAGCGAATTGAAAAATCCCTGGGTCAGCCCCAGAAGAACAATCAACATGATCGGCGTTGTGCTGCCCACCAGCGCGAACAGGCTGATCGTCATACCCATCAACAGCGTATTGACGATCAGTATCCTGCGGAATCCGAAACGGCGCAGTATGCCGATGGAAAATATTTTCATTCCCATGGCCGCGGCAGCGGCGGGCATCATCAGCAATCCCGATTGCCATGCAGGGAAACCAAGACCCACCTGATAAAGCAAAGGCAGCAGAAAGGGCAGCCCGCCCAGGCCCAGCCGGGTGATGAAGCCGCCGGCCACCGAGACGCGGAAGGTGCGCACGCGAAACAGCGCGAGACGCAACAGCGGGTGGCGTGTCCGGCGGGCATGCCATACATACGCGGCCAGCAGAACCATTGATATCAAAAATGTCACCGTTGCAGGGGCAGTGCCGATATCGTGTTCGCCAAACACTTCCAGCAGCCAGGAAAGCAGTGCCGTGCCGGCGCCAAACAACACCAGGCCGATCACGTCGAGCGGCCGCCGCCCGTCGCCGTGATAGTCCGGCATGTAATGATGGATAAGCAACAGCGCCGCGAGTCCCACCGGAATATTGACCAGGAAGATGATCCGCCATGGCAGCCAGTGCACGATCAGCCCGCCTATGGTCGGGCCCAGCAGCGGCCCGATCAGTGCCGGGAGGATCACGAAATTCATCGCCCTGAGCAATTCGGTCTTGGGAAAGGTGCGGATGATGGTCAATCGTCCCACCGGCATCATCATCGCGGCGCCCATGCCCTGCAAAATGCGGGCGGCAACCAGCATCGGCACATTCAGCGACAGACCGCACAGCAAAGAAGAAAGCGTGAAAACCACCACTGCGCTGCCGAACACGCGTCGCGTGCCGAAACGGTCGGCCATCCAGCCGCTTACGGGGATGCATACGGCCAGGCTCAGTATGTAACTGGCGACAACGACCTTCAGGCTCAACGGTGCCACATGAAAGCTTGCCGCCATGGCCGGCACGGCCGTGTTGACAATGGTCGAGTCCAGCTGCTCCATGAACAGTGCAGCCGCCACCACCCAGGGAAGATATCGTTTGACTGTCAGGCTGTCCATCTGGGTACCAGTGAGATGCAAACCGGGGATGATTCCACGAAAACCGCATAAATGATAGCCGTGCGAACGCGGCCTATCCCGATCGGGTGATCTTGTGGAACCGGTTCCGCAGTGCGTTTAAAACGACCATGGTTTTTCATGTTAGTGGACAACAGGAGGTGTTCGGCATCGCGTTATCCATCAAGCTGACAAACCGGTCACCAAGCTGTACGATTGGTCCGGTGCAATGCCGCCCTTCGGGTTCACGGCTGACGGAGGGGTGAAACATGAATAGCCGCGACAAAGTGTACGGGACGCCGGACCAGTCTTGCCACGCTGTCCCGCATCCATGACAACAATGGGAGGAGATATCATGATCACACGCCGCACGTTTCTGGCAGCCTCAACCGCGGTTGGTGCCGGAGTTGCCTTGGGCATCCCCGCGCCGGCCGGCGCCAAACAGGAGACACACCCCATGAAGTATTCCGGGCCGCACGAGATGCCCAGGGGCATTACCTTGCTGTCTATCGCCAATCCTGACGGCACCGAGACGCTCGGCATCAAGACCGCTAACGGCGTTATCGATGTGCGCAAGGCGTCCCGTCTGCTCGGCATTCCCGCGCCGCTGACGATGGAAGAACTGCTGCGCGAAGGAAATGCCGCGGGCCTGAGCAGGATCGCTGCTGCCGGCGGCAGCGCCAGGGCCAAACCGGCCCTGCTCGACGAGGGCAGCGTTCGCTACGGCCGGCTGTTCACCAATCCGGGCAAGATCGTGTGCGTCGGCCTCAATTACAAGCGCCACGCGCAGGAAATCGGCATGAAAGAACCGCGCGTGCCGCCGCTGTTCAACAAGTACAACAATGCGCTGGCCGCGCATCAGTGCACCATAGATTTGCCCCCCAAAGACGTGGCCTACAAGTTCGACTACGAAACGGAGATGCTGATCGTGATGGGCAAGGCGGCGCGCAACGTTGCGGAAGCCGACGCGCTGAATTATGTCGCGGGATATTGCACCGCAAATGATTTTTCCGCGCGCGACCTTCAGCTGGAAACGCCGAGCAGCCAGTGGATGATAGGCAAGACGCTGGACAAGTTTGCGCCGATAGGGCCGTATTTCGTTTCTGCCGACCTGGTCGGCGACCCGAATAACCTGAAGATCAAAACGCTGGTCAACGGCGAGGTGCGCCAGGACTGGAGCACCAATGATTTCATCTTCAATACCCAGCAGATGATCGCCTACATCTCCAGGCACTGGACGCTGGAGCCCGGCGACATCATCTATACCGGAACGCCGCAGGGCGTCATCCTGGGTTATCCCAAGGACAAGCAGGTCTGGCTCAAGGCCGGTGACGAGATCGTCAGTTCGATCGAGAAGCTCGGCGAGCTGAAATTCCGGCTTGCGTGACGCGGGCAATGAAATTATGAATCATACGATGGTCACTGCTGACTGTTGTTTTTTGGTTATCCCGTCATTTTTTTCTTATCAAGGGGAAATTGCATGGCAACAGCAACAGTGACGGTTGAGCAGATCAGCAGTACCGCATCCAGGGGTAATGCCCGCGGGCATCAGTTGGTCATGGACCGCCCCGATACCAAGGGCGGCACCAACCTCGGCATGATGGGCGTGGAAGCGGTGCTGAACGGGTTGGGCGGTTGCTTCATGAGCAACTTGCTGGCCGCCGCCAGAGCCCGCAACATCGAATTGAAAAATGCCCGCGCGGATATCGAGGCCGACATGGCCGATGCGCCGTCGCGTTTCACCGCGATCCGTATGTCCGTATCCGCGCAGTGCAATCCCCCGGAAGAGCTGGGTAAACTGGTCGCGATTGCGGAGCACGGATGCATCACGGTCAACACGCTGCGGGCAGCTGTCGAGCTGGTCATCAAGGTGGTCTGAGCATGCAGGCATTTCGCGCAAGCAGTCTTTAAATTGCTATCCCGGTTTCGTAGATCAATCGCAGTTTTCAGGTTCACAAAAAGTCAATGCACAGCAAACTCCCGGCTCAACCGCTTCCTTCCTTCGCCCTGTTCAATCTCGGCTTTCGTCCGTTTTTCCTGCTGGCGGGCCTGTACGCGCTGATCCCGGTATTTGTCTGGGTTGGTGTTTATGCCTATGGCTGGCCGGCGCCGCGCCTGCCGTTCTCGGTGATGCACTGGCATGCGCATGAAATGATCTTCGGTTACGGCATGGCCGTTGCCGCCGGGTTTCTGTTGACCGCGGTGCGCAACTGGACCCAGATCGGCACGCCCAAGGGATTGCAGCTGGCAGGCATGGCAACACTGTGGCTTGCGGCACGGGCGGCGGAGTGGGTCTTTCCCGGGCAGGTTGTGCCGATGATGGTGCTGGACCTGATGTTCGATCTCTGGCTTGTCGTGGTGATCTTCCGGCCGCTATTGCGCGCAAAACAGCATAACCAGCTTGGCCTCGCGTCAAAATTGATCCTGCTGACGCTGGCCAACCTGTGCTTCTATCTTGGCGTGTCGGGTGTGCTGGAGCACGGAACCATGTGGGGCTTGTATTGCGGATTGTATGTTCTGCTTGCGCTGGTCTACAGCATGGCGCGGCGCGTGTTGCCGATGTTCATCGAACGGGGTGTCGGCTATCCGGTGAAATTGAGGAATTGGGTGTGGATAGACCGCTCCGTGATCTATGTGTTCGTGCTGTTCCTGGTTGCCGATGTGTTCTGGAAAAATGTGCCGGTCACCGCCGCGCTCGCCGGCTTGCTGTTCGCGATGCACGCGATGCGGCTGGCGGGGTGGCACACGAGGGGTATCTGGGACAAGCCGCTGCTGTGGGTGGTATACGCCGGCTATGGCGGTGCCACGTTCGGGTTCCTGCTCAAGGCGCTTGCGCCGTTCGCATCCCTGCCGCCTTCCCTGGCGCTGCATGCATTTGCATTGGGCGGCATCGGCATGATCACCGCGGGAATGATGGCGCGCATCTCGCTCGGGCACACCGGCCGCAATATCCAGCACCACTCGCGCCTGCTTGCGCCTGCTTTCATGGCATTGTGCGCGGCCTACGTTGCGCGGGTCCTGTTGCCGATCATTGCGCCTGAGCATTACCTGTTGTGGCTGGGCATTGCGCAGGCGGCATGGTTTATTGCCTTTGCATTGCTCGTCCGGGTGTACGCCCCGATCCTGGTCAAGCCGCGCGCTGACGGGATGCCGGGTTAACTCCGGCCAGGGCGAGCTTCCATATAGGGTAAAATGCCGAACTTAGTGCCATTTGTCCTGTCCATGCAGGGGCTTTTGAAAACCAAATGCGCTCGGTACCGAACCCAACTTAAACCAGAAATGCAAATGAAGACTAAATTATTGTGGATATTGCTGGCGTTTGCGCTGGCCACACTCAACACGGCCCGGGCCACCCCCCAGCTTGTGCCGCTGGAGCAGCAGTCCGAGGCGGCTTTTCTGTCATCCAAGGTGCTGAGTCGCTACAGCTACAAGCATGTGGCGCTAGACGATAACTTGTCCGGGCAAATTTTCGACAGCTATATGAAGGCGCTGGACGCAGACAAGGTGTTCTTCCTGCAGGCGGACATTGATCATTTCGCCAACGAGCGAACCAAGCTTGATGATGCCATCATAGGCAAGGACTTGAGCGTTCCTTTCGCGATATTCAATCTCTACCAGCAGCGCATCGCCGAACGTTTTGTCTATGCCCGATCCCTGCTGAAAAAGGGTTTTGATTTCAAGAAGAATGAGAGCTACCAGTTCAGCCGCAAGGATGCCGCATGGCCAAAATCCGAAAGCGAGTTGAATGATTTGTGGCGCAAGCGCGTCAAGAACGACTGGCTGCGCCTCAAACTGGCCGGCAAGGATGACAAGAGCATCGTCGAGACGCTGGGCAAACGCTATGACAATAACCTGAACAGCCTTTCCAAGGTCAAGAGCGAGGATGTGTTCCAGGACTTCATGAATGCCTATGCGATGTCCATAGACCCGCACACCAATTATTTCGGGGTGCGAGCTTCCGAGGAGTTCGATATTTCGATGAAGCTGTCCCTGGTTGGCATAGGCGCATCGCTGTACGGCAAGGACGAATATACGACGATCAAGGAGTTGCTGGCAGGCGGCCCGGCGCTGCTGTCCGGCAAGCTGCAACCCGGCGACCGTATCGTGGGTGTCGGGCAGGGCGAAAATGGCCCGATAGTCGACATCATGGGCTGGCGCATCGACGACGCGGTGGACCTGATACGCGGCGCGGAGGATACGGTGGTGCGCCTTGACGTGCTGCCCGCGGGAGCCGGCCCCGACGGCAAACACAAGCTCATTTCACTGGTGCGCAAAAAAATCACGCTGGAGAACCAGGCCGCCAAAAAATCCATCATCGAGGTGAAAGACGGGGGTGTGACGCGCCGCATCGGCGTGATTTCGCTGCCCGAGTTTTACCAGGATTTTGCGGCCCACCAGAGGGGCGACAAGGATTACAAGAGCGCAACCAGGGATGTCTCGCGTCTGCTCGTCGAATTGAAAAAAGACAAGGTGGACGGGGTGCTGGTGGATCTGCGCAACAACGGCGGCGGGTCGCTGGATGAAGCCATCCAGATGACCGGCCTGTTCGCGGGCAAAGGCCCGGTACTGCAGCAGCGCGATTCCAAAGGCAAGATAACCGTTGATAG
>DAICZN010000033.1 GCA_027311105.1 Gallionella sp.
AACCATGACCGATCTGTCCAACCCAGCCAGCATCAAGACCGATGAAATTTTTTTGACCGAAGAGGAGCGCCAGCCCTGCGAAGTGTGGACGCGAGTGATGGGCTACCACCGGCCAGTCGCGTCTTTCAATATCGGCAAAAAAGCCGAGCATTACGAGCGCAAGCATTTTCAGGAATGCCGTGTTCCGTTGACTGCCTGATCAAGCCAACAGCAGGCGCAAAATGTTCAACTGTGGTTTTGCGCACCCTGTAATTCCTATCCAGCCTTGTCAAGCTTGCAAATCGGCGGCCTTACTCCGCTGACCAGTATCGATTTCCCCGGTTGCCTGGCCGCGGTAATATTTTGCCAGGGTTGCCCCTGGCGCTGCGGGTATTGCCACAACCGTCACCTGATTCCGCCGCACGGCGGGAGCCGATTGGAGTGGCCCGACGTGGTGCGCTTTCTGCACCGCCGCCGGGGACTGCTGGATGCAGTTGTTTTCAGCGGCGGCGAGCCGACACTTCAGGATAACATTCAGACCGCCGCCGGCGAAGTTCGCAACCTTGGTTTCAGGATAGGCCTGCATACCGGCGGCATTTACCCTTCCCGCTTGGACAAACTGCTTCCGCTGCTCTCCTGGGTGGGCATGGACATCAAGGCTGCCTTCCCGGAATACGACAAGGTGACCGGCGCCCCGAAAAGCGGGAAGCATGCACGGGAAAGTGCGCAGCTGCTCCTGGCAAGCGGCGTGTCATGCGAATTCCGCACCACCGTACACCCCCTTTATCACACCCGTGATTCACTGCTGCGACTGGCGCAGGAATTGCAGCATCTGGGTGTGAAGCATTATCTGCTGCAGGAATTCCGGCCTCAGGGATGCACCGACGAGGTTGTCAACAGCTATTCCGCCAGGGAATTACTGGATGATGCGACATGCGGCCGAATCGGAACCATGTTCGAGAGCTTCTCTGTGCGCAGGGCATGACGCTCCCCCGCTTTTCTGAAGAACTGCCCGTATCATTTTGAGGTGAAAGGGGTCACTTGGACGGGGTTGTTGCCAGTTTTTGAACCTGGACCGGCGGGAATATGTTGTTCGTTTGGCGCTACGTATGACTGTTTACATGAAGCCGGAACGGCGGTATGGAGTACAACTTCGGTTTGCCGGAACCAGCCTCAGGTATTTATGCCGGAAAAAAAATGGCTTGCCGGGGAGGCAAGCCGAGGGGGAGAAGAATCAATCTATGAGTGTATTATAATACGCTTATATTTTGGGTGTCAATGGCAATTTTAGAAAGATTGCACAGCAGCGCTATCGGGATTCATCGTTCAGCCCGGGCTCGCCCCTGGAACAACTTTGCAGGCCGGGCGTATTGCGGAAGTTGGTGGCAACAAGGATTGCCGCCCCGCACCAAATATTTCCGAGTGAGAATTATCCGAATAACATCATTCGAGCTTCAATTCCGCTCGCTTCCGGGCTTCATGAACAAATTACCGCTTGCCTGTGTTTACCCGGCATGATCATTGGTTTTGGTCACAACCCCGGCTTCGTGTGATCATCAATATCAAGTGACCCTTGCGCCGCAAGGGCTCCCGCTGCTGTTGGCCTGCCTTTGAGTATCCACTCAAAAGCGACGCCGATCAGGGCGCCCAACACCGGCCCAGCTATGTAAATCCAGGTCGTGCCCAGGTCGCCGCGCACCAGATCTGGTGCAAAGGATCGGGCCGGATTCATTGAAGCCCCGCTGATCGGCGCTGCCCAAAGGCCAGCCAACGCAATGTAGCCGCCCACTGCAATTGCGCCGTTCGGGCCGATGTTGCGCGCTCCCGAGGCCGTACCAAGTATCGTGTTAACCAACCCCGCGGTCAGCACCACTTCCATTGCCAAAGCGACCCCGTTGCTGATATCAGCGCCCGGCAATGTTGCCCCCAGCCCGCCGACTGTACCGAACATGGCGTGCAGAAATTGCGCCGCCATCACGGCGCCAAGCAGTTGCGCCAAAACGTAACCGGGTACACGTCGCCACGGGAAATTACGCCTCACGGCAAATGCCAGAGTGACGGCCGGGTTCAGATGCGCCCCGCTCACCGTGCCCATAAAATAGATGATCGCCATCACCATGAGTCCGGGTGCTATCACTTGCATGCCCAGGGTGATTGCGCCGCCGCTTTTGGCTGCCACAACCCCGCCACCGGCGGCAACGAGAACCAGCAGGAAGGTGCCCCAGGTCTCCGCGAAAATGCGCCGCCATTCGTGTGACGGATCCAAGAAATCCGGGGATAGCTGTTTCAGAACCATCCGCCCCTGTTGAGCCATATCCTTGCGCAATTCTTTTTTCATAAATTCCTCCAGCCGTTTATTTGTGGGGGGGCGCAACGAAATCGGCGGGTTCCGCCGGGATTTTGCAGCTGCTGCCTGATATCCCCCAGTTTGAACAGTGTACTTTTATTTCAGCAGCTGTTTGCGTATCAATTGCAGTTCGCGCTGGTGTTCCGCACCGGGTTTGGGGTAGGCCAATTTGAGCGACCTGAAGGTTTCGAGAACGATTTCGGAAATGATCAGCCGCGAATTTTCCTTGTCGTCGGCGGGAATCACGTACCAGGGCGCTTCCGTGGTGCTGGTGGCGCCCAGGCATTCTTCGTAGGCCCGCATGTACTGCTTCCAGAATTTTCGTTCCTCAATATCAGCAAGGCTGAATTTCCAGTTTTTGTCGGGGTCATCAATCCGGTCGAGGAATCGCTTGCGCTGTTCCTCTTCCGAAAGATGCAGAAAGAATTTGACTATCCTCGTGCCGTTGCGCTGAAGGTGGCTCTCCATGTCCGCGATGGAACGATAGCGTTCCTGCCAGATGGTCGCCTTGTTCAGCAAACCATCCGGCATGTTCTGGGCTTGCAGAATTTCCGGATGCACGCGAACGATCAAAACTTCCTCGTAATAGGAGCGGTTGAAGATGCCGATCCGGCCGCGTTCCGGCATAGCCTGCGTGGTTCGCCACAGGAAATCATGCTCCAGTTCTTCCGCACTGGGATGCTTGAAACTGAATACCTGGCAGCCCTGCGGGTTGACGCCGGACATCACATGCCTGATCGCACCATCCTTCCCTGCGGCATCCATCGCCTGAAAAATCAGAAGTACCGCGTAGCTGTTGGATGCGTAATAAAGCTGCTGCTGCTCGCTCAGTTCCTGCACCTGCTTTTCTAGCAGCGCTTTATATTGCTTCTTCGACTTGTACACCGGCTCCACCCGTGTCGGCCACTTGTCTAGCTTCACCCTTTCGCCCGCCGGGACGCGAAAATCGTTGATGTTCAATTTCATCCTGGTCCTTTCACTCTTTCGCCCGCATGCTTGCCCGGTTCTATGCAAACCACGGAATATCCCCCCCCTCATTCTCCCTGTTTCCAGATGATTGTTCTCTTGCCGTCATGGTTTCATTGCCGTGACGGGCGGGAATGGTGTTCAGGATTTGTTGATGGGCAGCGTTCCACAATGCGATAACCGGTACGTCAGGGTGGTGCGGGTCGAAGGCAAATATGCTCAGCGCAGCCGTGCCGAGCATAAAATGCTGTGCCTCTACCACCGCCAACCCGATCCAGCGCGCGGCCAGGGCACTGCCGATCTGGCCATGCGCAAAAAGTGCGATATTCCCGTCCAGCTTGCGCAGGCGCGCGATAAGCCGATCGGCTCGGGCGCAAACCTGCGCGGCCATTTCACCGCCCGGACAGCCATCCCGATAAACATTCCAGTCAGGCCGCTCCTTGCGGATATCCGCAGAACGCCGCCCCTCGTAATCGCCATAATTCCATTCGGCAAGGTCGGGCTCAATTTCCCGGAATTTATCCAGGCCGGCCAACTCGCAGGTTTGCAGTGCGCGCTTGAGCGGGCTCGCCAGCACATGTGCAAACGGGATGCCCCGCAGGAGCTGGCCAAGTTCACGCGCCTCGTTCTCGCCGTTCCGGGTCAACAGCAAGTCGGTGTGGCTGGTGTGCCGGCCGGAGAGCGACCACTCGGTTTCGCCGTGCCGAATGAGATACAGGCGCAGGGGATGGTTTGTGCCGGTTTTAGCCATAAGCCCGTGACCTCCACCGCAACACCGTATTCGCCGCGGTGCGCAGCCACTGCCCGTTGCTGCAACACCGCAAAGATGGTGTGCCTGTTATGATTGGACACCCATCGCCAGCCGCGCTTTTTTTGCGGCAATGCAATCCATCAGATCACGCCAGGAGTTGGCGAAGGACTCGGTTCCCTCGCGCTGGAGCTGCTCGGCAAGGGCCGCGCTGTCGATCCCAACCCGCGCGAATTCCGCGAGCAAAACTTCGGCGGCGACGCCATCAAGCGGCAAAACTCCCCGCGCATTTCCGTGTTCGGCAAAGGCAAGCAGTGTTTTCTCGGGTATGGTGTCTATCGTTCCCGGGGCCGCGAGCGCTTCAACATACAAGGTGTCTGCGGCTGCAGGATCTTTGTTGCCGGTGCTGGCCCACAACAGGCGTTGCGGCCTGGCGCCCGCAGCGGCAAGCTTTTGCCAGCGCTTTGATGCCAGCAAGTCGAGATATGCTTTGTACGTGCGCATGCCAATGGCAATGCCAAGACGGTTGCGCAGCTTGCCGGAAACCCGGTCTTTGACGGCCACGTCCCAGCGGCTGATGAATACCGATGCCACCGATGTCACCCTGGGATCAAGACCCGCGGCGATGCGTCTTTCAATTCCGCGCATATAAGCTTCGGCTGCTGCAAGATAGTGTTCGCGCGAAAACAGCAGAGTGACATTCACCGGCACGCCCGCAAAAATCGTCTCCTCGATTGCCGGAATACCGGCAGGTGTACCCGGGATCTTGATGAAAAGATTGGGACGCCGCGCACGCCCGTGTAACTGTGTTGCGGCTGCTATCGTGCCCGCAGCATCGTCGGCAAGCAGGGGTGACACCTCCAGCGAGACCCAGCCGTCCACGCCTCCCGTCGCGTCGTGGACCGGCCGAAACAGGTCGGCGGCCTGAACCAGGTCTTCCAGCGCCAGCTCGAAGAACAGCGCCTCGTCAGACTTGCCGGCGAGCGCCTTGTTGCGAATGGCGTCATCATAGAAATCGCTATTCTTGATGGCGAGATCGAAGATCGTGGGGTTGGAGGTAAGGCCTGTCACCGCCAGCTCCCTGATATAGCGGCTGAGTGTGCCGCTCGTCAGCAGTCCGCGCGTGATGTTGTCGAGCCAGAGACTTTGGCCCATGTCGTGCAGCTTTTGTGCAGCATTCATAATCAATCTCCTCGAAAATTTCATTATGGCGCGCATGATTCCTTGCGCCACAACTTGCATTTCAGCATTACCCCTGCGACCCAACCTGATATCACCCTGGCCGCAAGTGTCCGGAAGATCTGAAGCAGCGGTATTATATGCCTGTCCTCTGGACCCGCATTATTTCCGCTTGCAAACGCCATGGTCAGCTTGAGGCATTGTGCGCAGCCTTCACCATCTGAAGTATTCGGCTGATGAAGTATCAGATAGAATACGCGCTTCGAATATTAATTTTTATTTAAGGACTCATCATGTATCAAATCGCCCCGAGCATACTCTCCGCCAATTTCGCCAGGCTGGGCGAGGAAGTCGACAACGTTCTCGCCTCCGGCGCTGACATCGTGCACTTCGACGTGATGGATAACCATTACGTGCCCAACCTGACGATAGGCCCGCTGGTCTGCGAAGCGCTGCGCAAGCATGGCGTGACTGCGCCTATCGACGTGCACCTGATGGTCAAACCGGTGGACCGCATCATTCCCGATTTCGCCAAGGCGGGCGCCACTTACATCACCTTTCACCCGGAAGCTTCCGAGCACATTGACCGCACCATAGGCCTGATCAAGGAAAGCGGCTGCAAGGCCGGCCTGGTGTTCAACCCGGCCACACCGCTGGAGATCCTGGAATTCACCCTGCCCAAGCTCGACATGGTGTTGCTGATGTCGGTGAACCCCGGCTTCGGCGGGCAGAAATTCATCCCTTACGTGCTGGACAAGGCGCGCGCGGTGCGCAAGTTGATCACCGCAGGCGGCTACAACTGCCGTCTCGAGATCGACGGTGGTGTGGGCCCGGCAAATATTCGCGAGGTGGCCGAAGCGGGCGTGGATACTTTTGTGGCCGGCTCCGCAATATTCAGCAAGCGCAACGATAAGGACAAGAACCGCTACGACACTGTTGTCGCCGAAATGCGTGCCGAACTCGCGAAGGTAAAGAAGTGATGAAGCCGGTACATTTTCAGCTGGATATTTCCGCGATCGTCATCGACCTCGACGGCACGCTGCTGCACACCGCTCCCGAGCTTTCCGAGGCCGCCAACCGCATGCTGCGCGAAATGGACTACGCGCCCGTGTCGCCGGAACTGCTGGCCAGCTACATCGGCAACGGCATCAGCTGGCTGGTGAAGCGCGCGCTGACCGGCGATATGCACGCCACGCCCGATGCCGCGCTGTTCGACCACGCCCTGCCGATCTTCGAAAAGCACTACACCGAGCTGCTGCTGAAAAGCAGGCCTTTCGACGGCGTGATCGCAGGCCTGGATGCGATGCAGGCGGCAGGCTTCCGGCTGGGCTGCGTCACCAACAAATTGGCGCGCTACACCGAGCCCCTGCTGCAGGGTGTCGGTCTGGCCAAATATTTCGAGATCGTGATCTCCGGCGACACGCTGGCGGAGAAGAAACCGCATCCCATGCAGCTGCTGCATGCCGCGAAATTCTTCGGCGTGCCTGTCGAAAAACTGCTGCTGATCGGCGATTCGCTGAGCGACACCCTCGCGGCGCGCGCCGCCGGCTGCCCGGTGTTCTGCGTACCCTACGGCTACAACCACGGCGAACCGGCCGAGACGCTGGACCAGGACGCGGTGATCAAAAATCTTGCCGCCGCATTGCCGCTGATCAAACGCACTTGATTATGAACAACCTCCGCTATCTGAAAGAAGCCGCCTGCTGGCGATGGTGAATTGTAGGGGCGTAATACGTTTCGCCCTCACCTTCACCAGGGGCGTATGCCATCGGCCTCTATGCCACTATCAAACTCCGGAGGTTTTTCATGCTGCACCCGATCACAGAACAGGAATTCAACGCACTTGCCCAACAAGGTTACAATCGCATCCCGCTGGTAAGCGAGACCTTTGCCGATCTGGACACACCGCTGTCGCTGTATCTCAAGCTTGCCAACCGGCCATTTTCCTATCTGCTGGAATCCGTACAGGGCGGCGAACGCTTCGGGCGCTATTCTTTCATCGGCCTGCCCGCCGACACGCGCGTCACGGTGCGCGGCAAGCTGGTGACGCTGACTCACAAGGATAGCGTAACCACCCACGAAGTCGACAATCCGCTGGACTTCATCCGCGAATACCAGACGCGCTTCAAGGTAGCCGCGCTGCCCGATCTGCCGCGCTTCTGCGGCGGGCTGGCGGGCTATTTCGGCTACGAAACGATACGTTACATCGAACCGCGCCTCGCCAAAATTCACAAGCCCGATGTGATCGGAACACCCGACATCCTGCTGATGCTCACCGAGCAACTGGCGGTGGTGGACAACCTCAGCGGCAAGCTGACTTTTATCGTGTATGCCAACCCGGAACAGGCCGACGCCTATTTGATCGGACGCCAGCGCCTGCAGGAGCTGACTGCGCACCTGAGGCTGTCGGTGGACATCCCGCACGCACCGGCCACGCATGGCGGAGCGGCAAAATCAGAATTCGGCGCAGAAGCTTTCAAGAGCGCCGTGGTCAAGTCCAAGCAATACATTTTTGACGGCGACATCATGCAGGTGGTGCTGTCGCAACGCATGGCCCAGCCGTTCCCCGCCTCCCCGCTTTCGCTGTATCGCGCGTTGCGCAGCGTGAATCCGTCGCCGTACATGTTCTATTACGACATGGGAGACCATCACGTCGTCGGCGCGTCGCCGGAGATACTGGTGCGGCTGGAAGGGAATGAGGTCACCGTGCGCCCGATTGCCGGAACCCGCCCGCGCGGCAAGACACCACAGCAGGATGCCGAACTCGCGCAGGAATTGTTGGCCGACCCCAAAGAGCTGGCCGAGCACCTGATGCTGATCGACCTGGGCCGCAATGACATCGGACGCGTCGCGCAAAACGGCACTGTGAAGCTTACCGAGAAAATGATCATCGAGCGTTATTCACATGTAATGCACATCGTGTCCAACGTCGAGGCTGCCCTGAAGCCGGGCTTGAACGCGATGGATGTGCTCAAGGCCACCTTCCCTGCCGGCACGGTAAGCGGCGCGGCGAAAGTGCGCGCGATGGAAATCATCGACGAGCTGGAACCTTCCAAGCGCGGCATTTATGCCGGTGCGGTCGGCTACCTCGGCTTCAACGGCGACATGGACCTGGCTATCGCACTGCGTACCGCCGTGGTAAAGGACAACATGCTGTATGTGCAGGCCGGGGCAGGCATCGTCGCCGACTCCGTTCCCGACAGCGAATGGCAGGAAACGCTGAACAAGGCGCGCGCCGTGCTGCGCGCGGCGGAGATGGTGCTGGCGGGTTTGGACAACGATCCGGAACCGTAGTTTGGAGTGCGCATAACCAGTTTCTTAGCAATCGTTTTTAGATTGCTTAGTGGAATGGCTATAACCAATGACTTGCCCAGCGTCATTTGCTGGGTTAGTCAGACGGCTAGTAGCCTTACCAGTAGTTGCACCAGACATGTCTGCGCTTTAAAAGCGGCGACGTGACGCCGCACTCCAAAGACTCCAGATTAAAATTATGCTGCGACTAACAGAAATCAAACTTCCCCTTACTCATGCCGAGGACGAGATCAAGGCCGCGATCCTCAAGCGCCTGGGTATCGGCGACGATGAACTGGCCGGCTATACCGTGTTCAAACGCGGCGTGGATGCGCGCAAGCCTAACGCGATACAGTTCACCTATACGCTGGACGTGGAACTGCGGGCACGACACGGTGGGGCGAAGCCTTCTGGTGCGGGAGTGCCCGCATCGCACCTCCTCCCGCAACCTGGCCTGACGGCTAACGTGTCGGAGGTGCGCGACGAAACCTCAGTGCTGGCGCGCTTCAACAACGACCCGCACATCAGGATTTCGCCCGACGCCCGCTATCATTTCGTCGCGCATGCTCCGCATAATTTAACTTCGCGCCCAATAGTTATCGGCATGGGCCCCGCTGGATTATTCGCCGGTTTGCTGCTGGCTCAGATGGGTTTCCGCCCGCTGATCCTGGAGCGCGGCAAGGAAGTGCGGGAGCGCACCAAGGACACTTTCGGTCTGTGGCGACAGGGCGTGCTCAATCCGGAATCCAACGTGCAGTTTGGCGAGGGCGGCGCGGGAACATTCTCGGACGGCAAGCTGTACAGCCAGATCAAGGACCCGCGCTACCTGGGCAGAAAGGTGCTTGAGGAATTCGTCAAGGCCGGTGCGCCCGCGGAGATTCTGTACGAGAGCCATCCGCACATCGGCACGTTCCGGCTGGTGGGCATGGTGGAACAGATGCGAGAGACGATACGGGCGCTGGGCGGCGAGATACGTTTCGGGAGCCGCGTCGATGACATTCTCATCACCGACAGACAGGTCACCGGCGTGAAGCTTGCCAACGGTGAGTTTATTGCGACGCACCATCTGGTGCTCGCCGTCGGGCACAGCGCGCGCGATACTTTCGAAATGGTCCACAAGCGCGGCATTTACATCGAAGCCAAACCATTCTCGATCGGTTTCCGCATCGAACACCCGCAGTCGCTGATCGATGCCGCACGCTACGGCAAGAACGCCGGCAATCCGCTGCTGGGTGCGGCGGATTACAAGCTGGTGCATCACGCCAGCAACGGTCGTTCGGTTTACAGTTTCTGCATGTGTCCGGGCGGCACGGTGGTCGCGGCGAGTTCCGAAATCGGACGCGTGGTAACCAACGGCATGAGCCAGTATTCGCGCAA
>DAICZN010000039.1 GCA_027311105.1 Gallionella sp.
GATTTCCGCTGGAAGTTGTACAACGATTTCTTCTGCGCGGGCAGCGCGGAGACATCGCTCTCGGCAAAGCCGCGCTCGATAAACCAGTGCGCGGTGCGCGTGGTGAGCACAAACAGTTTTTTCATGCGCTGCGACTTTGCAACGGAGATCATGTGGTTGAGGATGGCTTCGCCGTAGCCGCGGTCGCGGCTCTGAGCTTCCACCGCGAGGCAGGCGAGTTCGGCCGCGGCTTCGTCGGGGAACGGGTACAACGCGGCGCAGCCGACGATGCGGTGATCGTGCTCCAGCACCACGAAGCGGTCGACTTCGCGCTCCAGCAATTCGCGCGAGCGCCGCACCAGGATGCCGCTCTCTTCGAGAGGGCGCAGCAGTTCGAGGATGCCGCCTATGTCCTCGATGCCGGCATCGCGCAGCGTGTTGAGCGTGCTCTCCACCACCATCGTGCCGATGCCCGCGTCGCTGAACAGTTCCTGCAGCACCGCGCCGTCGGTGTGGCGACTGATCAAATGGGTGCGCGCCACTCCTGCTTCGCAGGCGCGTATCGCGCAGGGCAGGAACAGGCTCACGTCGTCCGTCAGCTTGCGCCTGGGGGACAATATTCCCTGCGCCTGCGATATCGTGAGCTCCTTGAGCAGCTCGCCTTTCTTGTCATGCACGCCGTCGGTGTCCATCAGGAACATCAGCTTGTCGGCATCGAGCGCTATCGCGGTGGCGGTCGCGACGTCTTCCAGCGTGACATTGAACACTTCGCCGGTGGGCGAGTAGCCGAGCGGCGAGAGCAGCACCACCTCGCCGAACTCCATGCGGTCCTTCAGCGCCGCGACATCCACCTTGCGCACGGTACCGGTGTGCTGCAAGTCCACTCCGTTGATCACGCCTATCGGTTGCGCGGTGATGAAATTGCCCCCCGCGACGCGGATGTCGGCATTGGCCATGGGCGAATTCGGCAGGCCCATGGACAGCAGGGCCTCGATCTCGACGCGCACCCGCCCGACCGCTTCCTTGACGCATTGCATGGTCTGAGCATCGGTAAGGCGGATGCCCTGGTGATAGGTGTCGCCGATATTGTTTTTGGCCAGATGCTGCTCGATTTGCGGCCGCGCGCCGTGCACCAGCACCAGCCGGATGCCGAGGCTGGCAAGCAGATTGAAGTCGTGTGTCAACTCGACGAACTTGCCGTCCGCGACCACCTCGCCGCCGAACGCGATGACGAAAGTGCGGCCGCGGAAGGCGTTGATGTATGGCGCGACGGAACGGAACCAGGCAACGAAGTCAGCGGAAGTGGTTATCGGCATATGAATATCCCTGTTGATTTGTGCGCATCATGCCGCGCTACGATTCATCTAGCAACTGATGAAATACCAGCCATCTGACTGATGAAACAACTAGCCAATCCACTAAGCCACCAAAGTACGGCGGCAAAGTGGCTGGTTATAACCCGGCAAAAAACGCAGGCAAAGCCATTGGTTGTGTCCTGCAATCGCCCAGTTCTCATCAGACAGTTTGTCGAAAGCGATGCAGGTCGCGGCTGTGACACGGTGGGGCGCAGCCCGCTGGTGCGGGAGCAGCCGCAGATACCGTTACTCTTCATCGAGCAGCTTGCCTGCAATCGACCAGTTCTCATCAGACAGTTCGTCGAAAGCGATGTAGGTATAAGACCTGGGTTTCAGCGCGATGCGCTCCAGCGTGTCGGTGATCTCCTCGGCGATCCTGGCTTTCTGTTCGCGGGTCAAAGTGCCGGCGATGCGGATGTTGACGTAGGGCATGGTTAACTCCTGTAAATTATTGATGGCCGGTGGGGCATGACCATACGGCACTATGAAAAATCGCCCCACAGCGTTTGCAATGCCGCCAATCCGGCGATTGCTGCGGTTTCGGTGCGCAGCACGCGCGCGCCCATGCGTATCGGGATAAATCCGCAACGCAGCGCGGTGTCGCTTTCCGCCTGGGTGAAACCGCCTTCAGCGCCGATCAGCAACGCGATGCGACCTTGCGGTCTGGCCTGTGTGTGCAGCGCGGACGCACCCTGCGGCAGCAGGATGAATTTTGTATCTGCCGCATTCTGCACTTGTTGCAGCCATGCCATGATGTCCTGCGGGGCATGTATTTGCGGCAACGTGTTGCGCCCGCACTGCTCGCAGGCGGAGATCGCGACTTGACGCCAATGCTCGAGGCGTTTGGCGGCACGCTCTGCGGACAAACGGGCCACGCTGCGTTCGGTATCGATGGGCTGGATCTCCGTTACCCCCAGCTCGGTGGCTTTTTGCACCACCCAGTCCATTTTTTCGCTGCTGGACAAAGCCTGTGCCAGTATAACTTTGAGCGGGGATTCGCGGTCGCCGTGGACTGCGGAGATGTTGTCGACGACGACGCGTTTGCCACCGGGTTCGGCGATCGTCCCGTGGCGCTCGTTGCCAAGGCCGTCGAAGATCTGCACCGTATCACCCGCGCGCAAACGCAACACGCGCGAAGCATGGTGTGCCGCATCCGGCGGCAAATCAAATGAGCCGCTGGAAGGCAACGGCGGCGGGCAATAAAAACGCGGCATGGTCGGGACGCAAACGAATATTTAAGTGTCACCGTGATAATATAACGGCTTCAGGAATATTGTCAGGAATATGAAATGGTCAGTCTGCAACCTCCTCTCTGCGATTTCGGCTGGAAAGCCAGGGATTTCGATCTGCCAGGTACCGACGGCAAGCGCTATAACCTGGCCGCTTCGCGCGGCAGCAACGGTTTGCTGGTGATGTTCATCTGCAACCATTGCCCCTATGTGAAGTCGATACGCGAGCGCATCATTCGAGATGTCCGCGAATTGCAGCAGCATGGCATCAGCAGCATCGCGATCATGTCCAACGATCCCGCCGATTATGCGGAAGATTCTTTCGACAACATGAAGGCGGTCGCCCTGCAATACCGCTACCCTTTCCCTTATGTATGGGACGAAACACAGCAGACCGCCAAAAATTACGGTGCGGTATGCACGCCGGATTTCTTCGGTTTCAACGCCGGTCTGGAGTTGCAGTATCGCGGCAGGCTGGACGCGTCGCGCAAGGAAGCGGCAGCCGATGCGCCGCGCGACCTGTTCAATGCCATGCTGCAGGTGGCGCGTACCGGGCAGGGGCCGCGCGAGCAGATTGCCAGCATGGGTTGTTCCATCAAGTGGAAAAATGAATCGCAACAAGGCAGGCTGAATCCGGCATGAACCTTCCCTCTGGCGGCAACATGAATCACACCATGGGGGCCTTGCTCAAGGCGGCGGTCGCGGCAGTCAAGCTGGTGACGGCGGAAGAGATCATGCCGCGCTATCTCAAGGTGGCGCACCAGCACAAGAGCGACGGCAGCCTGTGCACCGAGGCTGATATTGCCGCGCAAAACGCACTGACCAAAAAACTGCAGGCGATACTCAACGTGCCGGTGTTGGGTGAAGAGATGACTGCCACAGAGCAGCGCGCGCTGTGGGAAACGGGACAGGACGGGATATGGTGCATCGATCCGATCGACGGCACATCAAACTTCGTGCGCGGCCTGCCATATTTCGCGGTATCGGTAGCCCTGGTCCGCGAAGGCAAGAGCGTGCTGGGTGTGGTGTACGACCCGGTGGCGAACGAGATGTTCTCGGCCGAGCATGGCAAGGGAGCGTTCCTGAACGGCGAGAAGCTGGTCGGCCGCGAAGCCGCGGTTACATTGGAGCAGGCACTGGCCAGTGTGGATTTGAAGCGCCTCAAGAAAAAACTGGTTACGCAACTGGCGACCAATCCGCCCTACAGTTCGCAGCGCAATTTCGGTGCAAGCGCGCTTGACTGGTGCTACACCGCGGCAGGCCGTTACGATATTTATCTGCATGGAGGGCAAAAGCTGTGGGATTATGCGGCTGGCCTGCTGGTGTTGCAGGAAACCGGCGGGCACGTTTGCTGCATCGAGAGTGATGATTTCGGGCAATGCGACATATGGCAACGATCTGTCATCGCCGCCCACGATGAAAAATTATTCGGCGAATGGAAGAGCTGGGTAAGGGCGCAATCGTAGGATACGGCATAGATTCGGGGATTGGCAGTGAAGATATTGATACTGGGTGCGGGACAGGTGGGTTCCTCTGTGGCCGAAAGCCTGGTCAGCGAGGCGAACGATATTACCGTGGTGGATTCCGACGGGGAAAAGCTGCGCCAATTGCAGGACAGGCTGGATTTGCGCACCCTGGTTGGCAACGCTGCTCATCCCTCGGTGCTCGAACAGGCTGGCATTGCGGATACGGACATGCTGCTGGCTGTTACGCAAAGCGACGAAGTCAACATGGTGGCGTGCAAGCTGGCCGCCAGCCTTTATAACACGCCGACACGGATCGCCAGAATCCGTTCGGCGGATTTCCTGGCCCGCCCCGAGGTGTTCAGCAAGGATAATTTTTGCGTGGATTTTTCGATCTGTCCCGAGCAGATACTCACCGATTACATCGCCAAGCTGATCGAGTTCCCCGAGGCTCTGCAGGTGCTCAAGTTTTCCCAGGACAGGGCGTCGCTGGTGGCCGTGCGCGCTTTCCACGGCGGGCCGCTGGTCGGCAAGCCGCTGAGTTATTTGCGTACTCACATGCCGCAGGTTGAAACCCGCGTTGCGGCGATTTTTCGCAAGAACGGCCCGCTAATCCCGGAAGGCAGCACGGTGATCGAGGAAGGCGACGAGATATTCTTTATCGCCGCTACCGACAATATCCGCAGTGTGCTCAAGGAAATGCGCAGGATGGACAAGCCCGCCAAGCGCGTGATGATCGTTGGGGGCGGGAATATCGGCCGGCGTTTGGCAAAAGCGCTGGAGCGCGATTATGAAGTCAAGCTGATCGAGTACAGCGAGAATGCATGCAAGAAATTAGCCGGGGAGCTCACCCGCACGCTGGTGCTGAATGGTGATGGCACGGACGAAAGACTGCTGCAAGAGGAACACGTGGGCGATGTGGACGTGTTTTGTGCGCTCACCAACGACGATGAAAACAACATCATGTCCGCATTGCTGGCCAAGCAGGGCGGCGCGCGCAAGGTGATCGCACTGATCAATCGCAGTGCCTACGTGGATCTGTTGCAGGGCGGCAATATCGATATCGCGCTTTCGCCGGCGCATGTCACGATAGGATCCCTGCTCGCCTATGTGAGGATGGGCGACGTGGTGGCGGTGCATTCGCTGCGGCGGGGAGCTGCCGAAGTCCTGGAGCTGGTGGCGCACGGCGATCGCCAGTCCTCCCGCGTGGTCGGGCGGCGCATTGATGAAATCGACCTGCCCAAGGGTGCGACCATCGGAGCACTGGTGCGCGGGGACGAAGTCATCATGGGCCATCATGATGTTGTCATCGAAGCCGAGGACCACGTCATCGTGTTCGTTATCAACAAGGCCATGGTGCGCAAGGTTGAAAAACTTTTTCAGGTCAATATCGGGTTTTTTTGATGCAGCGCACCCTGTCAGTTATCCGTGCTTTGGGCTTGATGCTGATGGTGTTCAGTGCCAGCTATGTGTTGCCCCTGGCGACTTCATGGATAAATCACGACGGGACGCTGGGCGAATTCCTTCTTGCAATGGTTTGGACTGCGTCCACCGGGTTTGTGATGTGGCTGTTGACGCGCCGCTACAGAAGCGAGTTGTCGGTCAGGCACGGATACCTGCTGGTGGTGACCATGTGGGCCGCAATGCCGGCATTCGCCACGCTGCCGCTGCTCATGGCGATCAAGGGATTGTCGTTTACCGGCGCATATTTTGAAACCATGTCCGGGTTGACCACCACCGGCGGGACGGTGTTGACCGGGCTGGATAATCTGCCGCCCGCCATCAACATCTGGCGGCATGAGTTGAACTGGCTGGGGGGTATGGGAATCATCGTGCTGGCGGTGGCGATCTTGCCGCTGTTGGGCGTCGGCGGGCGCCAGTTGTTCAAGGCGGAAACCCCGGGGCCGATGAAGGACGCCGCGCTTGCACCGCGCATCACCGAAACCGCGCGCAATTTGTGGCTGGTTTATCTGGCTATCACCATCGCCTGCATTGCGTCGTTGAAGACGGTGGGCATGAGCTGGCTGGACGCGATCTGCCATGCGTTTGCAACGATGGGGCTGGGCGGGTTTTCGACGCATGATGCCAATATCGGTTATTTCAATTCTCCCGCCATTGAATTCGTGCTGATCATATTCATGCTGCTGGCGGCGATGAATTTCGCCACGCATTTTCTGGTGTGGCGGGAAAAGAGCCTGAAGCTGTATTTGCAGGATGCCGAGGCTGTCGCAACCGTGGCGCTGGTATTGGCAAGCTGCATGGGCATCGCGGTATTCCTGTGGTGGCAGGGCACCTACCCGACTTTCTGGACGTCCTTGCGCTACGCCAGCTTCAATCTTGTTTCCATGGCGACGGACTGCGGGTTTTCCAGCGCGGATTTCAACCGCTGGCCGATTTTTGCCCCGATGTGGATGTTGTTCCTGAGTTGCATTACTGTCAGCGCGGGTTCAACCGGTGGCGGCATCAAGATGGTGCGCACCCTGGTCCTGTTCAAACAGGCCGGGCGCGAATTTCTCAAGTTGCTGCATCCCGCCGCGGTCAACCCGATGAAGATAGGCGGCAGTGTGGTGCCCAACAACATCGTGTTCGCGGTGCTGGGATTTATTTTTCTGTATTTTATGACGGTGGCGACCCTGACTTTTGCGTTGCTGATCAGCGGGCTGGATTTTATCTCCGCGTTTTCGGCGGTTATCGCCTGTATCAACAACGCAGGGCCCGGGTTGGGGGTGGTGGGGCCGGCCAGCAACTTTGGCGTGCTGGGCGATTTTCAGATCTGGATTTGCACGATCGCGATGCTGGTTGGAAGGCTGGAAATTTTCACGGTGCTGATTTTGTTCACGCCCCATTTTTGGCGGCGCTAAAATCGCCATGACAGCATGGGCTAGATACGTTAGCATTGTCGCCCGACAGCCGTTCAGAACATCATGTGGATGAGTACACCAGTGCCTATGCAAGAGGGAGCAAGATGAGCGAGGACCTGCCTTTGTCGGGGATAAAGGTATTGCTGATAGACGACAGCAATACCATCAGGCGCAGCGGCGAGATATTTCTGTCTCAGGCCGGGTGTCAGGTAATTCTTGCAGAAGACGGATTTGACGGCCTGGCCAAGGTGGTGGATAACCACCCGAATGTCATTTTCGTGGACGTGATGATGCCCCGCCTGGACGGCTACCAAACCTGTGCCCTCATCAAAAAACATCAACATTTCAGGAATACCCCGGTGATCATGCTAACCAGCAAGGACACCCTGTTTGATCGCGCGCGAGGAAAGCTGGTCGGCGCGGATCAATATCTACTCAAGCCGTTCAACAAAAAGAGCCTGATTGAGGCTGTCATCATGCATACACAAGAGAAAAGGGAGATAGATTATGGCCATTAAAAGAATCCTGGTGGTTGATGACTCCGCGACCGAACGCCATGTCCTCGGGGAATTATTGAGCAAGAATGGCTTCGAGGTCTCTTTTGCCGAAGACGGCGAAACGGGCGTGGAACAAGCCAGGCTGACCAAGCCCGATTTGGTCATCATGGATGTGGTGATGCCCGGAATGAATGGTTTTCAGGCAACCAGGGCGATTACCAAGGAACCGGAGACGCAGCATATCCCGGTGATCATCTGCACGACCAAGGATCAGGAAACCGACAAGGTTTGGGGGGTGCGGCAGGGAGCCAAAGATTACGTGGTCAAGCCGATAGACGCAGCCGAACTGCTGGGCAAGATCGCCGCGTTGGGATAGTCGGCGCATTATGCAAACCGAATGCCGTAACTTTATGGAAGCCGTGCGGATACGGCTGGCCAAAATAAGATTTTCCCGCGGTTCGGCCGGCGTTTGCGCGCAGCATCCGGGCTGCGCCGAATCAATGTTTCCCCGCGAAGCATTGCGGCGAGCCCCCATTTTTTAGAGGCCGGTGCCATGTCGAAGCGGCTCAATTTACGGGAATTCCAGCAGAACCTGATAGATCGGCTGCAGGAAACCGACGTGTCGGCGTTCCGTGTGTCAACACTGGGTGTGCAAATAGCTGGGGCTAACTGGCTGGTGGATATGGCGGATATCAGCGAGATTTCCCCAATGCCGCCGATGACCGCGGTGCCCTTTGCCAAGCCATGGTTTCGCGGTGTGGCGAATGTGCGGGGCAATTTGTTTGGCGTGATCGACATGGCAGCCTATGAACACAGCGGGGCGGCAAGCGGGGATGCCGATAATCGTGTGCTGCTGGTTGCGGAACGATATGCATTCAACGCGGCATTGCTGGTTGATAAGATATTTGGCCTGCGCGATGCCCGGAACTGGAGCAAAAGCGAAGTTTTGGAAAAGCAAGTCGTGTATCACGATGAGCAGGGGGAAGCCTGGAGCAGGCTGGATGTTCAGGGTCTGCTGGAACAGGCGGAATTTTTACAAATCGGCAGTTAGTTTCCCGCTAGGGAGGGATATATAGAATGGCTTTCAAGCTCGCATTACCCAGGTTAAATCAATCCGGCAAAAAAACCGCTCCCGCCCCGGTGAAAGGGGGCCCAGCACCCGCTCCGGGCGAAGCGGGTTCAACAAGATCCAGATTGAAGCTGTATGGCATGGCGGCAGCAGTTTTCTTTGTGCTGACTGCGATTTCCGCATACATGAGCAACCGGGAAGAAAGTCATAACGTGCGCTATGTGGCGCTGTCCAGCCGGCTGTTGATGCTGACACAATTGCTTGCCAAGGATGCCCAGCAAGCTTTGACCGGAAACCCCGCGGCGTTTGACGCCCTGGCGGACAGCAAGACCAGCCTGTCGAATGTTCTGGCCACGCTCGACCAGGGCGATGGATCATTACCCGCCACCAGGGGTGGTGCGCGTGTCGAGCTGGATGCCTTCATGAAAAGCGCGAACAAGACGCTGCAGGATGTGCAAACACTGCAAGACGGGCGCACCGGTCTGGTTACGCTCGGAGCCACGGTGGCGAAGATCGACAAGGTGAACACTGAATTGCGGGGTCTGACGCAGACCTTGACCGAAACCCTCGGCGCAGCCCAGCAACAACATGCGATCAGTCTGGCCCTGTCGGTGGAACGTATCGGCAGGGACGCGAGCGAGCTTTTGGGGGTGGAGGTTACCGTCAATCAGGTGGCTCAGCTGGGTATTGATACCATCGCTGCAGAAGACAGCCTTAACGGACTGCCGGAAACAAATGCGAACGTGGTGCGTACCCAGAAACTTTTTGATTCCTATCGCAGCAGCGTCGAGGTCCTGGTTTCGCAGGTGCTCAATCTGGTGGCGGCAAAGAACGCTTCCAAGGCAATCGTGGATGATTCTGACGCGCTGCTGGCCGGTGCCCAGCGATTGGTGAATGCCTATCAGTCATCCACCATCTCGCGGCTGACTACGTTGGCCCCCCTGCTTTTCGGCCTGTTATTATTGGTTTCCCTGCTGCTGCTGTTCAAGACTTATACGGATGAAACGCGCCAGCGTGCCACGGAAGCGTCGCGTGTAAACAGCCAGAACCAGAATGCGATTTTGCGCCTGATGAACGAACTCGGTGATCTGGCGGATGGAGACTTGACGGTGCGCGCCACGGTGACGGAAGACGTTACCGGCGCGATCGCAGATTCCCTGAATTACACAACCGAGGAGTTCCGCAAACTCGTGACGCGGATCACCGCGGCTGTCGAGCAGATGGGTGGCGCAACGAGGGATGCCGAAGCCGTTTCGAAGGGCCTTCTGGACGCAACGCAGAAGCAGGCGAATGAAATCCAGGGGGCCGGCGAGGCGGTGGAACTGATGGCCAGATCGATCAAGGAAGTGGATTTGAGCGCGGCCAGGTCCGCCGAGGTGGCGCGCCGCACCTTGATGGTGACCGAGCAGGGTGCCCAAGCGGTGCGCAACACGATCAGCGGCATGGACGGCATCCGCGAGCAGATTCAGGAAACTTCCAAGCGCATCAAGCGGCTCGGCGAAAGTTCCCAGGAGATCGGTGAAATCGTGGACCTGATCTCGGACATTACCGAACAGACCAACGTGCTGGCATTGAATGCGGCGATTCAGGCAGCCTCAGCCGGCGATGCCGGACGCGGATTCTCGGTGGTTGCGGAAGAGGTGCAGCGCCTGGCGGAACGTTCCGCGGAGGCGACCAAGCAGATCGGCGCGCTGGTGAAAACGATACAGGGCGACACGCACGATGCGGTGGCGGCGATGGAGAAAAGCACTTTGGGTGTGGTGGAAGGTGCCAAGCTTTCCGATGTGGCCGGCCAATCCCTGCGGGAAATCGAGCAGGTGTCCAACGAGCTTGCAACGCTGATCAACAGCATTTCAGTGTCCACCCAGGTGCAAACCGACATGGCCGGCGAAGTGGCCAATGTGATGCAGGATATTCTGCAAATTACCGTGCAAACCACGGAAGGCACGCGTTTGACGGCAAATTCTATTGCGCAATTGAGCGGATTGGCAGTTGACCTGAAAGATTCGGTAGCGGGCTTCAGGCTGTAATTTCGCGCAAAACCGCACATGTCCAACAAAGCACAATTCGACCGCAACACGCTGGCTAGCGTTAAGCCGGGGCTGAACAGCACGCTTGCAGAGATTACCGAGATGATGGAACGGTATCTGGCTGCCCCCGGTTCCAATATGGTCGCGCTGGAGAGAGCGCGCACCGAGTTGCACAGCATGCTCGGCGTGCTGAAAATGGTCGGTTTGGACGGTGTTGCGACATTCTGCTCCGAGCTGGCAACCATGCTGAGCGACCTTGCGGCGAACCCGCAACAGGTTTCCGTGATGCACCGCGATGTATTGCGCCGCGCCCTGTTCGCGATTACGCACTATCTTGATGCGCTCGACAATGGCGCTGATAACGCCGCACTGCGGTTGTTCCCCCTGTATCAGGAAATGCAGCAGTTGCGCGGCCTGGAAATTGCGTTCGAGCTGGATTTGTTTTACCCCAGTCTTGACGTGGTTTTGCCGCAGCAAGTATTGAGCGGGCCGCCGCCAAAGGATGCGATGGCCCGCCTGAAGATGATACGCAGCCAGTATCAGCAGGGATTGCTGCGCTGGTTGCGCCAGGATGATGCCGCGACAGCATTGCAGCAGATGCAGCAGGCCCTGGAAGGCGCGATGCGCTGTGTGCCGCAGGATCACAGCAGGGCCTTCTGGTGGATTTCCTGCGGATTGCTGGAATGCCTTAAACTGGACGGGCTGCCCCCGGAAATCAACATACGCAAATTGCTGGGACGGATAGACCAGCAAATCCGCACTGCCGCCGATACCAGCGTCAGTGATACTGCGCCGGTCATGAATGAGATGCTTTACCTGATCGGACGCAGTCATGCTGCCAGTGAGCTGGTGGAGGAAATCAAGAGGGCTTACGCTTTGCACAGCTACCTGCCCGAACATTCGGCCATGCCGCCCGGAGAATTGGAGCAGGTGCTGGCTGTCATGCGTGATCAATTGCGTGTTGCCGAAGAAAGCTGGGAGCTGTGTGTTCAAGGCGACCAGGCATCTTGTGAAAAATTCCTCAAGTATGCCGAGCAACTGGTGTCGCAAAGCGCCAAACTCGACCGGGATGTCCTGCAATATCTGACCAAGCAGATCCATGAGCTGTCGCAGTATGCAAGCTCCCCGGATTATTCGCGGCCCATCGGCATGGATATGGCGATGGCGCTTCTTCTGCTGGCCAGCGGCATAGAAAATTACAGCCGCCTGGGCAGCGGCTTCCAGGAGCAGGCGCGCATCCTGACAGAGCGCATGCATGCAGCGGTAAAGCAGCAGCCCGAGGACATGAAACAGCTGGCGGAACTGGTCAACCTGAATTACCAGCTGGAACAGCGCGGCGATGTGATGGGTCCGTTGGCCAAAGAAATGCTGGTGAACCTGCAGCATGTCGAGCAGGGATTGAATGCATTTTTCAATGACGTCGCGAAGCGCGACGGGTTGCCCGAATTGTTGCGCCTGCTGGGCCAGATACAGGGCGGTTTTCGTATCTCGTCCCTGACCCATGCCGAGCAACTGCTGGCTTCTGTCCAGGACAGATTGCGTGGTTTTGACAGGGGTAACGACATTCCGAGAGCCGCGGAAAGGTATGCCCTGGCCGATGCTTTAAGCGCGCTTGAGAATTACATGCAGCACCTGACTCATGGCCAATCGGGTGACGTCAGGGGTTTGGACCAGGCATTGTCCGAAATGGTCAGGCTGGATCAGGCGCCAGAACCGGCAGTGTCGGCTCCGGTCGGGCAGCAACCCCCGGTTGCTCTGGCGCAGGTAGTGCCCATGCCGGCCAAGCAGCCCCCGGTTGCCGCCCCGACGGGAAGCGATTCGGTTGCGCCACTCGAGTTTGATACACCGCTGAATGTTTCCCCGGTCGAGCCCATCACACCCGCCCCACTCGAAGCCTCCCCATCCGAAAAACCGGTTTCGGAGCCGCTGGAAATATCTTATGTGGCAGGTGTTGCGAAACCACCGTTAACGCAAACCCAATCGGAAGAAGACCAGGAATTGCTGGATATCTTTCTTGAGGAAGCGCAGGAAGTGCTGGGCGCTATCCATTCCAATCTGGAAATCTGCCGGTCCCATCCCGACAATCACGAGTCGTTGGTGACCATCAGGCGTGGTTTTCATACTCTCAAGGGCAGCGGCAGAATGGTTGGCCTGACCGATTTGGGCGAGGTCGCATGGAACGTCGAACGCGCCTTGAACAAGTGGCTGCAGGACGGCAAGCCGGCCAATCCCGGCTTGTTGAAATTTATCGACAACGCTGCCCAGAGTTTTTTTGGCTGGGTGGAAACGCTCGGCAGGGAGGGCGTGGCACACATCGATGCGACTGGGCTGATGGCAGTTGCGCAACAGGTCGAGAACGATCCTGATTTCGGATTGCCGCCAGGCATTTCGGCATCGGGTTCCGCACTCGAACCCGAAGCGGCAACGGAACCCAGGCCCGAGTTTGAAGCCGAACCCCAGGCCGAACCCGGGCACGCAGTGACTCCACCCCGAGAAGTCGTCTCTGCGGAGAAAAACTTTTCTCCCGGGCTGTTCAGTATCGCGAGTACAGAAGCCAAACAGAAACTCGAGATTTTGTTCCAGCAGCTTGCGGAGCTGCGTGTTACCCACCCGCCGGTGGTGCATTATGATTTCATGCGCGCCGCGCACACGCTGGCGGGAGTGAGTCGCACCATGGGGTTTGCCGCAGTGGCAGAGTTGGCATCCGCGCTGGAAGGCTGGCTGGTGGTGCGCGTGGATCATGTGTTCTCGCTGGGCGACAGCCAGTTGAGTATGCTGGACCAGTCGATAGCCGCGCTGGATGGAATGTTGCACGACATCGGTGACCAGCAAATACCGGCGGTGCGCAGCGACCTTGTTGCCCAATTATTGGCTGACAAGGACAGACTCGGCGATGCAGCCATGGAAGTCGCCGGCTCGACGGAAGCCGCGACTCACGCATCGCTATTGCAAAGCCGGCAACCCGAAACGGACAAGCCAGAAATCAACGACGAGCTGTTTGCGGGCCTGTTGGCTGATATGGGCAAATTTGCCGCTGTCCCGGAAGAAAAGGATGCAGCCGGCATTCCGCAAACGGAGCGGCAATCGGCAGCGCAGTGGATGAGCGATGCCGGCAAAAGCAGCCAGTCTGAAGAGCCGGCTATGGCTGAGGATATGATGTTGCCTCCGACCCAGCCTGTCGACCGGTTTGAAGCGCATATCGATGCGGCCGAATTCCAGGCCGGCGATGATGTGAACACAATCCTGTCCGGTGACGAAAGTGGCGGCGATCGCGGCACAACCGCCGGAGAAGTGCCGGCCGCCGATTTCGCGGCAATACTGCGGGATACGCTGCTTATCGCAGAGCCTGCCAATGCGGTTGAGGAAGGTAACGAACCCACAGTCTACGACGATCTGGACGAGCAACTTCTACCCGTGTTTCTAGAGGAAGCCGAAGAACTGGGCCCCAAGATCGGCGAGGGGCTGCGCCTGCTGCGCGAATCCCCGCAGGATGAACTGCAGGTGCAATCATTAAAGCGCCTGCTGCATACCATGAAAGGCAGTTCGCGCATGGTGGGTGCGATGCGCATCGGTGAAATTGCCCATGAAATGGAAGGCCGCGTGGCGGCTTCGCACCAGCGAGACCAGGCGGGATATTGGGATACGCTGGAAAGTGATTATGACCGGATCACCGCATTGCTCGAGGAATTGCGCGGTGGCAAACCCGCGGCCGAAATCTTGCAAGTGAAGATTCCCGCCGCTACCCCGTCCAGGCGCGCCGCGGATCAGCCTGCCGGATTGGAGCGCAGGGCTGACCGGCGAGGGGAACCGGGCGCGGCGCTCGGCAACATGTTGCGTGTCCGCGCCGACGTGGTGGACAGGCTGGTTAATGAAGCCGGCGAAATCAGTGTGGTCCGTTCGCGCATGGAAACCGAGATGCGCGTCTACAAGGAGGGCTTGCTGGAATTGACTGCCAGTGTTGCACGGTTGCGCCAGCAGTTGCGGGAGGTTGAAATCCAGGCTGAAAGCCAGATGCAGGCGCGGGTCTCGCTGGCAAAAGATCACGCGGATCAGTTCGACCCACTCGAATTCGACCGGTTCACCCGCCTGCAGGAATTGACGCGTTTCATGAACGAGAGCGTGCATGACGTGCAAACCGTCCAGCAATCCATGCTGGAGCACCTGAATGAAACCGCAGCTTCCATGCTGGCACAAGGGCGGCTTAGCCGCGAGCTGCAACAGGGTTTGATGAATGTGCGCATGGTATCGTTCGACAGTATTGCTGATCGCCTGTACCGCATCGTGCGGCAAACCGGCAAGGAACTGAACAAGCGCGCCAACCTTGAGTTGCAGGGCACGAATGTGGAGCTGGATCGCAGCGTGCTGGAAAAAATGATTGCGCCGTTCGAACACCTGCTGCGCAACTCCATAGTGCACGGCCTGGAAAGCGAACAGCTGCGCGCGCAGAGCGGCAAGCATCCGATCGGCGAGATTCGCCTGAGCTTGCGCCAGGAGAGCAATGAAGTCGTGTTTGAGTTCAGCGATGACGGGGCCGGTTTGAATTTTGCGAAATTGCGCGAGAGAGCCATAATCAACGGCACCCTGCAGGCGGGTGAACAGTTGAGCGAGGAGCAATTGACCCAATTGATCTTCACACCCGGACTTTCCACCGCGACTGAGGTCACCGAGATTGCGGGGCGCGGTGTCGGTATGGATGTGGTTCGCAGCGAGATATCGGCGCTGGGCGGACGTATCGATGTCAGCTCAAGAAGCGGGCAGGGCACAAGTTTTGTCATTCATTTGCCGCTGACACTTGCAGTCTCGCAAATTTTGCTGGTGCGTGCCGGTGAAACAAACTACGGCATCCCCGCCACGATGATTGAACAAGTCCAGCAGGTGAAATTGGCGGATATGCAGTCCCTGCACAGCGCCGGGCAAATCGAATGGCGGGACGCCATCTATCCTTTGCACTACTTGCCCCATATTCTTGGAAAACAGGATGCGGACGAGGAAAATTTGCCGCGGAACGCAATTCTGCTGTTGCGCAGCGGTGAACAAAGAATTGCTTTGCATGTTGACGAGTTTCTGGGCAAGCAGGAAGTCATGGTGAAAAATATCGGTCCGCAACTGGCGAGAATGCCATGGGTAGCCGGTGCGACGGTGCTGGGCAGTGGCGGGGTGTTGCTGATCCTGAACCCGATCCAGTTGGCGCAGCGTAGCGGCGTGACCGGGAAGTCAGGCAAGGCGGCCAGCGTCAAGCCGCTTGTTACCCAGCCCCTGATCATGGTGGTTGATGATTCCCTCACCGTGCGCAAGATCACCACGCGCATGCTGCTGCGTGCCGGCTATCAGGTGATTACTGCAACAGACGGCGTCGATGCGCTGGAAAAACTGGCGGAATTCACTCCCGATGTGATGCTTCTGGATATCGAAATGCCGCGCATGGACGGATTCGCGCTGGCAAAACATTTGCGCCGTGATCCCAAAACCCTTGATCTGCCGATTATCATGATCACCTCCCGTACGGCCGCCAAACACCGTGAATACGCGATGCAGCTGGGCGTCAATACCTATCTTGGAAAGCCCTACCAGGAAGATGTCCTGTTGCAGAATATCGCCGACTTTATGGCCGTGCATAAATAGGCGGGGGGTTAACCCCGAATAACACTGGCGCACCCGAAAACTCGCTGGCTGGCGGACCTGGTAAATTTAAATCCTGCTGATCAAGTTCCAGGATACTAAAGAACGCAATGAAAAAAGATACCTATTCGGTTGAAGTGATCGGCTTCAACCAGACCGAACTGATGGCGCTGACCAGCGTGTTCGACCTGTCTTCGCGCCGCGTGCCGAAGTTTGCGCGGCATAATGCATTCGAAACACCCCCGGATATTCTTCTGGTCGATGCGAATGACATCGCGGCAGTCAGGTTGCTGGGCGAACGTAATGCGTCGGGCGTCATTCCGACGATCATGGTTGGCGACTCAAGCCGCGGAACCGGCTGGCCCCTCCTTGCGCGCCCGATAAGATGGATGAAACTTTTTCAGGCGTTTGATGCTGCGATCGGGCCGCGGCCAAGCGAAACACCGGCGCCTGCAATGGCCCCCGGCGCGGCAAGACCCTTCGTCGCGGCAAAAAGCCCGGCCATGCAACCGGATGCCGGGCCAGAAGAAGCTGCCTTGCAGATTCCCCCCGCAAAAGCACAAATGTCGGCAGGCGAGATTTCCGGTGTCTGGCGCGCGCAAAATCCTTCGGTAGAATCCGTGCTGGTGGTGGATGACAACCTGACAGTGCGGGAATTCATGAAGAATAAACTGGCCCCGTTCAATTTCAGCGTGGACTATGCCGAGAACGGCGAACAAGCGATCGGTTTTACCGGCCAGAAACATTACACCTGTATTTTTTTGGATGTCGTCATGCCGGGGATAGACGGATACCAGGTATGCAAACTGATCAAGTCCAATAGATCCGCACAAAAATCGGCGGTCGTTATGCTGACCAGCAAGGACTCGCCTTTCGACAAGATCCGCGGCTCGATGTCAGGTTGCGATGCCTATCTCACCAAGCCGGTCGACGAGGAGAAATTGCTAGCAACGATAGCCAGGTTTCTGCGGCTTAATTGATCATGAATATCTGCAGCGCATTATGAACCGGCGGACCAATTACGGACCCGAGCGGTAGAAGTAGCCCAACCGTCCGGGGGATTCGGCTGGTCTGAAAACCGGCGGGCAGGGGATGCAACGGGAACGGGAAACGTGCTGTGCGTGCAGGGCAATACGCCGATATAATCAATTTGCAATATATTTAATTTCTGACAAGTGCCACAGATGAATTCTGTCCAATCTATAGATATAAATGTTCTAAAGTCGCAGGTCGATGCCGAAATTGCAGCTCGCCTGCTTGTTGAAGCTGAACACGCGCTCCACATCCATCGCCGGGGATTTCAAGTCGGGGATCTCAGGTTGCTCGTGAGCATGGAGAGTGCCAGCGAAGTGGTGGCTATGCCGCCGCTGTTCCGCCTGCCCGGAGCGCCCCGCGGAGTAAAGGGCCTGGTGAATCGCCATGGACGGGTGGTGCCGGTGATAGACATGGCCGACCTGTTTGGCGTCCGTCACGAAGGCGCGGAGAACCCGTGGTTACTGGTGTGCGGGCGCGGGGACGGGGCAGTGGGGATAACCACCAGCAGCCTGCCGGAACGCAAAAAATTCGTGGACGATGACCGCGTCAGCCTTGCGGAAATCGGCCATCCCATTGCCGCTTGCGCCAAGGGTGCGTACAGGGAGGGACGGGATATCTGGATCGACCTTGATACCGACGCGTTTTTCGATTCGGTTTTTCTTGTCGAGCCTGCGCCCCTCTGACACCTTTGATGACCGCAATATTCGTGCTCGACAACCACATTCCGCATCGGGGCGCAGCGACAGGCTGCGCACTGAAATTTTGATTGGCATTTCAGGAGAAAGTCATGTTTGCAACTGTACGCGCCAAATTGATAGCCTTTAGCTTCGTCTCGCTGTCGTTCACCATCCTGGTGGGCGCGGCTGGCTATTGCGTAACGTCCTGGCTGGGCGATGTCGCCTCTCGTACACAGGATAATTTCAGCGCGATCAATACCCAATTGCAGCTGAGCCAGGTTCTCGAACAGGCACAAAGCGAAGTGCTGCAGATCGTGCGTGAGGCCAAAATCGGCAATACGGCGACTTACAGCGAGGCTTTAAAAAGCCTGGATGGCAACCTCAAGTCGCTCAGCGGCATCGTTATCCAGATGAATTCCGAGGTTTTTCCGGAAAGGACCCGGCAGGCGGCCGGGATTGTTCGCGCAGGGGCGGATGATTTTGCAAAATCGGCGCGCAGTATCGCAACTCAAGCACTGGCAGGTGGTGCGGGCACCGATGTCCAGCTGACCGAGTTCACCGACAAGTTCGGCAAGCTGAAAGCAGCCCGGACAACGCTGAACGCCCTGATTGCTGCCGATGCCGGGGATTTTCGGAAAAATGCGGAGCAGACAATGAAAAACGAAAGCACCGCCTATATCGCCGGCACATGTGTGCTGTTCGTGCTGCTTGTGTTCTTTGCCAGCTACGTTTATCGGGGTATCGTGAATCCGCTGAATCACTTGTTGTCGGGGATCAGAAAAGTCGAGAGCGGTGTTTATGAAGTGCGCATGAATATGCGCACGCGTGATGAGCTTTCGGCAGTCGGACGCGCATTCGACAAGTTGCTGGATGAGCGTATCGCGTCTCTCAAATCCACAGTGAGTGAAAATGAGCGCCTTAACAATTCCGTGATCGGGCTGTTTTCCGCCATGGGCGCATTGGCGCAGAAGGATTTGACGGTTCGTGCGCCGGTGACAGACGACATCATCGGCACCCTGGGTGATGCGATCAACCAGCTGACCGATGTCACTGCAACCGTGTTGCATCATGTGACCAAGGTGGCGGGCGTTGTGGAGGACGCATCCGAGCGCATGAAACAACAGTCGGATGTGGTGAACGAGATGGCCAAGGAGGAGGATGTCATCGTCGTGAGGCTGATTTCCAACCTTGAAACCGCGATGGCCTCGATAGGCGAGGTGGCGATATTTGCCAGGGATTCGAACCGTGCCGCGGCGGAGGCCACCAAGTCCACGGAAAGCGCGATGGAGACCGTGCAGGCAACACTGAGCGGTATGAATGCGATCCGCGAAACCATTTCGGAAATGGAAAAACGCATCAAACGTCTCGGCGAACGTTCCCAGGAGATATCCCAGATTGTCAACCTGATCAATACCATTTCCGAACGCACCCACGTGCTGTCGCTCAATGCCGCGATGCAGGCCGCGATGGCTGGAGAGGCGGGGCGCGGATTTGCGGTGGTGGCGGAAGAGGTTCAGCGCCTCGCGGAGAATTCACGCCAGGCCACCGGGCAAATTGCCAAACTGGTTCAGAACATACAGGTCGAAACCAACGATACCATTGCAACGGTGAACAAGACCATCGAGCAGGTGATCAAGGAATCCGAACTGGCGCACAACGCCGGCGAAAGGATGCGCGAGACGCATGAGGCCACGGCGCGGCTGGTGCGATTGGTCGCCACGATTGCCAACAGTTCCGCGGAGCAGACCAAGATTGCCGTGGTGTTGCGCGCCGCCGCGGATGAGATCGCCCAGTTCACCGAGAAGACTGCCGAACAGCTGGTCGCACAAAACCAGAGTGCCGCGAGCCTCGTGTCGGCATCGCAGAAATTGGTGAGTGCGATTTCGGTGTTCAAGTTGCCGTCAACATTGGAAACGGAAAGTGAACAAACCCAGATTTTTATCCGCTAAACCAATGAGCGGAATATGGGCACATAATTAAACCCCTATGTCTATAGAAGCGCTCACCCCGTTTTTTTCCGAAATGCGCAAGGAGCTTGCGCAAACCACCGCGGATTTCCAGCGCTGGACAAATGCAATGGCCACTGCCGCCAATGACGATCCCCAGTTGATGGAAGCATTGGAAGATTACGCCACCCAGTTGGAGCGCACCGGCCAAACAGCCGGGCTGATCGGCCTGACAGGGTTGGGTGCCTGGTGCGTCGCACTGAACGGAATATTGCCAGGCATCATTTTTCTGCAACAGGATGCCCGCGCCCTCGCCTGCAGGCACCTGGCCGCGTGGCCGGCATTGGTAGACGGGTATTTGCAGGATCCCGCAAATTTTAACGCATCGATGGCGCTTGCCGAGTACCTGTCGAATCCATTGTTTGCGCAGTCTTTCGACGAGTCTGCCAGGCTGGATTTGATCGAATTGCTGACTACCCCGCCGCTCGAGCCGGAGGAGCTGGTGGCACAGCTCGACGGGGCCGATATGCCCGCCAGCGTGAGTATCGAAGACATATCCCTTGCCGTGCCGGAGAATGCAGATCGCGAAGTTTATGACGCATTTCTGGACGAGGCCCCGGGCAGCGTGGAGCAGTTTGCGGTGCTGACTTCCAGGATCGCGGCGGGGCATGCGGATATTGACGACATGCGCGGCGCCAAACGAATCGCGCATTCGTTTAAAGGATCAGCCAGCATCGTCGGGATACGAGGGGTGGCTGCACTTGGACATCATACTGAGGACGTGCTTGAATACTTCGAAAAGAATCCGGTAAAGCCGCCGCGCGCACTTGGCCGGTCTCTGGTTATGGCAAGCGATTGCCTCGCGCAAATGGTGGGCTATCTCCGCGGTGACGAAGATCAGCCCGAGAATTCATTTGAAGTTTTGAATCAGATCGTGGCCTGGGCAAACAAGGTCAAATCGGGCGACATTGCCAACATGACCGACGATGGGGATGTCGAGGTTCAGCCGGCATCACACGATGTGCCGCAACCGGAACTCTCCGCCGTACCCGCGCCGGAAATCGAAGCACAGGCAACGCTGCGTGTGCCGGTCAATACCGTGGATGAAATTTTCAGGCTGGTTGGCGAGATGACCGCAGTAATCGCCAGGGTTGAATCGCAGGTGGCGAATTTGACTGCCCGCGCAGCCGCGTTGCTATCGCACAATTATGCGCTCCGGCAACAGGTAACCGACATTGAGAAGATAGTGATGTTGCGCGGCCTGTCGCTGGCACGGACCGATACCGGAAAAGACGGGTCTTTCGATCCGCTGGAGCTGGACCGCTACACAGAGTTGCATGGCGTTACCCAGGCACTGGTCGAGGTTACCGCCGATGCCCGCGAAATGACGGGCAGCCTTGAAGCCGGCGTGTCCAGCTTGCGCAGCGAGGTTGTGCAACAGGCCAGCATCAACAAGGAACTCCAGTATCAGGTCGCGGCAACGCGGCTTGCTCCGGCTAGCGTTTTGACAGCGCGCCTGATGCGCAATGTGCGACAGACTTGCCAGCAAACGGGAAAACAGGCACGGCTGGTAATTACCGGCGGCGAAATCCAGATAGATGGCGATGTGCTTAACAAGCTGGCTGATCCGCTGCTGCATATCCTGCGTAATGCGGTTGATCATGGCATCGAATTGCCCGAGGAACGAACAATTGCAGGAAAGCCGCCGGAAGGCACGGTCAAACTTGATTTTTCCCGGCAGGGATCAGGAATTATCGTCACCATCCGCGATGACGGCCGGGGTCTGGATTATGCGCGTATCCGCGCCAAGGCGGTCGAACGGAATCTGATACGCGAGGAACAGCAACTCACTTACCCCGAACTTGCCCGTCTGGTGCTGCTGCCGGGGTTTTCCACCCGTGATCAGGTCAATGAAATTTCCGGGCGCGGAGTGGGTCTGGATGTGGTGGCATCTCGCCTGGCAAATATCAAGGGAACGGTAGAGCTCGGCTCGGAACCGGGAAACGGATGCGAAGTCGTATTGCGCTTTCAGGCATCGCTGGTGACACAGCACACCTTGCTGGTTGAGGCGGGGGAACAGGTCTTTGCCATTCCAATTCATTACATCAAGGAAGCGTTCCCCGCCGGACTGGGCAGGATCCATTACGCTGAAACCACCGGAGAAAAAAATACAGGCAGTGCCGGCTGGCAATTCATAATGCGGGACGAGAGTTTTCCGCTGCATGATCTGTCCCTGCTGACCGGCTATCCTTCCCCGCCGCCGGGCTCTGAACGGTTTGCCGCCATGCCTAAAGTCCTGATCCGCACAATAGACGGCATCAAGGCAATCCTGGTCGACAAGCTCATCGACAGCCGCAGCGTAATGGTAAAGAGCACGGGAAAATATCTGCCCCGTGTGCACGGCCTCTCCGGCGTGACCATACTGGGCGACGGTTCTCTGGTGCCGCTGCTCAACGTCCCGGAATTGCTTGCCTCGCCGATCGCAGTTAAGGCCGCCGCCGATCTGGCCGCGGCCGCCCGTCGCCATGTGCGCAGAATACTGGTTGTGGACGATTCGCTTTCCGTACGCAGGGGACTGATGCAGCTACTTCAGGATGCAGCCTACGAAGTCAAGGGTGCAGGAGATGGCATGGAAGCGATTCGCGTGCTTAAATCCTTCGATCCGCACATAATCTGCACCGATCTGGAAATGCCCAACATGAATGGCATGGAACTCGCACAGCATTTGCGCCTGGAAAAGACCACCCGGCACCTGCCCATCATCATGATCACTTCACGTTCGACAGAAAAGCATCGCGAGCAAGCCTTGCGCGCCGGGGTCGATATCTACCTGACCAAGCCTTATACCGACACTGATTTGCTGCGGCATGTGCATGCCGCCCTGCAAGCCGGCAGCGCCCATGAGAAGGTTGCACCGGCTTGAGTTTCTCGCGACATTCTTCCTCTGTGACCGGTTGCGAAAGCCCGCTTCGGGCAGGCTTTCCGGGCGGCAAGCGCGGCAACATTCGGTTGTTACACCAACTTAAACACGGTAGTATTTGACGCGATGATGCAAGGCTGCGCGGGACCGGGTTCGTATCCCGGGGGATAACAAATTGTGCGCGGGAAAACGAGTGGAATTCAGGAAATGACAAGCATGAAAAATTATTCTCGCCTTGCCGCAGCCGGTGCATTGATTAGCGGCATCTTGCTGGGAGGGGACGTAACACTGTATCTGCACAATTCAAGATATCTGCTGGCCGATGTGCTGGTGTTCTTGACCATGCTGGTGTGTTTGGGCTATCTGGTCAGGCAAGCCGGCGAAAATTTCAGGAACGCGTCAGATTCGCTATCATCGAGCGGGCACGAGTTCCTTCAGGAGAGCAGTGCCTTTCACGTGCAGCTGGGCAATGAGATATCCGAACAACTCAGCTCGGCACACACCGAATTGGGCAACACGCAGGCGATACTCAATGATGCCATATCCAGGCTGGTAAGCAATTTCATCGCGATTTCCGACGGAGTGCGCGATCTTTCCCGTCATACCAATGATTTCAGCAAACAGATCCGGGAACTGGCAGCCGATGTCGGGCGCTTTCTGGCGGTTCCGGAACAGCCCGGCGGCAACCCTGCGGAAAGCAATGCTGCGTTGGCAGGGGAATCCAGCCGGCATATTCAGGCCATGACGGCGCACTTGAATTCTTTCAATCAAATCGTGGCTGATAATGCGCTTGAGCTTAATATGATCAGCGCCAATGTGGAACAGAATGTGCTGGTGGTCATATCCACCCTGCAGTTCCAGGATATGAGTTCACAGCTGATTGAGCACGCCAGAATGCGCATGGCCGCACTGCAGGAAGTGGCAAGCGAAATGGGCAAGGGCAAAGGCAAATCGGGCAGCCCGACGCACAAGGAGTATATGGAGCAAATCGCCGCCTATAATCTCCTGCTGGACAAATACGTGGTGTCGCTGAACAAGCAGAAAGCCAATCCTGTCGCGCAGAAAAATTTTGGCACGGGCGATATAGAATTGTTTTAGTTTTGGGAAGCTTGGCAATGGCCGGCGGCATTTTTTGGGTAATTAATGCCCTGGTTCAGCACTCTGGAATTACCATATTAACTTATACATTTTGAGCGGGAAAAATGGCGAAAACTATTTTGGCTGTTGATGATTCCACCTCCATTCGTCAGATGGTGGCTTTTACCCTTAAATCTGCAGGCTATGCCGTCATCGAGGCGGCTGACGGCCAGGAAGGGCTGGACAAGGCCGGGGCCAATGCCATCGATCTGATACTGACTGACCAGAACATGCCAAGGATGGATGGCCTGGCGCTGATCAAAGCGTTGCGGGCGCTTCCCCAGTTCGTGTCCACGCCGATACTGATGTTGACCACCGAATCCAGTGACGACATGAAAAATCAGGGCAGGGCGGCCGGAGCGACGGGCTGGCTGGTCAAGCCGTTCGACCCGCATAAATTGCTGGAGGTGGTCAAAAAGGTGATTGGCTGATGTCACCGCCCGCAAACTGATGCCTGCCGGAGTTCCCGGAATGAAAACCCCATGGAAGAGCCTATGTCCATCGACATGAGCCAGTTCTACAAGGTATTTTTTGACGAGGCCGCCGAACATCTCGCGAGCATGGAAAGCCTGTTGCTTGCATTCGATCCGGATGCCCCGGATGCGGACCAGCTAAATGCAATTTTCCGGGCTGCCCATTCCATAAAGGGGGGCAGCGGCACTTTCGGTTTTACCGATATGGCCGATGTGACCCATATTCTGGAAACGTTGCTGGATCGCATACGCAAAAATGAGATTGCACTCACGCGCGGAATGGTGGACGTCTTTCTGCGCGCGGGCGATGTGCTGCGCGGCTTGCTGGATGCGCACCAGAATGGAGCTGTTGCCGACGAAGCGGCCTCCATCGAAATTTGCGCAACACTGGAGCGCCTGGCCAATGATTCAGGCGGGGCTCCCGCCGCGGAAAGTGCCCATCCGCCCGCCGCAAAGACGCATACTTCCGTACGGCATGTTTACCGAATCCGGTTTGCCAATTCGCCCGGCATCTTTCCCGACCGGCTTCACCTCGAGAATTTGCTTGATGACCTGGGCAACCTGGGCAAGATCGAAAATAAAATAATTACCGATGATGCGGTGGATTTGTCACTGACCGCTTACGCATCCGAAGCGGATTTGCGCGAGATATTCTCGTTCTTTCTAAGGCCGGAACAGCTTGCAATTTCGGTCCGTGAGACCATCCCCGACAACGCGGCCGGTGCCGGGCAGGGATACGGCCTTTTTGATGAATCGTACCCGGCCGGGGCGGATGGCGAGGGCTATGGTTTTTTCGTGGAGCCCGGGGCGATAAAATCGGGTAGGGAAAATGCCCAGGGTTATGGTTTCTTCGACGAAACCGTATCCCGGATCCAGCCGCCGTCCCGGTTGGATGCGCGGCACGATGACGTCCCCGGCCGCCGTGCTGCGGACAGGGTTTCTGCAGTAACAGGAAGCGACACTTCCATCCGTGTCAGCGTGGGCAAAGTGGATGCGATGATCAATCTGGTCGGGGAGCTGGTCATCACCCAGTCCATGCTGGCGGAAATCGTATCCGGTATGGACCCGGTGTTGCACGAACAGCTGATCAATGGCCTGGCGCAGCTCGAGCGCAACACCCGCGACCTGCAAGACTCGGTGATGTCGGTGCGCATGATGCCGATCAGCCTGGTATTCAACCGCTTCCAGCGTGTGGTGCGGGACAGTGCAGGCAAGCTCAACAAGAAGGTGCAACTCAAAATCATTGGTGAGAGTACCGAGCTGGACAAGGGACTGATCGAAAAAATCAGCGACCCGCTTACCCATCTGGTGCGCAACAGCCTGGATCACGGTATCGAACTTCCCGGGGACCGTGTCGCCAGGGGCAAGGACCCGCAGGGCACCATTACACTGCGTGCCGCTCATCAGGGCGGCAATATTGTCATTGAGGTGTCGGATGACGGGGCGGGGTTGAACCGCGAGCGGATACTGGCAACAGCCAGGGAGAATGGCATATCCGTCAGTGACGGCATGAGCGATGAAGATGTCTGGAAATTGATTTATGCCCCCGGCTTTACAACAGCAATCGCCATCACGGATGTTTCCGGGCGCGGCGTGGGCATGGACGTGGTGAAAAGAAATATCGAGGGTATCGGCGGTCGTGTCGATGTAACATCCCGGCAGGGAAAAGGCAGCACCGTCGCTATCCGCCTGCCGCTGACATTGGCGATCCTGGATGGCTTGTCCGTGGCCGTGGGCGGGCAGATATATATCATCCCGCTCGGTTTCATCATAGAGTCGTTCCGGCCCGGGGCCGGCGATATCAATGAAGTCGGCGGGCAAGGCAAGTTGGTACAAGTGCGGGGCGAATATCTGCCGATCATTACGCTGCATAAAGTGTTCAATATCAAACCCAAAATTACCGATCCCTGCGAAGGGATTCTGGTGCTGCTGGAAACGGAAGGCCGGAAGGTCGCCCTGTTCGTGGACGAACTGGTAGGGCAGCATCAGGTGGTAATCAAGAGCCTGGAAACCAATTACCGCAAGGTGGATGGCGTGTCCGGAGCCACGATCATGGGTGATGGACGGGTCGCCATGATCATGGACGTGAGTTCGCTGGTCAAATTGTCGCAGCGGTTCATGTCGCGGGAGCATGGGGATTAGCTTTGCGAAACTTTCGCTACCGGGCAAATTCTCTCCGCGAGATGAAGGCGACCTGAAGGCGATAATTTTTCAAATTTTTAAATAGCAGGAGGAGATGCCATGCAATCTGATCAGGAACCGGGAGCGGCGGGATCCGGCCGCGAGCTGCTGACCTTCACGCTGGGCGCCGAGGAATACGCCATCGACATCCTCAAGGTGCAGGAGATCCGCGGCTACGATGCGGTGACGAGCATCGCCAACACCGCCGAATTCATCAAGGGCGTGATCAACCTGCGCGGCAGCATCGTGCCCATCGTGGACATGCGCATCAAATTCGGGCTGGGCCGGGTCAGCTATGACGAAACCACGGTGGTGATCATCCTGAACGTGGCGAACCGGGTGGTGGGCATGGTGGTGGACGGCGTGTCGGACGTGCTGACGCTGAAAGCGGAGCAGATCAAGCCGGCCCCGGAATTCGGGGCCGGCATGGACACCCGCTACCTGCAGGGCCTGGGCACGGTGGACGAGCGCATGCTGATCCTGGTGGACATCGAGAAGCTGATGACCA
>DAICZN010000042.1 GCA_027311105.1 Gallionella sp.
GCCATGCCCGGTAACTCTCTTTGAACATGACCATGCTCCGCAGGTAATAAATAAACTTGAAGATTGCCAGCCTGAATCGTACCGGGGTGTCACCGAAGAGATCGCCGGCCAGCACCGAAAGCAGCGTTTCCTGCAGGCGGAATTTATTGCTGGGATGCATGAACATGTCGCGCATTACCGGCGTGGTCATGCGGTAAATTATCCAGGAAAAGATTTTCAGCCCATGCCGTGAAGTCCGGTCGAAATTCCTTAAGGCGCGTGATGCTGCGGCGGGATTGCGCAGGCATTGGTCGATAGTCTCCGCGCCTGAAAATGCGCTGTTCATGGCCAGCAAAACACCGGAGGAAAACACCGGATCGATAAAGGCGAAGGCGTCACCCAGCATCAGGTAGTTTGACCCCGAGCTGCGGCTTGAAGCATAAGAAAAATTACCTGTCGCAGAAACCGGGGACGCCCGCGCGGCATCCTTCAGCCGCCCTGCCAGAGGTGGGCAAAGCGCGATGGTGTCGGAAAAGAATTGATCAACGGGGACTTTGCGCGACTTCATGTAATAGGGCCAGCAAACCGCGCCCACGCTCACCGAGCCGTCCGCCAGCGGAATGTACCAGAACCAGCCGTGTTCGAACCAGAACAGGGAAATATTCCCCTCATCCCTGCCGGTGCGCCTCGCGGCACCCTCGTAGTGTGCATAGATGGCCGCACTGGCGTGCTTCCTGTTGCGTTGCTTGGTCCCGAACTGGTTCGCCAGCAGCGTGTCCCGCCCCGAGGCATCAACCACAAAGCGGGGATGCCATTCGGTAATCTGCCCTTCCTCGCTCAGAGAAGTGACTATCGCCGGCTGGGCGCGCGGAAACTCGGTCATTGTGACTTTGCAGCCCTCGCGGGCGCGCGCCCCTTTGGTGACGGCGTTCTTGAACAGTATCTCATCGAGATCAGAACGGCGCACCTCGTAAGAATGGGGAAACGATTTGTCCAGCGCCTGCCCGAAATCGAAATAGCTTGCCCGGTCATGATCCGGCGAAATGAACTCCGCGCCGTATTTGAGCATCCCGATGGCGGCAACCTGTTCAGCGACACCCAGGCGCTCAAACAAGGGGAGGTTTAATGGCAACAGCGACTCGCCGATATGAAATCGCGGGTGGCGCGATTTCTCCAGAATAACGACGTCATAACCCCGCTCAGCCAGCAAAGCCGCGACGGTTGATCCGGCAGGCCCGGCGCCGATGACCAGTATGTCGGGAGCAGTGTCGTTGCGCTGCTGCAAGGCTTCCTGCTGCATAGAGGTTTCGTGGTCTGGCATCGCAAGTTTTACCTGTTCCTCTTTTTTCGATTCTAGCATAGCGTGATGACTATACGCTTCAGGCGGCATGCGCAGGCCAGGCCGGAGGGACGCATCAAATTCGATTGATCAGGATTCGCCGCGCTGTTTGCGTTTTCCGCCCCTGCAGCATGCTGCGGACTTCGATTGCGAATTTTTCGGATACCAGAAGGGCAAAGCCGCCGGGGCGGCATCCGTGATATCCCCCTGCACGCTGAATTGCCGTCCGGTTTATCCGGAATTGATCCGCATTTTTCATGCTAGACTTGGTTCGCACCGCTCATGGGCAATGTAAATTTAGTACTGTTTGAATTGACAAAATTTAAGGAGGGCTAATTTATGAAAAACTTCCGGATACTTATTCTGCTCTGCATCGGGATGACAGGTTTTTCAATGTGTCGCGCCGATGCGACTCCGCCCGGGGAGATCGTTTATCAGGCGACTATTGCCGCAGATGGCGTGCAACATGTGCGGATCGAGGGGGGCAGTTACTTCTTCAAGCCCAACCGTGTGATCGTCAAGGTGAATATACCCGTGGAACTGGCGGTCAGTATTGAAAAGGGGTGGATACCCCACACCTTCGTCATTCAATCGCCTGGCGCGGGAATTGCGGTGGATGAAAGCCTGTCCAGTGATGTCAAAAATATTCGCTTTACGCCCACTGCCGCCGGCAAATACCCTTTTTATTGCAGGAACAAACTGCTGTTTTTTGCCAGCCACCGCGAAAAGGGTATGGAAGGCGTGCTCGAGGTAGTGCAATAAGCCATGGGTCCGTCCAGAAACCCGGAGGGCCCTGCCGGGGGAACTGACGGCCCGCCCTCCTGCGCTGAGCCGCAAGGAAAATTTTTTCCTGCATGCCATCCATATGCCGCATTGCCAGACTTGACCACGCTTTGCATTTCGGCCCATTCCGGGTTCCCGGAGGCAAGCCAGTGCTGCCTGCCCTGATGCTTGCCGCAACACTCACCGGCACCCCGTCAGACCCGCTGGCCGGCGCCATCGAGCAATATCGCGCAGTCACCTCCTACAGTGTCACGATACATTCCATGCATGCGGACGGCGAGGAGCATATCCGGTACTACTACAAAAAGCCCGGTTTCGTGCGCATGGAATTCATCCGCCCGCATTCCGGCACGGTGTTGATCTACAATCCCCACACGCGAAAAGTTCGCCTGTGGCCATTCGGCGTCAGGCATTTCCCGGAACTTGATTTGAGCCCCGACAATCCGCTGATCAGAAGCAGCCGCGGCCAGCGCGTGGATCGCTCGGATGTCGGCGTCCTGCTGGAAAATGTCCGCGCATTGCGTGATGGAGGGAAACTGGAGTCGCCGGGTTCTGACATCATTGCCGGCAAGAAAACCGTGTATCTTGCCGTAACCGGGACGGGAAATTTCGAGATTGGCGGCGTGCACCGGTATGAACTGTGGCTGGACCCGGAAAGCCTGTTTCCTCTCCGGGTGGTCAGTCGCGACCTGCGGGGTGAGGTCATCGAAACCGTAACGATGGACGCTGCGGAAATCAACACTGCACTGCCGGATTCACTGTTCAATCCATAATCAGGGGAAAAGATGGAGTACCATTTTGTCACCGTCTGGCGCATCGAAGCCCCTCTCGAGTCAGTCTGCGAAGCCATCTACCATTCCCTGAACTGGCCACTGTGGTGGCGCAATGTGGAAAGGGTCGAGGAACTGGTCCGGGGAGATGCGCATGGCATCGGCAGCGTACGCCGCTACTCCTGGAAAGGGCACCTTCCATACCGGCTCACTTTCGACATTCACGTTATGCACGTCGAGCCCCTTGCCGCAATCGAAGGCATCGCCAGCGGCGATGTGGAAGGCCGGGGCCGCTGGTCGTTCTCCGCCGAGGGAACGGTATCCATCGTGCGTTTCGAGTGGCGGGTGTACACCACGCCGGCATGGATGAATTTTCTGGCGCTGTTTGCGCGCCCGCTGATCAAGTGGAACCATGACAGCGTCATGCGGCAGGGTGGCAAGGCACTGGCGCGCATGCTCAATGCACGACTTGTCGACATCGCGCATAATTGAACAACAGAGCCGCAACTTCAAACGACGCCACAATACGGCATTACCCGACAAATTTTAATGTTTGCATTTATGCCGCACACCCTGACCTGTTTCGTGCGCCCGTGAAATAATTTCCGATGACTTTCATGCCAAAACAATCGCCCGCATCACCCGCAATCGTTGCATCCTGGCTGGATACTGCGTCGGGAATTTTTGCTCCCGCCGAGGTTGAAGTGTTGCGCAGCGCATGCCAGTTGGCCGACCCGCTCTACGAGGGCAAAGTCGAACTCACCGGCGCGCCGCTGCTGCATCACGCGCTGGGCGCGGCATCGATACTGGCAGGCATGAACCTGGATTATGAAACGGTCACCGCCGCCATTTTGCATGCCGTGCCCCGGTATCTGGATGGCTGGGCCGAAAAAATCGAGCAGGGTTACGGCACCAACGTGAAAATGCTGGTCGCAGGCATTTCACAAATGGAACGGATACACCTGTTCAGCGAAGCAAGCGACGCCAAAATCGACAAGGACGAGGCCGCGCAACAGACAGAAATCCTGCGCAAAATGCTGCTGGCAATGGTGGAAGACATCCGCGTGGTGCTGATCAAGCTGGCCGAGCGCACCCAGACCCTGCGCCATTTATCCGGCGCCGGCGAGGAACAGCAAAAACTCACCGCGCAGCAAACTCGCAGCATCTTTGCGCCACTGGCCAACCGTCTCGGCGTGTGGCAACTCAAATGGGAGCTGGAAGACCTGTCAGTGCGCTATCTGGAACCCGGGCTGTACAAACAAGTTGCCGGGCTGCTGGATGAACGCAGGGCGGATCGCGAACAATATATCGCCGATGTGGTATCCCGGTTAAAGCAGGCGTTAAGCCAGGCGGGCATATCCGCCGAGGTGACCGGGCGCCCCAAACACATCTACAGCATCATCAACAAGATGAAACTCAAACAGATGGATTTCAGCGAGCTCTACGACGTGCGGGCAGTGCGCATACTGATCGACGACAACCAGGTCGACGGCATCCCGGTTGACGGCATCAGGTTATGCTATACGGCGCTCGGCCTGGTGCATGAGTTGTGGCCGCCGATAGAAAGTGAGTTCGACGATTACATCGCCCATCCCAAGAGCAACGACTATCGCTCGCTGCATACCGCCGTGACCGGCCCGCGCGGCCTTGCAGTGGAAGTGCAGATACGCACCCGCGAGATGCACCGGCATTCCGAACTCGGTGTCGCCGCACACTGGCGCTACAAGGAAGGCGGAAAATCCGATACCCGGTTCGATGAGAAAATCGCCTGGCTGCGCCAGATACTGGAATGGAAAGAAGACCTGAGCGGCCAGGGAGACCTGCAGGAACAGTTCAAGAATGAATTGTTCCGCGACCAGGTCTATGTGTTCACCCCGCTGGGCAAGGTGATCGCCCTGCCCAGGGATGCGACCCCGGTGGACTTCGCCTACATCCTGCACACCGACCTGGGCCACCGCACCCGCGGCGCCAAGGTGGATGGCAGCATAGTCCCGCTCAACTACAAATTGCAGAACGGGCAGCGGGTGGAAATCCTGACCGTCAAACTGGGCGCACCAAGCCGCGACTGGATCAACCCCGCGCTGGGTTATCTGAAAAGCCCGCGCGCCCGCGCCAAGGTGCGCGCATGGTTCAAGAACCAGAACCTCGACGAAAGCATCGCGCAGGGCAGAACACAACTGGATCGCGAACTGCACCGCCTGGGCATCACTTCCATCAACCAGGAAAAGATCGCGCAACGGCTGCATTTCAACAAACTGGAGGATTTGCTGGCCGCCATCGGACGCAACGAAGTCACCCAGCGGCGTATCGCCGTGGCCATCCGGGAAGAGTTGCCGGGCAGGACAATCGGGATAGCCGCGCCCAGGGCATTCAAACCCGCAGCCCCGCGCAAGCCCACGGCAGACATCACGGTCGGCGGAGTGAACAACCTGATGACCCGGATCGCCAAATGTTGCAAGCCCGCACCGCCGGATGCCATCGTCGGCTACGTCACCCGCGACCGGGGCATTACCATACACCGCGAAGATTGCCCTTTCATGCTGCGCCTGGCGGAGAACCGGCGCGAGCGCAAACTGACTGCGCAGTGGGGTGATTAGCGTCGCTGCGGCAGTTAGCATACCTTGCAGCCATCCAGTCCCCGGCCGGAGGTGCACTGCATACATTTCCGCGCGATAGCCTGTCATAGTGGCCACGCCGCATGCTCATGTGCCGCGGAAAACCCGGGACATATTCTTCATGCAGTGAATTTACCGCAGGCGGAAAATTCAAATCATAGGCCGGCGCGGCCCTGCGCAAGTCTCGTTACAACAAATCAAGCCTACCAGCATAAAATCCCGGCGAGTGTCTGTCGGCATTTACCCCATTGCCCGCCAACGGAAATATTTCAGCAATAAAAAAGTCACAAACCCTTAATCCATTTTTAACATTGCTCAGGTACATTCCCCAGCGTTTCAAATTCATTACGCCGCGTTGGCTTTCAGTTCAAATTTATCCAGGGGAAATTAAGCATGCGCAAAAAAAGCGATGTCAGGCAAAACCTGTCCAACTGTTTCAATCGTGACAATTTCGGAAAACTCGTCCCGGCCGGAATCGTACTCTCGATTCTAGCCTGTGCAAGCAATGGCGCTTTTGCCGCCGACGTGACCGATCTGGGCGTGGTCGGTGCAACCGATACCGGGAATGTGGCCGTCAACAAGGATTCCCCGACCTACCAGGCACCCACCCAGGGTTCGCTGGATGCCGCCCAGCCCCAATCCATCATCAACCAGCATTACATCCAGGAAAATGCTTCGGCGGGCTCCAATTATACGGATATTGTAAATATCGCACCCGGCATGTTCAGCGTGGATCCCAACGGGCCCGGGATGATGGAAACCCAGAGCCTGACAATGAGAGGCTTCCAGGACGGGCAATATAACGTGACCTTCGACGGCATTCCCTGGGGAGACTCCAACGACTTCACGCATCATTCCACTTCCTATTTCATGTCCCAGGATATCGGCAACATCGTCATCGACCGCGGCCCCGGAGATGCGAGCAACATCGGCGATGCAACGTTTGGCGGCACGATAGCGGTGAATTCGAAAGACCCCATGACTGCGGCTGCCTTCACGCCCTATGCCACCGTGGGAAGTTTCAACACCGTTTTGGCCGGCGCTGAATTTGATACCGGTGGCATGAAGAACTACGGTGACGCGAGCGCATTTATCGACTACAAGAACTTCTCCTCGGACGGGTATCTCACCAACAGCAATATCAGGCGCAACAACCTGTTCGTCAAATTCATCAAACCGGTATCGGACAACACCTCCGTTACTTTTGTGACCATGCAGAACCAGGTGCACCAGAACGTGCCGCTGGGTGCCACGCTCGCCAACATAGCCAAATACGGACAGAATTACGGCCTGAGCGCCGACCCCAGCAGCCAGAATTATTACGGCTACAACTACGACGATATCACCGGTGATTTTGAATACGTCGGGCTCAACAGCGTGCAGGGCAACCTGAAGATCGATAACAAGGTCTACACCTATGCTTACTACCACAACGGTTTCAATGGCAACGACCCGGGTGGCGCAGGTCCCAATGGCACCTCATACGGAGCCGGCAATGTTCCGGGGCAGAAGATGGACATGAACTACAGGTCTTACGGCGATCTGTTGCGCCTGACGAATACACTGGAACACGGAAACCTGGAATACGGGGCGTGGGTCGACCATCAGACCAATAATCGCATGAACATGAATGTCGACTACTCGCTGGGCGGGGCACTCAACCCGGCCGGCGGCGGTGTCAATGGCTTGAACCAATCGATGGTTGATACCCTGACCACCATCCAGCCTTATATGCAATATGAATGGAAAGCCACGGACGCCCTTACGGTTACCCCGGGCTTGAAATACTCCTCGTTCACCCGCACCATAGATGCAACCGTCAACGCGGGAACCAACCAGCCTTATAGCGCATCGCAAACCTGGGCCAAGGCCCTGCCCGCTGTTTCGGCGCATTATAAAATCAGGTCGAACTGGACAACTTACGCCCAGTTTGCCGAAGGTTTCCTGGCTCCCAACCTGAACAACTTCTATCAGCCGAACGTATTGCCCGGCACGCTGAGTCCACAGTCGACAAAAAATTACCAGCTGGGCACAACCTGGAGCGGAAGCCGCCTGACTGTTTCCGGCGACGTTTACAAGATTGACTTCAACAACCAGATCACTGCTGCCCCTTGCGGCATCAATACCTGCTTCAGCAATGCCGGGGGGGTGAAATACAACGGTATCGAGGGAGAATCAACTTATGTTGTCGGCGAGGGTTTCAGCCTTTACGGCAACTACGCGATCAACAACTACTCGATGAGCACGGCAGGAAACGTGTTGCTGAACGTTCCGAAAAATACCGCTGCCGCAGGATTGATCTACAACCGCGGCCCGGTCTATGCCTCGCTGATCGCCAAGGAAGTCGGCCATCGCTACAGCGGGCAGGATGCCCAGGGCAATCCTATTCCCTTCGCCAGCTTTACGATAACCAATTTCAATTACAGCTACGCGCTTGACAGCGTGGGAAGCTGGGGGAAAAACGCCAAAGTCGGATTCCAGGTCAACAACGTGTTCGACAAGAACGGCATCTTCGCTTCTTTCGCCAATGATGCCGGCGGGAACCCGATGTTCTATGTCAATCCGGTGCGCAATTACGCATTAAGCCTGTCGGTCAGCATGTAAAGGAACCGGATACCATCATGAACATTACACACTTGTTTGAACTTGCCAACGACTCGGGCGGCACGCTGTATCTGATGCTGTTGCTGTTGCTGGTCGCGTTGACCGTGATCATCGAGCGCAGCCGCCACCTGTCCAATATGCAGGAAGGAGGCGCGCGGCTGATAGCCATGCTCAAGGCTGCGGACGTGCAGATTGCCTCACTGGCTGTTCCGGATGAACTTGCGCAATTGCCGCATGCCAGCCTGTTTTCCATTCTGCAGAGCGAGCCCGCCAGCACCGATCGGGAAAGCCTGGACGGTCACCTGGAAGAAGCGATCATGCACGAAGTGCCCAGCCTGGATCGTTCGCTGTGGATGCTGGACACCGTGATCACGCTGGCCCCGCTGCTGGGGCTGTTCGGCACGATCATCGGCATGTTCAACGCGTTTCATGCGCTGGGTGATGCCCAGACCGGCGCGATGCAGGTGACCGGGGGCATTGCCGAGGCGTTGATCGCCACCGCTTCCGGCCTGCTGATCGCGATGATAGGACTGGTGTTCTTCAATGCCCTGCACACCCGGGTGCGCACCATCCTGCACCAGCTGGAAACGATCAAGGTGATGTTGCTCAACCGCCAGGGCCGCCCCGGAGTCCCGCATTCGTCCAAGCAGGCTACGGTCGAACTGATCCGCGCCCAGGCGAGGGCCTGAAATGAGATATTTTGAAACGCGCAAGGCCAGGATAGAAATCATCCCGATGATAGACATCATGCTGTTCCTTCTGGTCTTCTTTGCGATGCTGACGCTGCGCATGATCCCGACCTCGGGCCAGGTGACCAAGCTGCCGACCAGCTCGACCGCGGTTACGATACCGGCGCCGAAATTACTGGTTGAAATAACTGCGGACGGCTCTTTGCAGGTGGAGAATCGCACCCTGACTCCGGCACAGCTGACCGACCTGCTGCTGCAGCGCGGCAGCAGCAAGACTGCCGTGACGATCGCCGGCAACCAGACTGCCACGCTGCAGGAAGTGATGGGCGTGATTGATGCGATCCGCGCCGGAGGGGCATCCGAGATCGGTCTTGCCGCCAGCATCACCAACGGCAGGTAAAGCGATGTCCGCACTTTATAGCCGTCATCCCGTGCAGGCATTCGGTTTGGCTGTCGTTATCGAACTGGGACTGCTGGCCTGCGCGGTGGTCGTCCTGGGTACGGCATCCCGGACCAAACCGGCGCTGTCCGAGACCATGCCCATCGAACTGGAAAATGCGCAACAGCCGTCCTTGAAGCCACCTGAACCCAAACCTCCGGTGCCACCCAAACCCAGGCAGCCAACTCCGCCGCCAAAGGAGGCGCAGAACACACC